>CAYGOH010000191.1:1359-1693 GCA_964351385.1 uncultured Sphingobium sp. | reverse complement strand
GCGGAGTGACCGCGCAAGCTTTCGCTTGCCCTGCATCATACTATGTCCTACATATGAAAACATAAACGGCCACCCTGCTTGGGTGGCCCTTATTATTTCAACTATGGAGCACCGAGCCGTGTCTCACCCTCTTATGCCTCACGCCACCGCTTGCTGGCTGATCGAAAACACTGGACTGACCTTTCCGCAGATCGCCGAATTTTGCGGCCTGCATATGCTGGAAGTACAAGCGATCGCCGACGACACGGCGAGCATCAAATATACGCCGCGTGATCCGGTGCGCGCGCATGAGCTGACGCAGGAGGAGATCAAGAAGGGTGAGGCGAATGCCGAC
>CAYGOH010000191.1:992-1349 GCA_964351385.1 uncultured Sphingobium sp. | reverse complement strand
AGCGCCAGGACAAGCCGGACGGCATTGCCTGGATATTGCGCAACCATCCGGAAATTTCCGATGGCGCCATCGGTCGGCTGATCGGCACTACGCGCACGACGATTGGCGCCATTCGCGACCGCACCCACTGGAACATCGCCAACATCCAGCCCAAGGACCCGGTGACGCTGGGCCTGTGTTCGCAGCGCGAGCTGGACGCGATTGTCGCCAAGGCCGCCAAGAAGGCCGGTATCGAAACGCCGACCGACGAACGGCTGGACGGCGCCAAGGCCGCGCTGATCGAGGAGCTGCGCCGTGAACGCGACGATGCGCATGCGCCCGAGGCAGCGGAAGTGGAAGAAGCGGCGCCCGCAGCAC
>CAYGOH010000191.1:0-982 GCA_964351385.1 uncultured Sphingobium sp. | reverse complement strand
CAAGACGTTTGTGAAGGGCGGGTTTTCCCGCCCTTTTTTATTTCGCGCTAAACTATAGCTATAGGAAATTATACGGATCGATATCGATCGTTATCCGCACGGAGGCGGGGCAGACAACCTGATCCAGCCAGTAGCGAATGGCTTCCTGCACATTGAGCGTGCGGGATGCGTGCACGAGCAGCCTGTGGCGATAGCGTCCGCGTAATTGGGCCAATGGGGCGGGTGCGGGGCCATAGATATCGAGCCCTTCGGACCGGGGTGCGGCGTCACCAAGGCGGCGCGCGACGGCTAGCGCTTCCTCCGCATTTTCACTCGACACGATGATAGCGGCGAAGCGCCCGAAAGGAGGCGCGTTGGCGATCTCGCGATTTGCGGTCTCCGTGGCGTAGAAGCGCTCAGCGTCACCCGATAGCAGCGCCTGAATGACGCCAGCATGCATCATCCGGCTTTGCAAGAAAACGCGGCCCGGCTTTTCTCCGCGCCCGGCGCGCCCGGCGACTTGCATGATCTGTTGGAAGCAGCGTTCGGCGGCGCGCAGGTCTCCGCCTTCTAGGCCCAGATCAGCGTCGATCACGCCCACCAGCGTCAGGTTGGGGAAATGATAGCCTTTGGTGACGAGCTGTGTGCCGATGATGATATCGGTCGCGCCGCTTTCCACCCCGGCGACAAATTCCGCCACCCGTTCGGGCGACCACAAGGTATCGGACGTGACGATTGCGGTGCGCGCCTGCGGGAACAGCATCTTCACTTCATCGGCTATGCGCTCGACGCCGGGGCCGCAGGCAACCAGCGCGTCCTCCTCATGACATTCGGGGCACTCGCGCGGCGTGGGCATCATGTGGCCGCAATGATGGCAGGCGAGGCGGCGGGTCATCTTGTGCTCGACCATCCACGCCGTGCAGTTGGGGCACTGGAACCGATAGCCGCAATGGCGGCACAGCGTCAGCGGCGCATATCCGCGCCGGTTGAGGAACATCAGCGC
>CAYGOH010000190.1:0-1734 GCA_964351385.1 uncultured Sphingobium sp. | reverse complement strand
TGTGGACGCCCGCACGATCGCGCGCGGCACGCCCGGCTTCTCCGGCGCGGATCTCGCCAACCTCGTCAACGAGGCGGCCCTGATGGCCGCCCGGCGCAGCAAGCGCCTTGTCGCGATGAGCGAGTTCGAAGCCGCCAAGGACAAGGTCATGATGGGCTCTGAACGCAAGTCCATGGTCATGACCGAGGACGAAAAGAAGATGACTGCCTATCATGAGGCGGGCCACGCCATCGTTGCGGTGCACGAACCGGCGTCCGACCCGATCCACAAGGCGACCATCATTCCGCGCGGTCGCGCGCTGGGCATGGTCATGCGCCTGCCTGAGCGGGACAATTACAGCTATCATCGTGACAAGATGTACGCGAACCTTGCCGTATCGATGGGCGGGCGCGTGGCCGAGGAAATCATCTTCGGTTATGACAAGGTCTCGTCGGGCGCGAGCGGTGACATTCAATATGCGACCAAACTGGCGCGCGACATGGTCACACAATGGGGCATGTCCGACAAGCTTGGCCCGCTGCAATATGAGGAGCAGCAGGGCGAGACGTTCCTCGGCTATTCCCAGTCCCAGCGCACGCATATGTCCAATGAGACAGCGATGGCCATCGATCAGGAAATCCGCAAGATTGTGGAGTTCGGCTATGATCGTGCCAAATCGGTGCTGACAGAGCAGGAAAGCCAGTTGCATTTGCTGGCCAATGCGCTGCTCGAATATGAAACGCTGTCGGGTGACGAAATCGCGACCTTGCTCGACAAGGGGGAAATTACCCGCGACGACGGCACGAAGATCAAGCCGAGCCCGATACCCGCTGGCGGAACGTCTATTCCGCGCGCAGGTCGTCGGCGCAATGGTGGTCTTGGCGGCACCGCACCGCAAGGAGCCTGATGTTTCGGCAGGAATCGGCCGGTTCGCGATGAATCGCGCGCTGGGCCTGCCAAGTACCCTTGCTTATAAAAGCCCGTTCTTTATCAGGAATTGCCTGAACTATTCGGGCAACCGCGCCTGTCGGGCGGCTAAATGTGGGAATTTTGATGAAGAAATTGGGGCTAATTGGGGGGCTGAGTTGGCGATCGACGGCGCGCTACTATCAAATTATCAATGAGCGCGTGGGTCGGGAACAGGGCGGTCTTCACAGCGCGCCGCTGATACTCGAAAGCCTCGATTTCGCCGATTGGGGACGCAGCTTTTCCGAAGAAGAATGGGACGAGGTAAAAGATCCCATTCTCAGCTCCGCGCAGCGGCTGGAAACCGCTGGCGTGGACGGTCTTGTCATCTGCGCCAACAGCATCCATGCCCTTTATGACGACGTGAAGGAAGCGGTGGCTATTCCGGTTCTTCATATCGCCGACGCCGTCGGTGAAAAGATGAAGAAGGACCGCGTCACGTCGGCGGCCCTTGTGGGTACACGCAACGTGATGGCGGAAAAATTCTATCGCCAGCGCCTCGTTGCGGCGGGCATTTCTCTCCTTCCCGCGGATATGGAGCTTGCAGGCCAGATCGACCGGATCGTTTATGAAGAGCTGGCCTTCGGTAAGGCAATGCGCGTTTCAGAACGCTTCATGAAGTCCGAGATCACTGATATCGCCAAGCAGAATGTTCAGGCGCTGGTGCTGGCCTGCACCGAGCTGGAGATGATCGTCGACACCCGCGCCAATGTGCTGCCGATATATGATTCGATGTCGATCCACGCCAATGCCGCCGCGGGCTTCATCCTGAGCTGAGACCGTTCGGCG
>CAYGOH010000189.1:0-1737 GCA_964351385.1 uncultured Sphingobium sp. | reverse complement strand
GCGGGGGTAATGTGCTCGCCTTTTTCGAGCTGCCCAACCAGCCAGAGATGAGCCGCGACGAAAAAACGCCCGTCTGGGTGCAGCATCTCGCTTTTGAGGTGCCCGATTATGACGCACTGATGGCAGCCAAGGCGCATATCGAAGCGCAGGGCGTTGAGGTGCTCGGTCCAACCTATCACGGTATTTTCAAGTCGATCTATTTCTTCGACCCCAATGGGCATCGCATCGAGCTGGCCTGCAATATCGGCACGCCCGATCAATATGCCGAGCTGGAACGCGTGGCGCCTCTTATGCTGGAGGAATGGAGCCAGACAAAGCGCGCACCGCGCCATGCCGACTGGCTGCACAAGGAACCGGAAGCCTGATGCCCAATATTGATTTTACCCATGATCCTGCCGCAAGAAGCTGGGTCGCGAGCGCCGATGGGCACAAGGATTTCCCCATACAGAACCTGCCGCTGGGCATATTTTCGCCACCGGACGGAGAACCACGTGGCGGCGCGGCGATAGGGGATGAGATACTCGATATCGCGGCGGTCGCCGACCTGCTTGAAGGCAACGCCCGCGAAGCCGCTCTACTGGCGAGCCAGCCGACGCTCAATGACCTGCTGGATGCGGGCAATGCAATGCTGCGCGCGCTTCGCCATGGGATGTTCGGGCTGCTGACCGATCCGGCGAAGGAAGCTGAAGTTCGCCCCGCACTCCACACGGCTGCTCAGTGCACAATGCATCTGCCGGTCAAGATCAACGACTATACCGATTTCTATACCGGCATTCATCACGCGACCAATGTCGGCAAGCTGTTCCGGCCCGACAATCCGCTGCTGCCCAACTATAAATATGTGCCGATCGGCTATCATGGGCGGTCTTCCTCGATCCGCCTGTCCGGCGTGGATGTTGTGCGCCCAAATGGCCAGACCAAAGCGCCCGATGCCGACATGCCTTCCTTTGGCCCATGCAAGCGGCTCGACTATGAGCTGGAAATGGCCATATGGGTTGGCCGGGGTAACACGCTAGGCAAGCCAATCCCGGTCAGCGAGGCTGCGGATCATGTCGCCGGTATTTCGATCCTCAACGACTGGTCCGCGCGCGATATTCAGGCCTGGGAGTACCAGCCGCTCGGCCCGTTTCTCGCCAAGAATTTTCACAGCAGCATCCCGCAATGGATCGTGACGATGGACGCGCTCGCGCCCTATCGTGTGGCGCAACCCGCACGCCCGGAAGGCGACCCGCCGCCCCTTCCCTATTTGCTCGACGATGCCGACCAGCAAGAGGGCGCGCTGGGCGTGACAATGGAAGTGCATATCCGCACCGCGAGGATGCGCGAAGCGGGCGAGGAACCGCACCGCCTGAGCAGCGGCTCAATGACGGCGATGTACTGGACCATCGCGCAGCTCGTCGCGCACCACAGCTCGAATGACTGTAATCTTCAGACCGGCGATCTACTGGGCACCGGCACGCTTTCCGGTGCGAACGACGACAGCAAGGGGAGCCTGCTGGAGTTGAGCAATGGCGGCAAGCAGCCTTTGACTCTCCCTAGTGGTGAAACGCGCACTTTCCTTGAGGATGGCGATGAAATCATCATCACCGCCTTTACCGAAACGGAAGGTTATGCGCGTATCGGTTTCGGCGAATGCCGCGCCATGATACTTCCCGCACCATGAGCAACGCACCGGAACTCGTCCTGCATGGATATTGGCGCTCGGGCACCAGCTACCGCACGCGTATCGCGCTCAAT
>CAYGOH010000188.1:275-1848 GCA_964351385.1 uncultured Sphingobium sp. | reverse complement strand
GCCCTTTCGCAACTGGCTTACAGCTCCGCCTCAGCCCAGTGCAGCGTTTATGACCCGCGCCTGGGTATAAGCCTCCAGCCCTTCCATCGCCTGCTGGCGGCCTATGCCCGATTGCTTGGCGCCGCCGAAAGGAACATCCAGTGGCAGGTCGAGAACCTTGTTGACCCAGACGGTGCCGCTCTCGATCCGGGAAGCGACCTCGATGCCGCGCTCCACATCGGATGTCCAGATGCTTCCACCCAAGCCATAATCACTATCATTTGCGCGGACGAGAACATCTTCCAGATCATCATAGGCAAGCACAGGCAGAACTGGACCGAACTGCTCCTCACGCACCAGCCGGGCATCGTCGGGAAGATCTCGCACGATTGTGGGTGCGATGAAATAGCCGTCGCCATCGATCCGCTCGCCACCGGCAACAACCGTTCCTTGTGCACGCGCCTCATCGATAAGGCCTAACAGCTTGTCATATTGGGCCTTGTTCTGGATCGGGCCCATGGTTGTGCCCTGCTGCAAGCCGTCCCCTACCACAGCTTCTCCGGCAAGCTTCACCAGGGCGTCGCACAGGGCTGCGGCTTTTTCGCGCGGTGCGTAAACACGTTTGACTGCCAGGCAAACCTGCCCCGAATTCATCATTGCACCCTGAAATATACTCGGTGCTACCTTGTCCACGTCGGCGTCGTCGAGGAGAATGGCGGCATCGTTCCCGCCAAGTTCGAGCGTGAAACGCTTCAATGTATCGGCGGCGCTGCCGAGAACTTTTTTGCCGGTCGCCGTCGATCCGGTAAAGCTGACATAGGCTATGTCCGGATGGGAGCTCAAATAGGCCCCGATGTCATTCTGGTCGATCAGCGTCTGGAAAACGCCTGCGGGCAGAATGTCCGCCGCCACCTCGCCCAGCAACAACGTCGTCAGCGGCGTCGTCGGCGCGGGTTTGGCGATGACCGTATTGCCAGTGATGAGCGCGGGCGCCATCTTCGCGATCAGAAGCGCAACGGGGAAATTCCAGGGAATGATCGCCGCGACCACGCCGAGCGGATACCGTTGCTCGAGAATGCGCACATCCTCTGTTTCGCGCAATATTTTCGGTTCAAGCTTCTGTTGCGCATAATGGGACAGCGCGGCGATCGACCCCATCATCTCCCATTTCGCATGGTCGAGCGGCTTGCCCTGTTCCATCGTGAGTAGCCGCGCGAATTCGTCCGCGCGCTCGTTCATCGCGGCGGCGAGGCGTTCGAGAAAGGCTCGCCGTTCCTCGAAAGACAGCGCAGCCGAACCCGGAAAGGCTTTTTTCCCCGCGGCTATCGCCTGATCAGCCTGATCTATGCTGGCGCGCGGCGCGGACGCCGGCGGAGCGCCGGTTGCCGGATTGATCACATCCATTTGTGAGGCGCCATCAACAAGTTGACCATCGATCAGCAATTTATATGTCATGTTCATCGCTCGCGCTTTTGGGTTAAAACCGGCTATCCGTGCCGAAAATACTATTCGATCGGGAATGAAAATGAGTCATCGCGCTTCCCAACTGGCCGGAAAGTGCATCATGCCCGATGACGCGCCAGACAATCAGAAA
>CAYGOH010000188.1:0-265 GCA_964351385.1 uncultured Sphingobium sp. | reverse complement strand
GTCTTATCCGAGTTGGTGAGCAATATCATGTCGTGGACACCCATGTCCGCAAGTATCTGGGCCCCTATGCCGTAATTGCGAATGGCCGAACCACCGTCGGAAGCTCTGTCCAGCCCAACCTGCGCAACCATTTTCGCATTCGGATCACGCAGCAGCACTATGACGCCGGAACCCGCTTTGCCTATTATGTCCATAGCACTTGTCAGCAGCCCGGCGCGGGGACCAATTTCCCCTAGCATGTCACTGTGTGCGGATACATTGTGCA
>CAYGOH010000187.1:0-1861 GCA_964351385.1 uncultured Sphingobium sp. | reverse complement strand
GTAGCCGCTAACCCGGATCAAAAATCCTGTGGCGCAATCGTGCTGGCAACCACAATCTTTGTCGCGCGATCAATCGACCACAACAGGTCCGCCTGTACGGGATCCATGTCTATCGCCTGCCCGTTCGATATAACGGGGATGGTCGCGGCATGGCGCAGCACGGTTCCGGCCTCGGGCAGTGACAGCACATAGACTTCCGGCTTATCATGCCCGCTGGCAAGCAGCGCGCCCGCATCTGTCCAAGCCATGCCGGAGCAACTGGACGGCGCAAATCGCGCGAGCACATCTTCGGGAAAAGTCCATGTCTTCAGTGGCTGAAACGCATCGTTCAACTTGACCAGATAGGTATTGCGATGGTCCCTGCCCGCCGGGCTGCCTTTCGTGTCGTAATTAGCGAACACGCCCCACCAATGACCGTCATGCCTATCCATCGCGGTCAGTGATCCGGGCATGTCAGCTAGTGCGACCGAGCGCAGATGCTGTAGAGGGCTCAGACTGAAAAACTCGACCGAGCTGGCCTGCGGCACGGAAGGGTAATTGGACGCGGCACATGCCAGCTCCGTTCCAACGACGGTGCAGCTGTTGATATGCGGAAAGGCTTCCGCGTCGCCCTGCCACTCCGCCACCTTCTCACCGGTATCAATGCGGTATTTGCCGATGCGGCTATTGTCGATGGCATAGAAATAGGCGCCGTCGGACGCCACGCCCTGCCGTGCTTCATCCGCCGTGAAGCGTTTGACCACCGGGGCTGGTTCACTTGTGGCACCGGACGCCCGGTCATCGGTGAGCAGGCAGCTGGCGACCGCAATCGAGACGATGATGAGCTCTCTCAACACGGAATCGTCCTTGGGATGGGATATCCGGTTCGCGCCATGCGCGCGTTTGATGACAGTGCGATGAAACGCCCCTCCCCTAGCCGCGCAGACGCACCTTTCCGTCCTGACGGGCAATGGCGTAACGGCGCAGCGATAGCGGCTTGTAACGCTGGCTGGTCACCGTCGACATGCCGATGAAATTGGCCTGCGCCGCATCGGGCCTGAGGTCCAGCCGCACATAGCCCTGATGGAAATTGTCGGTCCACATCACCTCGGGCAGCATATCGGCAAAAGCCTTGTCGAGCTTGGCGGCGAGCTTGGGTTCAAACCCGCTCTCCAGAAAATCGCCGGGCGAACTGACGCCCGCCGTGCCCAGCTCTATGCCCATGGGCTTACCCTTGCCATCGGCGAGCTGGTTCGCCCAGAAGCTGTGGCTGTCGCCGGTCAGCACGATCAGGTCGTGTGCGCCCGCATTCTTGCACAGGTCGTAAAAGCGCTCGCGCGCCCAGGGATAGCCGTCCCATGTGTCGGTATAGAAAGGCAGGTTCCACATCGCCTTCCACGCCAGTGCGCGGGTAGCAAATGGCAGATCCTTGTCGGAGGGATCGGGCAGCAGGCCCGCGCCGATCAAATCCGGCACCGGCATGCGCGCCATCGGGATGGCATTGCCGATCACGCGCCACGGCTGACCAGCATTCACCGACTGCGTCAGTTCCGCCGCAAGAAAATCCTCCATCGCGGCGCTCAGCATCGGGCGATCGGGCGCACCGATTACGTCGTCGCGCAACTTCGCCGCATCCTCCTTGCTGGCGATCTTGTCCGCATAGTGCATATAGTCGATCTGTTCGGCGCGCGCGGTGTGGCGGGTTGCGAGCGTCACCAGCGTGGCAAGATTGCCGAAGCGATAGCTGCGCCAGAATTCGGTGCGGTTGCGGCCCATACCCGGCTCACGAACCGGCATCCATTCATAATAGGCGCGGATCGAAGCCGCGCGGCGGGCGAGCCAGCTGCCTTCCTTTTCGCTCTGGTGGTTCTGTGCGCCGCCG
>CAYGOH010000186.1:0-1935 GCA_964351385.1 uncultured Sphingobium sp. | reverse complement strand
CCAGCATGCAGATCGACGCACAATACGCGGTCGGCGCCCGCCACCGTGATCAGGTTCGCAACCAGCTTAGCCGAAATCGGCGTGCGCGGCCCGGGTTTACGATCCTGCCGGGCATAGCCGAAATAGGGCAGCACAGCCGTAATCCGCCGCGCAGACGCGCGCCGCAGCGCGTCAATGCAGATCAGCAGCTCCATCAGATTGTCCTTGGTCGGATAGCTGGTCGACTGGATCAGGAACACATCCTCGCCGCGCACATTTTCATGCACCTCGACAAACACTTCCTCGTCGGCAAAACGGCGAACGCTGGCATTGGTGAGGGGCAGTTCGAGATATTCCGCAATCGCCTTGGCCAGCGGCATATTGCTGTTGCCCGTCATCAATTTCATGAAAATGCGCTCCTCGACCCTAAGGGTGCCATTATAATGCGAGACCGGTATAGCCGACCCTTTAACGGCCAGAGCGCAAAGTGCAACGCGCTTTTCTCCAATTCGCGCTGGTCAGTGGCGCTATCAGCGCTTTTGCCGCGCGAAAAAATACTCTACCGCCTGTCTCATGACGCAGACCCTGACGATAGCTCTGGCGCAAACCACCCAGTCGGTGGGCGACCTTTCCGGCAATGCCGATGCCATGCTGGAATGGCGCGCCAAGGCGCAGGATGCGGACCTGATCGTCTTTCCCGAACTTCAGCTGATCGGTTATCCGCCCGAAGATCTGGTGCTCAAGCCCGCGCTCATTGAACGCGCGGGCGACGAGCTGTTGCGGCTCGCCAAGGCGACTGGCGACGGCGGCCCGGCCATGCTGGTCGGCACCGTGATCGCCAACCAGGGTGTGCTGTTCAACTGTGTCGCACTACTCGATGAAGGCGAAATCAAGACCGTACGGCAAAAGCGCGAGCTGCCCAATTATGGTACCTTTGACGAAAAACGCCTGTTCGCGCCGGGGCCGATGCCTGAGCCCATTGATTTTCGCGGCGTGAAGATCGGTGTGCCGATCTGCGAGGATGTCTGGTACCCCTTTGTCTGCGCGCATCTCAAGCAAAAGGGCGCGGAAATCCTGATCACGCCCAATGGCAGCCCCTATGAAATCGACAAGGACGAGCGCCGGATCGCCCATGTCTGCGCGGCACGGGTGCAGGAAACAGGCCTTCCCATCGCCTATCTCAACCGCGTTGGCGGGCAGGACGAACTGGCTTTTGACGGCGCGTCCTTCGTGATGAACGGTGACGGCGTACTTGTGCACCAGATGCCGGATTGGCGCGAGGAATTGCGCATCACGCATTGGGAGCGCGAGGACGACGCATGGCACTGCGTGCCCGGCGACATTGCTCCGCTCTGCCCCTATCCCGAAGATGTCTACAGTGCGATGATCGTCGGCCTGCGCGACTATGTGAACCGCAACCGCTTCCCCGGCGTGGTGCTGGGCTTATCGGGCGGTATCGACAGCGCCTTGTCAGCGGCAGTCGCAGTCGATGCATTGGGGGCAGACCGGGTGTGGTGCGTGATGATGCCGTCGCGCTTCACCAGCCAGGAGAGCCTCGATACCATTGCCATCGAACCGGCAATGGGCGCCTTCGATACCATGCTGGCCGATGTTTTTGCCGGGCGCGGGAGCGACATCACCGAGGAAAATATCCAGTCGCGCATCCGCGGCGTTACCCTGATGGCGCTCAGTAACAAGTTCGGTCACATGCTCCTCACCACAGGTAACAAGAGCGAGATGTCCGTCGGTTACGCCACCATTTATGGCGATATGGCGGGCGGCTATTCCGTGCTGAAGGACGCGTACAAGACGACCGTGTTTGACCTGTCCCGCTGGCGCAACGAAAACAAGCCCGCCATTGGCCTGGGCAAGGCAGGCCCGGTGATGCCGGAGCGCGTGATTACCAAGCCGCCGACTGCTGAGCTGCGCGAGGATCAGAAGGACGAGGACAGCCTG
>CAYGOH010000185.1:0-2059 GCA_964351385.1 uncultured Sphingobium sp. | reverse complement strand
GGCGGCTGTCTCGTCGCAGCTCGATTCCAGGCCAAGGATGATGGTCATTTCGGCTCTTTCCTCTAATGGCCGGGGCGATTAGAGCAAGGCCTATATGCCAGACACCCCGCCTCTCCCTCGCCCGCTGCGCCTCGGCACGCGATCGTCCCCGCTCGCCATCGCCCAGGTCGAACTGGTCAAGGCGGCACTGCTCGACGCCCATGGCTGGGCAGAGGATGCGGTGGAAATTGTTCCGGTAACCGCAAGCGGCGACAAGATACTCGACCGGCCACTGGCGGACATCGGCGGCAAGGCATTGTGGACCAAGGAACTGGACGCATGGTTGCTCAGCGGCGAGATCGACGCCGCCGTGCATTCGATGAAGGATGTCGAGACCATCCGGCCCGATGATTTCGTCATCGCCGCCATGCTGCCGCGCGCCGATGTGCGCGACAGCCTAGTCGGCGCGCCCTCGATCGACGCGATCCCTCTGAATGGCATATTTGGCACCAGCTCGCCGCGCCGGGCTGCACAGGTCCGCCGCTTGCGCCCCGATCTTTCAATCACTCTTTTCCGGGGCAATGTGGCGACGCGGCTGGGCAAGCTGGAGGCCGGGGTCGCTAACGCGACATTGCTAGCGGCAGCAGGCCTCGAGCGCCTGGGTCAGCCGGAAATAGGAACGCCTGTGCCCACCGGAACGATGCTGCCCGCTCCGGCGCAGGGCGCCATCGGCATAGAGACGCTGCGCAACAACGCAATCGTCCGAAACTTGCTTGCGGGCATTGATGATAGCGCAACGAGCGACTGTGTCCGCGCCGAACGCGCCGTGCTGAAAGCGCTGGGCGGCACCTGCCACTCTCCCATCGCCGCTCTGGCGCAGATCGACGACGATCAGGTCATGATAGAAGCGGAAATTCTCTCGCCCGATGGGAAAGAACATGTGCACGAGGCGCAGCGCATCGACCGGGGCGATGAAGAAGCGGCACACGCGATAGGGCAAAAGCTGCTGTCGCAGGCCAGCCCCGCTCTTCGCGCACTGTTCGAGGGGTGAAGATGGCCGCGCGCCCGGTTCTGATCTGCCGCCCGCGCCCCGGCGCCGACACTACGGCGAAGCGCGCGGAGACGCTGGGCATGGACGCCATTGTCTATCCGCTCTTCTCGGTGGAACCGCTGACATGGACACCTCCCGCCCCGGAATCGTTCGATGCTATCATGCTGACCAGCGCCAATGCCCTGCGCCACGGCGGGGACGCTGTGAAACAATACGCGTCTTTGCCCACGTTCGCCGTTGGGGAAACCACAGCGGAAGCATCGGAAAAGGACGGATTTCAGGATATCAGGGTCTGCGGTCCCAATGTGCAAGCCCTGATCACTTCCATTCATAATGCGGGTTACAAAAATATCCTACACCTGTCCGGCCACCATGTCCGGCCCTATGATCCAAAGGGCCTGAACATAATCAGGCTTCCGGTCTATCATGCGGCCGATGCAGGAGATGCTGAAGAGCTCGCTACTCATTTGACGCATGCGCCTATCGTGCTGGTGCACTCCCCCCGCGCGGGCGAACGACTGGCCATGATGACCACATTCGAACAGCGCCAAAGCATCTCTGTCATCGCCATATCCGGAGCAGCGCTGGAGGCGTGCGGCGGCGATTGGAAATCCACGCAAGCCGCAGAAGAGCCCTCCGACGCGGCAATGCTGGCATTGGCCCGGCAAATATGCCACACATGACAGTGCCTTGGGGGAAATGAAGAACCAGTGACGATATGAACAGCGATTTCGGCGCACCCAATCCGGCTTCTCGCGATCTGGACCATATGCAAACGACCGCCCCCTCGCGGAGCTCCGGCTCCCGCGGCGGCTTCACCCTTATATTGCTGCTGTTCGCCGTCGCGGGCGGAATAGTCGCAACGCTGTGGGCCCTGCCGGCGGCAAAGCGCTGGTGGAATGGCGATGAAACCGTCGCCAGTGCCGACAACGCTGCCCAGGCGCTGCTGAACGACGACACGGAAGACGGCAAAACACAACAAACCGCGCCACCGCCCAGCTCGATGGAAGTTGCAGCACTGGAAGCCCG
>CAYGOH010000184.1:1269-2237 GCA_964351385.1 uncultured Sphingobium sp. | reverse complement strand
AATTGCCAGCGACATCTCGCCGGCCCAGATTGCACGCGCCGCTGCTCCAACCGCTTCCAATCCGGAAGCACACAACCGGTTGAGCGTCACGCCCGGCACGCTGCAGGGCAAGCCTGCAAGCAGAAGGCTCATGCGCGCGACATTGCGATTGTCCTCGCCCGACTGATTGGCGCAGCCGTAAAAGACTTCTTCGACCGCTCCTGGGTCGAGGTCGGGACTACGTGCCATTAGCGCTGCAATCGGTAGCGCCCCCAAGTCGTCAGCACGCACTTTAGCAAGAACGCCGCCATAACGGCCAATCGGGGTGCGGACGGCGTCACAGATAAAGGCTTCGGTCATGCCCGATCTTTCAGCTCGCCGCAGCATCGAGGCGCAACGGCACCCCGGTCAGATCTTGCAAGTAGTCAAGAGTAAGACCGTCGATCATCTCAACGACCGACGCGCCTTCCGGGCCAACATTGAACACGCCGTGGTCGGTATAGACGCGCGAGACGCATGCGAGTCCGGTGAGCGGATAGCTACAGCTTTCTACAAGCTTGCTCTGCCCCGCGCGCGTCAGCAGCTCCATCATCACGAACGAGCGCTTGGCGCCGATTGCGAGGTCCATGGCCCCACCGACAGCCGGGATCGCCCCGGAGGCACCGGTGTGCCAGTTAGCAAGGTCTCCGTGAATGGACACCTGGTAGGCGCCTAGGACGCAGATATCGATATGGCCTCCGCGCATCATCGCGAAACTGTCAGCATGATGGAAGAAGGCGCCGCCCGCGAGCAATGTGACTGGCTGCTTTCCAGCGTTGATCAGATCCCGGTCTTCCGCGCCGACGGCAGGCGCCGGCCCCATGCCAAGCAGGCCGTTCTCGCTCTGCAGGATTATCTCCCGGTCAAGCGGCAGGTAATCGCCCACACGAGTTGGCCGCCCGCTGCCTAGATTGACGTAGGCCCCCTCGGGAATATCGCGGGCCACTCTT
>CAYGOH010000184.1:0-1259 GCA_964351385.1 uncultured Sphingobium sp. | reverse complement strand
CGTTGCACGAAAACTCCCGGCGTCACGACAGCCTCGGGGTCCAATGCACCAAGGGGCGCAATTTCCTCTGCCTGGACGATTGCTGTGCGCGCAGCCATCGCCATGATCGGTCCAAAGTTGCGCGCGGTCTTGCGATAGATGAGGTTCCCCCAACGGTCAGCGCGAAAGGCCTTGATCAGGGCGAAGTCCGCATGGATCGGATATTCCAGAACGTAGTCGCGCCCATTGATCCGGCGCGCTTCTTTGCCTTCCGCCAACAACGTTCCATATCCTGTCGGCGTAAAAATAGCCCCCAGACCCGCGCCAGCAGCCTGAATTCGCGCCGCGAGATTTCCTTGGGGAACCAATTCCAGCTCAATTTCGCCCGCCCGATAGCGGGCGTCGAAATGATGGGAATCGGTCTGGCGTGGAAACGAGCAAATGATCTTGCGGACACGCCCCGCCTTGATCAGCGCCGCGACTCCAGTCTCACCGTTGCCTGCATTGTTGTTGATGATGGTAAGGCTACCTACGCCCCGGTCGATCAAGGCGTCGATCAGTTCATCCGGCATTCCCGCCGTGCCGAAGCCGCCGATCATAACCGATGAGCCATCGGCAATGTCCGCCACTGCGTCCTGCACCGAAGCTACCGACTTATCGATCACAGACTATCTCCCGGCACATAGATTATCCCGAGCGAGTGTGTTCGGTTTCATCCCCTTCCCGATGAAAAGTCTATACATCCAGTTTTTAGGTCAGTAAAGCGATTATTGGATCCGAAAGCGCCCGCGATGGATCATTTCGACTTGATATTCAGGCGGACGACATCGCCGCGGTAGATGTTCCGAGCAAACAGGACGAGTGTCCCCTCGGCGTCCATTGCGTAGCGTTCAATCTGTGCGACCGGAGAGTTGAGCGGAATGCGCAACGCTTCGGATGCGTCGATATCCGCCACGCTAATAGTCATGATCTGCTCAACATCGGTAATAACAAGGCCAGTGATATCGGCGACAAGCTTGAGCGCAGTCTTGCTAGTAAACGCCGCACGCGGGATGGAACTGACCCACTGTTCGGATATGAACACCTCGGCGATCATGTATGGCTCGTCCTGACGCCAGTGCCGGCGGCGCAGTTTGCGATAGGCCTGACCAACGATTCCAAACTCGACCTTTCCGCTGATCCCGACCTTGCGCTCCTCCGAGAGCAATTCTATCTGCGCCCCTTCGCGTGCCTGGAGCAATCCGAGAAAGTTCGTCTCGAGTTGGCACCACACCTGATCA
>CAYGOH010000183.1:0-2366 GCA_964351385.1 uncultured Sphingobium sp. | reverse complement strand
GCGAAGGACGAATTCGATTTCGGCTTCGCGATCGACTGGATGCGCAAGGATCTGGGCCTGGCGCTGGATGAAGCACGCACGAATGGAGCGACGCTGCCGGTCACGGCGCTTGTCGATCAGTTTTACGCCGACGTTCAGGCCATGGGCGGCAGCCGCCAGGACACAAGCGCCCTGGTCCGGAGGATCACGCGCAAGTGAGGTTGGGCCGCAGCGCTGCCCCAGGAGCGGTCATCGGCGCGATGCTGGCCGCAACGCTGGCGCTGTCACCCGTTCATGCCCGCAAGAAACAGGCGGATTTGCCGCCGCCCACGGCCGGGCTGGTCGATAATATCAATGGCATTGCGGTGGGCGAAGGCGGCGCGCTGCAACGCTTCACCGGGCTGCTGATCGGCGGCGACGGGCGCGTGGAACGCAGGCTCTCGCGCGATGACAAGCGCCCCGATCGCCTGCTCTACCGTCTCGATGGCGAGGGACGGACACTGATTCCGTCCTTCATCGACAGCCATACGAATGTCATCGCCGCTGGTCTGACGGTCATGACGCTCGATCTTTCGACGACTGGTTCGCTGGCCGATGCGCTGTCGAAGGTCACCTCCAATATGCGCGCCAATCCGGGCAAGAAATGGATTTTGGGCCGCGGCTGGGATGCGGCGCGCTGGGCGCAAATTTCTGGACAGCCCGAACGGCTCCCGACGGCGGCGGATCTTGATACCGCTGTGTCGGACAGGCCTGCTTTTCTGCTCAGCGATGACGGGGAGATGGGATGGGCCAACACGGTCGCCCTTCGGCAGGCCGGCATAAAGGGAGCGACAACGCCGCAGGCGGTACTTACTGGCAAGGCATTGCGCAAAATGCGCCTCATCGTCCCCTCACCCGCTCCCAAGGACCGGGACATTGCCCTCGACAAGGCGCAACAGCTTTACCTCGCCCGCGGCATTTCGACAGTCGCCGACATGGGCACCACGATAGAGGACTGGCAGGCCTATCGCCGCGCCGGCGACCGGGGGGCGGTCAGGCTGCGTATTGTCGGCTATGCCGATACGGTCGAAAATATGGCCCTGATTGCGGGATCGGCCCCCTCCCCGTGGCTGTATAACGATCATCTCAGGCTGAACGGCGTCCTCTTCACGCTGGATGGCACATCGTCCGCGCGAACAGCCTGGATGAAAGCGTCTCCGGCCGGCACTTCCCAAGCGCCGACAAGCGGGCGAATCGAGCAGACCCGTCTGCGCAACTGGATGAGCCGCGCGGCGATGGACGGCTTTCAGATCGCGATCGCCGCTCGTGGCGACGCAGCATTCGCCGAGGCGGCCGACGCGATTGGCGAACTGGCGGCAACCTATGGCGGGGACCGCCGCTGGCGCATCGAAGGACCTGAACAAATCGACGCGGCAGAAACCGCCGGCCTCATCACACCCGGCACATATATTTCGGTTTCGCGTACCTCACTTGACGCCTTCTCTTCTGCGGCCCCGGATGTTCAACGCTCCTTCACGCTCGGATCAGGTACCGGCGCGCTGCCGGCATCGCCGTTCAAAGCTATCGCAGATGCAATGCGGCAGACCACGGGCCTGACCGTGCCGCCCAAGCAGGACATGTTGTTCGCGCACGCCTTCGCCGCAGCCACCTCGACAGGGGCGTCCGCCCTGTTCGGAGAAAGCCGCATCGGGTCGCTCGCGCCTGGCCAGCATGCGGATTTCCTGATCCTCGACCGCGATATCGGCACGGCCAGCCCGGAGCAGATTGAAGCGACCCGCATCCTTGAACACTGGATCGACGGCAAGCGGGTCTACAGGTACAGTCCAGCCAACTAGATCGGGTCGGGTCAGGCCCTGGCGGGAATACCGGGTCCACCAAGGCCAGGCAGCGGCCTCTCTCGCTGATGGAATTCTTCATCGCCCATCACCGATTTGTTGCCAGTCCCCTCAAGCTCTTTCTGCTTCCGTCTTTGATAGGCGAGCGCGACCAGCGCCCCGAGGATCATGTACATGAACGAGGCATTATCCTCTTGCGACAGCACGATGCGAGAGGTGAGCCAGGCAGCAACCACAACAGCCAGCGGCATTGCATAGCTGCCTTCCTTATCCGTTGCCTCAGAGGCGAGCTTCATGCCTTGCACCAGCATGTAGATGAACATGGTACAATAGCAGACGAAGCCGACCACGCCATAGTCCAGCGGTATGGATAAAAGCGAACTATCGATCGACAGGTCACCTGCCTGATTCGTATGGCCGAGTGCCCTGCCGCCCTGACTGGGGCCATAGCCAAAGAGCGGCCTTTTCGCGAGAATCGCAGGCGTCTTGGCCATTTGTTCAAGCCGCCCGATGTTGCTCGCGCCCTCCTCGGCACCGCCCAACCACATACCG
>CAYGOH010000182.1:447-2379 GCA_964351385.1 uncultured Sphingobium sp. | reverse complement strand
CAAATAGGCCTGCGCCTCGGGATGCGCGCGCAGGCGATAGGCGCTGCGCACCGACATGCCCACCGTCCGCGCGGCGTCCGTGACGCATCCTGAAGCGGCCAGCGCGTCGATGAAGGCGATCTGCCGGTCGGCTGTCCACCCGTCATGCCGCTCACGCAGCGGAATGGGGTGAAAGGGGAGGTCCGGCGTGGCCTTGCCCGCGGGGCGGCTGCGTTTGGAACGGGGCATGGCGCGCAGTGTAGCGGATGGCGCGGGGTGTAGGACAGGGTTTTGGGTTAGGCCGCGATGTGCGACCTGAACCAGTCTGCCAATTCTTCCTCGCTCAGCTCACCGCCTGCAAGGGCCAGCGTGATGCGAACGGCGTCAGTGGGGTCGAAGCTCAGTTGGACATTGTTCAGCTTTAGAAACAGGCGTGCAAGCACCCATGCGGTACGCTTGTTGCCATCAACGAACGGATGGTTGCGCGCAACGCCGAACGCATAGGCTGCGGCGTGGGTACAGAGATCGTCGCTGCCACAGGCCCATTGGTTTTGCGGACGCATCAGTGCGGACTCGAACATGTTTCTGTCGCGTATGCCTATAGGCCCGCCATGTTCAGCGAGCTGACGGTCATGAATAGCGAGCGCCACTTCAGCGTCGATCCACACCGGCTCGATACGAATGTTTTCAGGCATGGGCGCGAATTATTTCGCGAGCGCGCGCAATATATCGCGGTCTTCCCGCATGATCTCTTCAGCCGCTTTCATCTTGGCGTCAAAGCCGGGGTCGGCGGCGACAAGACGATAACCGTCAGGAGAATCGGTCAGATAGATGGTATCGCCCAGCCCAACGCGCAGGCGTGCAAGCACCTCCTTCGGGAGGATTAGGGCGGCGCTATTGCCGACCTTGGTGATCTTGAGTGGCGCGTTCATACAGATGTTATAACGCAAAATGCGTTGCCACGCAATGAAGGCGTTGCGCAGGATCAAGGGGGAGATTCGGCGTGGCCTTGCCTGCGTGGCGGCAGAGACTGGTCCGCTTTCGAACAATCGCCTTGCCCCGCCATGTCATGGCGTTGCCGCCCGCCTAAGCTGAACCGGAGATTGAAAAACCCAACATGATAGGTTATATATATGGTCACGGTGCATCGTGAAGGAGGCTTTCGCTTCATCATCTTCACGGATGATCATGAACCGGCCCATGTCCATATATTCGGCGATGGCATGGCGAAGGTGAACCTACAGAGTGAAACGGGCGCGCCGGGACTGGTTTTCGCCGATGGCATGGAGGCAGGCGATATTCGCAAGGCCATGCGGATCGTCGCGCGGGAAAGGGATGGTTTGTTGCAACGATGGAGGGACATTCATGGCTGACCTGACCGACGCGGACATCGCCGCCGCCAATGCGCGCGGACGCACCGCGCGGGCGACGGAGCCGCATGCGGAGGCGGCCCGATACGACCGGGCGTCGGGCCGGATTATCGTGGACCTGACCAACGGCGCGACCTTCGCCTTTCCGCCCGCGCTGGTGCAGGGGCTGGACAAGGCGACGGCGCAGGAACTGGCCGAAGTGGAGATCATCGGCGCGGGATATGGCCTGCACTGGGAAAAGCTCGACGTCGATTATAGCGTGCCGGGCCTTGTCAACGGCGTGTTCGGCACCGCGAAATGGATGGCGTCGCGCGCCGGACGGACCAGCTCCGCCGCAAAAGCCGCCGCCGCCCGCGCCAATGGCGCGAAAGGCGGAAGGCCGAGGAAGACGGGGTAGGTGGTGTTGAATATTCGATCTTGCCCAATTTAGCGCAAATTCCTATAATATTCGACATGGCACAGATGAACGTATCTCTTCCCGAAGGTTTGAAGGCATGGGCCGAAGCGCGCGTGGCCGAAGGGCTTTACAGCAGCACCAGCGACTATTTGCCGACCATCCTCGAACTCGTGGGGCGCGGCCACG
>CAYGOH010000182.1:0-437 GCA_964351385.1 uncultured Sphingobium sp. | reverse complement strand
TGTCGCGCATCCGACATGAAGCGGACGAGATCGAGCGGTTGCGCGCAGCATGGGAAGAAGGGCTGGCGAGCGGTCCTGCCGAAGATGCGCCGGCAGATTGGGCGGATCAGGTCGTGGCGCGCGGCCGTGCGCGATTGGGCAAGCAGCGCAAATCGGCATGATCCGCGTTACGATCCGGCCTTCGGCCGATCATGACCTTGACGATATATTCGATTGGATCGCGGAAGATAATCCGGATGCCGCAGAACGACATGTTCGCAGGCTGGTGGAAGCAGCGCTGGCGCTGCGCGATTTCCCGGAGCGCGGACCATTGCGTCCCGAGATCGGGGAGGGTGTGCGGTCGCTGACGGTGGCAAGATATCTCGTCCTGTACAGGGTAGAGGGCGATGCCGTTGAGATCGTCCGCTTCGTCCATGGCGCGCGGGATTTGAGGGGTA
>CAYGOH010000181.1:0-2451 GCA_964351385.1 uncultured Sphingobium sp. | reverse complement strand
CGGCGCAGCAGGCGAGACCGAAGGTCATCCACCACAGCGAGCCGGTGCGCGCCCATTGAAACAGCTCTTCGGTCGAGGTGACGAGGAAACCCTTGTCATTGACCTCTGTCGACAGCGCGTTGAAAAATTCGGGGTCGGGCTGCGTTCCGGGCGCTGGGGCTAAACCGGTCGCGGGCCGCTCAAGCTCTACTCCCAATCCAAAGCTCCCTTTTTCCATGCATAGATGAGGCCCAGCACAAGCTCTCCGATAAATATCATCATAGTGGCCCAGCCGGCCCAACCAATCTGATCGAGGCTGACCGCCCACGGAAAGAGGAACGCCGCCTCCAGATCGAAGATGATGAACAGAATCGCGACGAGGTAAAAGCGCACGTCGAACTGATTGCGCGGATCCTCAAACGCGGGGAAGCCGCACTCATATTCGCTGAGCTTTTCCGGGCTCGGCTTATGCGCCCCGGTCAGGCGGCCGACGATCATGGGCAGGAATACGAAAACGGCCGAAAGACCAAGCGCAATCCCGAGGAAAATCAGGATGGGCAGATACTGGGAGAGATCGACCAAAAGAAACCCCTGCGACAAACCGATGGTTGTTACGGGCGGCTTTAGGCCCGCTGCACCTGCGAAGCAAGGGGGTCAGGCGCTGATAATGATTCTCATTGAGGCTCATCGCCGCTTAGGTCAGGCCGTGAGCAGTTTGACACCCGAAAATACCAGCATGATAGCCAGTGCTCCGCGCAGAACGCCGGCATTCACATGCTTGGTCAGGCGCGATCCGATTACGATTCCGGGGATCGAACCGATCAGCAGCGACCCGAGCAACGTGAAATCCACCAGCCCCATCCAGAAATAGCCGAACCCGGCGAGCAGGGTAAGCGGCACCGCATGGACGATGTCCGTACCGACAATTTTTTGCATCGACAGCCGCATGGGATAGAGCATTACCAGCATGGTCGCACCCAGCGCCCCTGCCCCGACCGATGTCAGCGTGACGATAATCCCCAGGATGGCGCCGCACAGGACGGTGAGCCCGGGAAGCAGCCGGCGAAACATTTCGACCTGCGCCGGGCCGATGCTGGTCGTCGCGCTATAAATCCGCTGTTGAAACAAGGTCACAATTGCAGTCGCCAGAAGAGCGGCACCCAATAATTGAACCATCAGGCCGCCTTTGACCTGATGCCCATCACCGGTGGACAAAAACCATAGGGTCAGTGCCGCCGCCGGAAGGCTGCCCAGCGCCAGACGGCGCACGACCTGCCAGTCGGCATGCCCCTGACTATGGTGTACACCGCCGCCAACCATCTTGGTCAGCGCGGCGAACCACAGGTCGGTGCCGATTGCCGTGGTCGGGGCAACGCCGAGCAGAATGATCATGATCGGAGCCATCAAAGAGCCGCCACCGACCCCCGTTAACCCCACCATCAGTCCGACGACAAACCCCGATAACGGGTGCAACAAATCCATCAAGCGGCGATTTCCATCAGCAAGCCCAGTACCGGACGAGCATGCTCTTTCCGGCAAATCAGCAGGTCAGGCATGTAAACATCCTGCTGATTATAGACAAGCGGACTGCCATCAATTCGGTAAACGTGAAAGCCGTGCGCTTGCGCAACCGCCGCCGGAGCGCAGCTGTCCCACTCATATTGGCCGCCGGAATGGAGATAGATATCGGCCTCCCCGCGAATCACGGCCATGGCTTTTGCACCGGCAGAACCCATCGGAACGAGCGTCGCGCCCAGCTTTTCAGCGACAGCAACGGCTTCGGCTGCGGGACGGGTACGCGAGACGACCATGCGCAACGGCGAACCGGCCGGCGGCAGCGCCTTGGGCGCATCTGTGCGCAGCACCTCGCCCAGACCCGGCAGCGCGACAGCGCCGATTTCCGGCTTTCCGTCTATGGCCAAGGCGACGTGCACAGCCCAGTCGGAGCGCCAACCGGTTTCATTGGCCTCACCATATTCGCGCGTGCCATCGACCGGATCGATGATCCACACGCGGGACTTGGACAGACGCTCGGGCGTATCCTTGCTCTCTTCGGACAGCAGCCCGTCGTCGGGCCGCTGCTGCCGGATCGCATGGACAAGGAACTGGTTGGCGGTCTGATCCCCCGCCTTGCCCAGCGCCTTGCCGTCAATCAGTCCGGAATCCCGCACCGCCAGCAATATGCGCCCCGCAATTTCTGCAAGATTTGCCGCCAGGTCCGCGTCCGTCAGATTGGGCATCAGTGCCATCCGAGCAGCCTTTCGATGATTTCGTCGGCCGCCTGTTCTGGCGTCAACTGCGTTGTGTCGATGCGCACTTCCGGGCTTAGCGGCGGCTCATAGGGGCTGTCGATGCCGGTGAAGTTCTTCAGCTTGCCCTCGCGCGCCTTTTTATACAGGCCCTTCACCTCACGCTTTTCGGCTTCGGCGAGCGGCGTGTCGATGAAGACTTCGAGGAACTCACCCTCAGGCA
>CAYGOH010000180.1:299-2480 GCA_964351385.1 uncultured Sphingobium sp. | reverse complement strand
AACCGTTGCCGCGCGCTGAGCTGCCGCATATGGGGATCGGGTGCGCGATGGCTGGCGCGGCTGCCCTTAGACGGAGGCGCTGCATCCCATATCATCGTCACGCGTGCGCCCAGCCCGGCTTTTTCCCAATCCTCTCTCAGCCTGTCACCGGCGAGGTACAGGCGTTCGCTCAGCAGCCCACGCGCTTTTAGCCAAGTCAGCGGCGATTCGCCCACATGCACCCTGACTCGCTGCATCTCGCCATCGGGCCCTTCTACCTGTCGCTCAATATAGCTTTGTCTTCTTTTCGAGCCCGTTTCCTGCTGCTGCGCGATCATGTTTCCTCCGATTTCGTGGAGTTTTCCCTTGCCATGATGGAACATGTGTAGGAAAGAAAAAACCAGATAGGTTATATCGGGGCAAATAATGATCACACGCATACGGGAAGTACGCCGCGCCAAGGGCCTGACGCTGGATGATGTCGCCAAGCGTTGCGACCCGCCGACGACCGCGCAAACCATCGGACGTCTTGAAACGGGAACGCGCACGGTTTCGGTCAAATGGCTCAACCGTATCGCGGAGGCGCTGGGCGTAAACGCATCCGACCTGGTGGACTTGCCGGGCAAGGAGCATATCGCGGTCGCCGCCTATATGGGGGCGGAAGGCGCTTACGCACCCGCACGCCCCTCTCATTTTGTTGCTCCCATGATGGAGGGCGACATGATCGGCCTGCGCATCACATCGAGCATTGGTGACTATCGCGCGGGTGATGAAATATGGTGCCGCCGCATCGGCCCTGACGATTTCTCGTCCGCGCTGAATCGCGACGTCCTTTTCCCTCGGCCCGGCGGGCGCTTTTTGTTCGGGCGGCTGATCGGACGGGAAACCGGCAGCGACAGCGATGGCGGACGCGTGCAGATATTGCCGCTCACACCGGGCGCGCGCCAACAGATATTGAGCGATCCACCATGGGCCGCCGTGGCAACTCGCCTTATCCGTGCGCTGTAATATCGCAGCGCTATTGTCGAATTATGAGACAGCTGCGTTAGACCTCTCGCGGTAACCCATTTTTCAGGTTAAGCGGAAGGGATGACCCTGCGTGTCCTGACACTCTAGACCCTGTTTCCAGAAATGGTTCGCCCTCATTTCGGCGTTTTCGTCGAGCGTCAGACACGTGAGCTGGCAAGCCGGAACGGCGTGGACGTAACTGTTATTGCGCCCATCGGCATGGCGCCGTGGCCGCTGTCGCGGCATTCGCATTATGCCCGTTTCAATACGCTGCCCGAAATGGAGCGCTGGCGAGACCTGACCGTGTATCGTCCGCGTTTCACCGTGCTGCCGAAAATGGGCGGACATATGCATGTGTTCAACATGACGCGTGCGATATGGCCATTGGTCCGGCAGCTTCATGACGAAGCCCCGTTCGACGTAATCAACGCCAGCTTTTTCTATCCCGACGGTCCGGTCGCCCGAAATCTCGCGAAAAAGCTGGGGATTCCCTATTCGGTCAAGGCCAGGGGCGGCGACATTCATCATTGGGCGCGCGTTCCTGCTGCGCGCGGTGCAATCCTGAAGGCGGCGGAGGACGCCGCCGGTCTGCTCGCGCTCTCAGAAGCGATGAAGCGTTCAATGGTGGCACTGGGGATGGATGCCGCGAAGATCCGCGTTCATTACACCGGTGTCGATCTCAAATCCTTCGCGCCGCAGGACCGCATGGCGGCCAAGACGAATTTCGGAGTCGATGGCCCCGTCATATTGAGCGTAGGCCATCTGATGGATCGCAAAGGGCAAGGGCTGCTTATTCGGGCGCTAACCGAGATACCGGAGGCGACACTGCTGCTCGCCGGTGAAGGGCCACAGCATAGCGAGTATGAAAAGCTCGCCAATGCGCTCGGCGTGGCCGACCGGGTCGGTTTCCTGGGCGCGTTACCGCATGAGCGGCTACCGATCGCCTATAATGCCGCCGATGTCATGGCCCTTCCCTCCGCATCGGAAGGACTGGCCAATGCCTGGGTTGAGGCGCTTGCCTGCGGCACGCCCATCGTCATCAGCGATGTGGGCGGAGCCCGCGAGCTACTGACCAATCCGGTGGCGGGCAGGATTGTCGAGCGCAAACCCGAGGCTATTGCGGCTGCACTGAAGGCAGTGCTGGCCCAGAGCCCGGACCGCATCGCGATCCGCAAGATGGCGATGCGCTTCACC
>CAYGOH010000180.1:0-289 GCA_964351385.1 uncultured Sphingobium sp. | reverse complement strand
CCATGGAACAAAAACTCTACGGTTGCGCGCCGTCGGCCCTGACCCGCTCGGCACCGCTCGCAACGGCAGCTTCCTTGGGTATGAAACTATCCGGTCCCACCTTCAGCCACACCAATATCGGCGCGGCCATATAGATCGAGCTGTAGGTGCCGATGAAGATGCCGAGCAGCATCGCGGCGGTGAAACCGAAGATCACTTCCGGTCCCCAGAACAACAGGCAGGTCAGCGCGATAATCATCGTCAATGATGTCATGATCGTGCGCGCCAGCGTCTCGTTAACCGACAGGTC
>CAYGOH010000179.1:0-2553 GCA_964351385.1 uncultured Sphingobium sp. | reverse complement strand
GCGGCTTCATGTTTCCCGCTCAGCCATTACATTGTTGGTTGCCTCGGCAGCGCTCGGTTTCGCAGGCGGCGCATTCTCCACCAGATCGATATCCATGCCCGAACTGGGTTATAGCGATAGCATATCGGGATGCTCGATAACGGATGGCGATACAGTGCGATGCGGGAATGAGCGGATCCGGCTGGTTGGCATCGACTCTCCCGAACTGCCCTGGCATTGCCGGAAAGGGCGCATTTGCGTGTCGGGAGACCCTTATGCCGCAACGTCCAGCCTGAAAAGCGCGCTGTCGTTCAGTATGAGCATAGAGCGGCTCGGCAAAGATCATTATGGCCGCACCATAGCGGCAATGGCCGGGGAAAAGGGCGACCTGTCCTGTCACCAGCTTCAAACCGGTCATGCGATATACAAGCCGGCTTGGGACAATGGTAAGCGTATCGCCCGAACCTGTCCTCAGACAATTTTCAGGTAAATTCTTGGTGCCTGGCCCAGTTATTCCTGCAGCGCGTTATCGCCGATGCGGATGAACGGGCCCAGGATATAGTCAAGGATCGACTGCTTGCCGGAGCGGATGTTCACCTCCGCCGTCATGCCGGGGATGACCGGTTTACCCTCGCCAAAGCTGGTGGTGTCGGCGCGCAGGCGCACGCGGTAATAGACTTCGCCCTTCTGATCGCTGATGACGTCAGGTGAGACGTCGATCACCTTGCCTTCAAGTCCGCCATAAACCGCGGAATCATAAGCTGAAATCTTGATCTGAGCGGGCAGGCCGTCATGCACATTGCCGCGATCCTTGGGCGCGACGCGTGCCTCGACCATCACGACCTTGTCCACCGGTACGATCTCGACCAGCGGATCACCGCCCTTGATGACGCCGCCCACGGTCTGGACATAGAGCTTGTTGACGATGCCATCCATGGGCGCGCGGATTTCCTCGCGCTTGGCCTTGTCGCTATAAGCGTTGAGCGCTTCGCCCGCCTTGGAGAGTTCGAGGCGTAGCTGCGCTGCCTTTTCCTTGGTTTCCTGCACCGTCTTGGTCCACACCTCGCCATGGCGGGCCGATGTTTCGGCGAGCTCCGCGCGGGTGGCCGGGATCTGGTTCTGCACGTCGGCGATGCGGGTGCGAAGCGAAAGCAGCATAGCCCGCTTGTCCCGAACTTCGCGTTCGGAGATCGCTTCGGCCTCATAAGCGCGTTCCAGCTTGCCGAGCTGGACCAGCATCAGTTTCTCTTCGTTGCGCAGATTTTCGAGCCGTGCCTGCAGCGAGCTCAGCTCGGCGCGCTTGGCGCTCGACTGCTGCGTGATGATGCCGCTTTCCTGCCCGCGCTGGGCGATACGGGAATAGAATAGTGCTTCTTCCGATGCTGCAATATCGGGCGCTTGGCTGGCCAAATCCTCGGGAACCGTGACAGCTCGCGCGCCTGCCCCTTCGGCATCCATACGGGCCAGCGAAATACGCTTGGCGATCACGTCGGTCTGCGCATTTTCAAACTCGGCTGCGGTGAACTGGTTATTGACGTGCATCAGGACCTGGCCCTTTTTGACCCGCTCGCCTTCCTGCACCAGCAGGCGCTGCAATATGCCGCCTTCGAGATGCTGCACCACCTGGTTCTGCACCGAAGGCAGCACGCGGCCGCGTCCGCGCGTGACCTTGTCGACCTGAAAGAAGGTGGCCCACAGCAGGAAGATCAATACGATCCCGCCGAGCAGCTTGAGGATGCTGGTCGAACGGTCGGTGCGGATGCGTGCGCTCCATGGCGTAATGCCTTCTATCGTGGAGCTGGGCAGTTTGACCTGTCCGGCAAAGGCCGCAGCCATTTCGCGGCTGGATACGCCCTCATAAAGGCTGCCGCCGCCCAAGGCGCGGATGATCCGGTCCCGCAATTCAACAAAGCGCATATGCACTGGTCCTCAAAGATTTCGGACCGGCGTTTACCATTCATTATCCTTAAAAATGTTTAATGCCTTAACCATAAACACGGGGATCGTTGATGGACATGAGTTCGTCGGAAAATGGATCGAGCCAGAGCCTGTTACAGCGCCTGGCGGCAAGGATTTTGGGTAAAGGCATGAATTCCCGCCAGGAAATTCACGATGCCTGGGCCGGAATCGTCGATCCGCTGGGTATGATTGCGGCGCTGGAAGCGATGAGCATGCGTAACGGAAAGCCCGTTTCGCGCGATATGCTGACTGCCGCATTGCCGGTGGGCGATGGCGATATCGACCCGCGATTCGCGCCGATTGCGCTGGCTCGCGTGGGTCTGGATGCGCGCTGGGAGACACAATCGCTCAATCGTGTCGTGGATACCGACCTGCCGATGCTGGCCCCGCTGCTCGATGGCGGAGCGGTTATCATCACAGGCGTACACGATCGCGAGAGCCTGACGATACAGGACGCCACCGGCGAAAAGCAGGTGCCCCGCGCAATATTGGCGCAGATGCTGACCGGCGAACTGCTGACCTGTGGTCACGCTGACCCCGAAAATGGCTTGGGTTTCGATGAGGAGCGCGATTTCGTGCGCCGTAACCCGCGCCTGTGGGCGCTGGGTGTATTCC
>CAYGOH010000178.1:0-2555 GCA_964351385.1 uncultured Sphingobium sp. | reverse complement strand
GCGGGTTCCAACGGTGGGTCTGGTGGCCGAAATGTGCGCCGGCCTCGATCAATTGATTCATCGTGACGACAGGTGCCGCCATAGTCTTTCTCCTTCCGGTTGAGCCTCTGGGATTCAGTAACCAGACATTTGTCCGGCACCGGTATGTGCGAATCCCATGTGGAATGGGCGGGCCATTAACCGCGCACAGACGCAGACGCAAGGAAAATCAGGTGTTGACTGCGCCCAAAAATGAGAACATATAGTGAACATCGGAACAAAATGACGAACTGGCTGTTATCTCAGTCACTATCGCAACGGGAAGGCTCTATCATGATTGCACTGCTCAGCGTCACGATTTTCTTTGTCGGATTAGTAGCTGCTCTGGCGACCATCACTGTGATGCTCCGTTGCTATGGAGGCAGAATGGTCGACGCGCTGCGGATGAACTCTGGTTCCTCGCCCAAAGCTGCACCGTCCTATCGGACCATGCGTAGTGGCCGTGCTGTCGCGCACTATCCCCGGTATTTGACGCAGGCCCGTCAGGCCGCCTGAAAAGCGGCGGTTACTCTCCCGCCCTCGCCCGGGCGGCGGCAAGGCGAACTTTCCGGTAGCTGAGTGCGCCGAACGGGATCATGACGATGTACAGCACCGATATGGCGAGCAAAGTCAGCCATGGAACAGTGAGAAGGAGCGCGGCAAGCAAGCCGGCGACGGCAATCACCTCAAGCCTTATATTCCTGCGCAGGCGCAAGGCCGACCAGCTGAACGTGGCCAGACTGGAAATCATCAAAAAGGCGACCAAGGCCGTCCAGGGCGCGACGATATACCACTGACGGAAAACATCTTCCCCAGTCACGAACCAACAATAGAGCGGTACGAACGCAAGCCCGGCGCCGGAGGGCGCAGGAACGCCGGTCATGAAGCCGGCAGATTTGTGAGGCTGTTCATCGGCATCGATTTGCGCATTGAACCGCGCGAGGCGCAGCGCGCACATCAAGGCATGGGCCAGCGCGAAAACCCAACCAAGCTTAGGCATATATTGCAGCGACCACAGATAGATGATCAGCGCGGGTGCAACGCCGAAGGCAATATTGTCCGAAAGCGAATCCAGCTCCGCGCCGAAGCGGCTCTCGCCGCGCAACAGCCGTGCGATCCGCCCATCCAGCCCATCCAGCACACCCGCCAGAATGACGCTGCCGACGGCCATTTCCCATCGACCGTCCAGTGCATAGCGCACCCCGGTCAGGCCAAAGCACAACGCCATTGCGGTGACCGCATTGGGTGCGACCTGCCGCAGTGAAATGCCACGGCGCAACCCTCTGGGAATGGCCCGGCGGCGCCTCATTGAAACACGCCGCCGACCGTCTGGGTTTCACCGAGCCGCGCGATAACGGTCTCTCCGGCGATCGTCCTCTGCCCCAGCGTGACGCGGGGGGCCGTACCGGCGGGAAGGTAGATGTCGACGCGGCTGCCAAAGCGGATGAGGCCGATTCGCTGTCCCGCCGCCACGACATCGCCGGGCTTAACGAACGGTACGATGCGCCGCGCAACAAGCCCCGCGATCTGCGTGAAGCCTATGCGCACGCCATCGGGCCGCTCAATAACTATGTGCTGGCGCTCATTATCCTCGCTCGCCTTGTCGAGATCGGCGTTGAGGAATTTACCCGAGATATAGACCACGGCGCGGACGGTGCCTGAAATCGGCGTACGGTTGATGTGAACGTCGAACACGCTCATGAAAATCGACACCCGCGTCATTGGTTCCGTACCGATGCCATCGGGTCCAGCGATTTCCCTCGGGGGCGCCACCTGCTGGATGAGCGTGATCAGACCATCAGCCGGCGCTGTCAGCAAAGCAGGGTCGTCCGGTGTAACACGCACGGGATCCCTGAAGAATGCCAACACCCAGATTGTCACGCCAGCCATCAGCCAGGCGACGAGGCTCCACCCGACCACCCAGAAAAGGAGCGTGATTCCCGCCGCGATTACGCCGAATTTCCGACCTTCGGGATGGATGGAGGGGAAACGCCATTTGACGCCGCCCTGAGGTACCGAGGCGCTCGCGCCCTCGCCTTCTGTGTCTTTGATATCTGGTTCCATATATGGTGTTTAGAAACTGTGGGGCGTCCTGACAACGGTGCCCGTATAAAAGACAGGCAACGAGGGTCGAAAAGAATGTCCAGGTCAGTCTACGGGAAATATCGTCAGGCGGAGTTGAACATTTCAGCCAGTTTCCCTAGAGCGACTGGCAATCCCCCCATTCAGACCACCCCAGTCAAGGAAAGCGAACCATAATTCATGACTAAGATCAAAGTCACGAACCCCATCATCGAGATCGACGGCGACGAAATGACGCGCATCATCTGGGAATGGATACGCGAGCGCCTGATCAAGCCCTATCTCGACGTTGACCTGCATTATTATGATCTGAGCGTTGAAGAGCGCGACCGCACCGACGACAAGATCACTGTCGATTCCGCCAACGCGATCAAGAAATATGGTGTCGGCGTCAAATGCGCCACCATCACCCCCGATGAAGCGCGCGTCGAGGAATTTAACCTCAAGAAAATGTG
>CAYGOH010000177.1:0-2593 GCA_964351385.1 uncultured Sphingobium sp. | reverse complement strand
GGACGAACATGGCTGGCTTGTCGCGATTCTGAAATCCAATGGCATGCTCAAATTCTATTCGGCCGAGCATGGCAATAACGGGTCGAGGGGCGACCGGATCATCTGCCTGTCAAAACAGGTGCGTACAATCCCTCAGGCAAGCGCGAAGTGGCGGTGGCCGCTCGCTTTACTCTCCGGCTTTTCGCGATAGCGCCTAAATCTCGTCGATGATCTCCGCCAGGGTCGCGAGGCAATCGCGGCCCAACTGCATCGAACGCGCGGGCGACCATCCGCAATCTGGATCGGGCAGGTCGTCATTATCCTTGAACGGCATTTCCAGCGTCATGCTGACCGCGCCATAGCGCTCGGCGAGCTGTGCCGTCGACATGGAGAGGTTGCCCTTGCCTGCAGGCGCGACGGGGTAGCCCTTCGCGGTCTGGAAATCGGGTGTGCGCGCCGCCAGCAGATCGCGATATCTGTTGTAAAGCGCCACCTTTCCCGGTTTCAGCGACGGTATGCCCTCAAACCCGGCGATGAATACGGCAGCAATGGCTTCGTCGCCATGCACATCCATCGCGAAATCAACGCCGGTGCGGTCCATCTCCTCGCGCACGAGGAACACCTCCGGGCTGCGTTCCATAGACGGCTCATGCCATTCGCGATTCAGGTTCACACCGATGGCATTGGTGCGCAGATGGCCGCGCCTGCTGCCGTCCGGGTTCATATTGGGGACGATCTGGAACGTCGCCTTCTGCCGCAGCAGGCGCGCGATGCTGTCCTCTGTGTCGCACAGCCGCTCAATCGCGCCTTCCATCCACCACTCTGCCATGGTCTCACCCGGATGCTGACGCGCATAGAGCCACACTTGCGTCTCACCCTCGCCAATCGTCAGCATGTCGAGCGGCTGGCCATCGAGCGTCAGGCCCAGCTCCTTCTGCGCAACGCCCGGCTGCATCGCGGCCCAGGCGATCAGGTCATGGTGCCGCTCCATCGAATAGGGTGCGAAATAGGCGACCCACAGATTGTTGCTTTCCGGTTCCACTCGGATCGTCAGGCGGCCATCGGCATATTCCGTTTCGGTCATATACCAGTTTTCACGGTCCTCGCTGACGCGTGCGTTATAATGGGGCCAGCCGCCGGGATAGGCTGCTCCGGCGCAATTCGCGATCACGAGATCGACCTGCTGCGCCGTTGCACCTGCAACGCGGAAATAGAACCACTGGTAAAAATCGCTGTCCTTGTCGGGCACGATTTCCAGCTCCGCCTTCCATACGGAGTCACTGCAGTCGGTCGAAAGAACGCGAATATTGCCTGCGTCGAAGGCGCTGCTGATCGAAAGTGTCATTTGACGGTGATAGTCTCTCCGGACTTGCCGGGATAGTCCCCGAACAGCGCGCGAGCGAGTTTTTCAGCGGCAAGGCCCGGTTGCGCAGCGGGCGTGCCGTCCTTCGCCTCGGTCATGGCGCGACCTTCCCAAATAGACTGGTTATCCGCGCGGCGGCGTATCTGCACCGAAAGCTGGCTGACGATCTGGTCCTTGGGTTTGCCCGACAGGTTGATGCCGATGCCCATACCTATGCCGCTGCCATAGCTGCCGGTCGAACCGCCGACGCCAACACTGACCGGGGAGCGGGCCGCACCTGCCGGACGCGCGAAGCGGCTGAAATCGACGACCGCTACATATTCGCTGGCGGCAACGGTCTGAAGGCCCGTCTCGTCGGTGAACCCGATACGTTGCAATTCCTGACGCACGGCGGAGGCATAGGTGCGAAACTCCATAGAGTCGGCATCCCGGCCGGATGCCGGCTCCACCAGGATACCGCCGGATTGCGCCACCGGCCCTTCGCCATGAAAGCGGGTTACCTCGACCGGCGGAATAGACGCCGCGCACCCGCCCAGCATGGCAAACGCCAGTGCGACGGCGGCCATCGACGGCCATTTGCGGCTATTGAGCGGATGCACCATATCTCTTCTCCTGTGACCGACAGCTTTGCTGCCTATCTCTAGCGCATATGTTGCCTGCACGCACGCTGAACACAATATAGCGGGGCAAGACTTTACATTCTTGCAGCGAAAAACGGATGTGCAGCCTTGACTTTACACCGGGATCCCCATAGGGGCTGCGCTTCGTTTTTCCGAACCAACAGAATCATTTTGAAGGCTGCGTCATGAAGATCCGCAACTCGCTGAAGTCACTGAAAGGTCGCCACCGGGACAACCGCGTGATCCGTCGTCGCGGTCGTACCTATGTCATCAACAAGACGAATCGCCGCTTCAAGGCGCGTCAGGGCTGACAGGCACATAAGATACAACCGAAAAGCCCGGCTCCGGCCGGGCTTTTTGTTTGCCTATTCCTCACGCCCTTTCAGCTCATCCCCGCGCAGGTGCGCGACATGCAGCACATTCGTCGACCCGGGCGTGCCAAAGGGAACGCCCGCCAGCACGATGATCTTGTCGCCCGCTTCGGCCAGCTTGTGCCGCATTGCCATGCGTCGCGCCTTGCCAATCATTTCCTCAAAGCTGCCGATATCCTTGGTGCGCACCGCGTGCACGCCCCAGAGCAGCCCCATACGCCGCGCCGTGCCGGTACGCGGCGTCAGCGCCAATATGGGCG
>CAYGOH010000176.1:225-2599 GCA_964351385.1 uncultured Sphingobium sp. | reverse complement strand
GCGGCGCCATATAATAATCCGCTACCCATTCGATCAGGCGGCGCATGGCGTCGGGCAGCGGCGGCGCGGGCGACAGGGCCAGCAGCGGGCGCAGGCGCTTGTCGTCCACGGTCGCTACATCCGGGAAACGTGCATCCTCCCACACCACGCCGGTGACACGGCGCGGGCCGAGCGGAACCTCGACGATGCTTCCCGGCCCAGCCTCGATTCCCACCGGCACGCGATAATCGAGCGGGCCGAGTCGGGCATTGAGCAGCAGGACGCGAACGCGAGTCATGCCTCTCCTCTAGCGGTGATTGTGCGCTAATAAAAATGGCTTGGCGAAACCGGCTTCCCTTTCATGCGTAAAAGAGGGAGAGTTCGCCGGTACCGGATCATAATCGGGAGAAGGATATGCATCGCAGGCAGTTTTTGGGTGGCAGCACGGCGTTGTTGCTGGTGACATTGGGCGGTTGCCAGGGTGGGCTGCGCTACAGCCTGATCGAGGCGATCCAGCGGTTGCTGACCCTGTCGTCGCAGCGCGCGCTTGCCTCGCTGATGGCGCCGGGCGGTTTCTATGACAGCCAGGTTGGACGCATAACTTTGCCGGACAGGTTCGGTAAAACCGGATCGATGGTGACGCAGGCGCTGCTCAGCACCGTGTTGCGCGATCGCCTGACGCGGCAGATCAATCACGCTGCCGAGAAAGGCGCGGAGCGCGCCGCGCCGATCATTGCCGATGCGATCCTAGCGGTGTCGCCGGAAGATGCAGCGGCGATACTGAAAGGCAGCGGGCCAGCGGCCACCGCCCTGCTGCAACGGCAGATGGGCAGTTCGCTGATCCAATATATGCTGCCCGGCGTCGATGAGGGCTTGAAGCTGGCCGACAGCCAGGTCGTGACGCAGGCGCTCAAGGTGGCGACCGGCATCGACTTTGCGGGCCTGCGCGACGATGTGACGCGCAAGGCGTCGAACGCCATCTTCGCCGAAATGGGCAAGGAGGAAATGGCGATCCGCGCCGATCCGCAATCGACCAACGACCCGGTACTGATCGCCGCACTGACGGCATTGAAATAAGGATAGACTGGGCGGGAATTTTCCCGCCCCGCTCTTACCGCCCGCGCCGCCAGCGGCTATAGCGGAGCCCGACTCGTTCAAACCAATGCCGGGGACCGCATCTCATGAAATTTTTCGCTGACACCGCCGATACTGATGCCATTCGCGAACTCGCCGCCACCGGCCTGCTCGATGGCGTGACGACCAACCCGTCGCTCATCAAGAAATCGGGCCGCGACATCATGGAGGTAACGAAGGAAATCTGCTCGCTGACCGACGGGCCGGTGTCCGCCGAAGTCGTCGCGCTCGATCACCCGACTATGATGAAAGAGGCGGAGATCCTGCGCAAGATTGCGGACAATGTCTGCATCAAGGTGCCGCTCACCGTCGATGGTCTCAAGACGTGCAAGGCATTGAGCAGCGACGGCACGCAGGTGAATGTGACCCTGTGCTTTTCCGCCAATCAGGCGCTGCTCGCCGCAAAGGCGGGTGCGACGTTCATCTCGCCGTTTGTCGGGCGGCATGACGATAACGGCTTTGACGGCATGAAGCTGATCGAGGATATCCGCCTGATCTACGACAATTACGGGTTCGGGACCGAGATTCTGGTCGCCAGCGTGCGCCACTCGATCCATATCCTTGAGGCCGCGAAAATCGGCGCGGACGTGATGACCGCACCGCCCGCCGTCATCCTGTCGCTGTTCAACCATGTGCTGACCGACAAGGGCATCGCTGCGTTCCTGAAGGACTGGGAAGCGACGGGTCAGAATATCGGGTGAGGTAATGACGTGTTATCGGGCTGTTATATTTTTAGCTCTAAGCTCAGCATGATCGCCTGCGTCTCGTAATAATTCTCATAGAGCGCATCGAATCCGATACCGTTGACCCGCGTCTTGGTGCCGAAGGTGTTGAAGATGTCGGTGGCGGACAGGCTCGCCTTGATCCGTTCCTTGTCGAAGGTGCGCGTCAGCGAGAAATCGACCGATCCGCGCGACGCCTGCCTGCCCTGCGCGATGTCGCGTGCGGCATAATAGACGCCGTTGAGCTGTGCCTTGGTGGATTTGCCGAGCGGCGCTTCCACGCCCAGTTTTCCGTCCCAGGTGAAATCGCTGGTCTCAGGCAGCGTCAGGCTGCGCACATAGGGGAAGAGCAGCGTGATTTGCGCGGCGTCGCGGTGTATGCGGAAGGCGTTGAGGCTGGCGTTGACCTTCACGTCCTTGGCCGCCTTCCAGTGCGCGATCAGCTCCGCTCCGGTGTTGCTGGCCTTGCCCGTGTTCGCATAGATCTTATTGATGATGTTGTACGTCGTGTTGGTCTCATCAATCGCATAGATGCGCTG
>CAYGOH010000176.1:0-215 GCA_964351385.1 uncultured Sphingobium sp. | reverse complement strand
GGCGTCCGTGATCCGGCGATGATAGAGCGCCAGCGACGCGTTGAGGCTGCCCCAATCCTGCTGGATCGACGCCTCATAGGCGGTGGTGAACTGCGGGCGCAGATAGGGGTTGCCGACCTTCAGCAGCTCAGGGTCGTCATATTTGGGAAAGACGCGCAGCTCCGGCTCGCCCGGACGGTCCACCCTGCGATTGTAGAAGAGCGAGATGTCGGTGC
>CAYGOH010000175.1:1513-2624 GCA_964351385.1 uncultured Sphingobium sp. | reverse complement strand
GAACCTCGCAGGGTTCTACTTCCCCTATAACGATATCGTGCTGAACTCGACCTTCTGTGCTGACCTTCCGGTCGGCCAGCAGGTGCCTTGCCTGCGTCCAAGCAACGTTGGTTCGGCCAAGGTGAAAGGCTTCGAAGCTGAAGCATTCTTCTACCCGGTCGAAAACTTCAGCATCGACGCATCGCTCAGCTATCTCGACTTCCAGTACAAGGAAATCGACGAAGAGGCCGGCACAGGCGTCGCGCTTGGCGACATCACGCCATACACGCCGGAATGGCAGTACAGCTTTGGCGTTCAGTACGATGTGCAGAACGTTTTGGGCGGCGAACTTAGCTTCCGGATCGACGGCTCTTACCAGTCTGAGATCTTCACAGAAGCGGGCAATGTTCGCGAATTGCTGGTGCCGAATGATGTTGCTCCGGATGCGCCATTCGGCCTTCCTGGCGGCGGCGGACCGATCCCGGTACTGGTTGCCGACAACTTGATCGAGGGATACTTCCTCGCCAACGCACGGGTTAACTGGAACTCGGATGATGGCGACTGGGGCGTCGCTTTCGAAGTCAAAAACCTCGCCGACAAATATTATCTCGGCACCAAGGTGAACGACGCTTACTCTGTGGGCCATGTCTATGGTTCCCCGGGCAAGCCGCGCACCTGGGCGGTTACGCTGAAGCGCAACTTCTAGTCGCGTTTCCGACCTCTAAAATTACGCCGCACCGGCAACGGTGCGGCGTTTTTTTATGCGTTCAATGTCGGTGTTGAATGGCCTTTGCGCGCCGTGACGCATATCGATTAGATTGCCACTTATGCGCGTGAATGAGGAGGGACCTTTGCTGGAGCTGTATCACCACGGATCGTCCGCCTGTGCGGCGAAAGTGCGGTTCGCGCTCGCCGAGAAGGGCCTCGACTGGACGAGCCGCTATGTGGACATCTTGAAAGGCGAACAGTTCGAGCCGGCCTTTCTGGCGATCAATCCGAAAGCGGTTGTGCCGGTGCTGGTGCATGACGGCGCGCTGATCCCTGAATCCACCGTCATTTGCGAATATCTCGAAGAGGCGTTTCCGGACGCCGCCCGGATTTATCCGCGCGCGCCATTGGCCCGGACAAAAGT
>CAYGOH010000175.1:0-1503 GCA_964351385.1 uncultured Sphingobium sp. | reverse complement strand
TCGCATCGCCATACGATTTTACGAAACGGCGCCGGCTCGTTTGATGATTTTCTGAATGGCGCCGGTGCGGACGGGATTACCGCACGCACGCTTAAATGGCAGTGGATTCAGCAGGGACTGGATGCGCCGGGCGCAGGCGACAAGATCAGGCTCTATGACGGTTACTTGCAGAAGATGGAGGAGGCGCTTGGTGACAGCGAATGGCTCGCGGGCGATGATTTCACCATGGCGGATATTGCGCTCGCGCCTTATCTCAACCGGCTCGCCATGCTGGACTGCTGCGGCATGTGGGAAGACGGGCGCCTGCCGCGCGTCGAGGCGTGGTTCGCACGGGTGAAATCCCGGCCGACTTTCCAGCCCGCCTTCTTCAAATGGATGCCGGATGAATTGATCGCGGAAATGCAATCCAATGGCGCGCAATCATGGCCTGCCGTGAAGGCGCTACTGGAAAACTGATCCGCAATGGATCGCCCGTTGTCAGGGAAGTCACCGCTGATCGCGCAGATTTTCCGACATCCACCAGGCGACGAAGCTGCAATATGACGGCCAGCGATTAAGGCCGATCCGCGCCCGGCTGACAGCGGCTTCCGGCCTGTCCCAGTCGTCGCGCTCGACGGCGTAGATTTGTTTGTCGCGCTTCCAGTAGACATACCACGATCCTTGCGGATCTCCGTAGTCCGATCTTTCTTCGCTGCCCGCGATCGCGATGAAATCAGGATGCAGGCCGAAATCATCAGCCAGGATTTTCGTCCATTGCGCCAGTTTTATGGTTGCGCCATTGACCGGATCGCACAGAAAAATATGCGTGCGGCTATTCCATATGCAGTCCATCCGGTAGGCGCGCATCAGATCGAGGCTTGCCGGGTCGTCCGTCCACCCCATATCGCGCAGCACCCGGGCGACCTTGCCTTGTTCTTTGGCGGGCCGCGATGGGTCAAGCGGCGCGCCCTCGTCGTCTTTCTGATCCGGCACATGGAGATCAATGAATCGCCGGGCGGCCTGCGCATCCTCGATGATCCCGGTATCGGCGTCGGGAAGGGGCTCCGGCGCCGCGATAACGCCGAGATGGCGATCAGGGCGCCGTGTCGTTTCAGATGCAGAACCGGCGACGTCCGTATTCGGCCAGCTATGCCGGTATGTGCCTTCCCAACCAATGCGCTTGAGGATTGCCGCAAAGATATAATCGATGATCAGCTCGTTATCGTTATATCCATCCAGCAGACCGCAATCGGGGTTTCGTTTCGCCCGTCCGAGAAACATTTTTTCATGTGCGGCGAGCATCTCTTCGGCTGACGCATACTGTCCGGTAAGCGCCTTTATATAAACGGAAAATTCCTCAAGGCGGTATTTCGGAAGCCGCTTTTTTATCCATTCGTCTGCGCTCGCCTGCCAGGCCTGCATGTCGAAATCGCCCGATCCGAGACAGGCGCTGAGCAGCGTATCCTTGAACCACGGCTCGTAACCCGGCTCGAAATCTTCTGCTCGCGTCAGGTCTTCAAGTTC
>CAYGOH010000174.1:0-2671 GCA_964351385.1 uncultured Sphingobium sp. | reverse complement strand
CGATCAACGGTGCGTTATTGTCCGGCAGGCGCAGCATGGACGGGTTGATCGTGATTCCCTCTTCGCGCGCCGCAAGATGGGGCGAGGCCGCCATCTTCAGCTTGTACAGCTCTGGCAGGAAACGTTCCGGCGGCAGGTCGGACAGGGCCTTGACCAGTTCGGTATCGGTGATGGGTTCGATCCCCGCCTGGATCGGCTTCCAATAGAGCGCTTCGGGAATGGAGCGCATCAGACCGGCGCACACTACAGTCTTGCCGACATCGGTATCCGTGCCGGTTATGACCACTATGTTCTTGTTCATTCTGCGGCCTCCACAATGCCTGCACGAACGATAGGCACAAGATGTTGTGCCAATCTGGTTATGTGTTCAACCTCTATATTACGTGTCAGGGAAAGGCGAATGCGGCTTTTACCAACCGGTACGGTGGGCGGGCGCACACCGCGTACATCGAAGCCCGCAGACTGACAGGCACGTGCGACGTCCATTGTCAGGCGGTCGTCGCTCAGGATGACGGGGAGGATTTGGCTCTGCGGTGGCGGCAGGCCAAGGGGGTCGCAAATATGGACGCGCGCCGCTTCGATCCGCTCACGCAATTCGGCGCGCAAGTCATCGCCGCCCGCGCCGCTGATACGCTCGATCGCCGCACCGACGCCGATCGCCATCAGCGGGGAAGGCGCTGTCGAGAAAATAAACGGACGTGCCTTGTTGACCAATGTGTCGATCAGAACGCGCTCACCACATACCAGCGCGCCTTCAATGCCCAGCCCCTTGCCGCAAGTGTGCAGGGTGATGATGTTTTCCGCACCTTCCAGATGCGCGGCGATGCCGCGCCCGTCCGTGCCGAATACGCCGGTCGCATGTGCCTCGTCGAGCATCAGTATTGCATCGTGACGGCGCGCGATGGCCGCCAGCGCATCAACAGGCGCGATGTCGCCATCCATCGAATACAGCGTTTCCGCGACGATCCACGGCGTGCCCGTGCCGCCTTCGCCGCGCCATTTTGTTATCGCATCGTCAAACGCCTGCGCATCATTATGGGCGACAAAGCATGTGGTAGCCCTCGATTGGCGGATGCCATCATGCATACTGGCGTGGCACAGCTCGTCCGCAACGATCAGGTCACCTGGACGGGGCAGGGTGGAGAGCAGCGACAGGTTGGCGACGAAACCGTTGGCGAGATACAGCGCCGCCTCGCTGCCAAAAAAGCGCGCTGCCTGTGTCTCCAGCGCCTCATGCTCGGGCGCGTTTCCGCGCAGCAGGCGCGATCCGCCTGACCCAACCGGCACGCCTTCGGCAATAGCGCGGGTGATCGCCGATGCTATCGCCGGGTCATGGCTGAGGCCCAGATAGTCGTTGGAGGAAAAGTCGATGCCTGCGCGCGGCTGCAATTGCCGGTTGCGCGCGCGCGCCACCAATGCCTTCAATTGACGGACATAGGGGGCGAGCAAGGACATGGCGCGCTTATAGGCGCGCCTATGCCCGTTCGCAAATAAGCGCGTTCAGGACGGGTTATATTGCCTCAGGAAAGCATCGACTTCTTTCAGGAATTGAATCCGGTCCGCTTCCCGGCTGAAATGATGATCGGCTTCCTTTTGCTCGATATAGCGGAATATCTTTCCTGCCTTTTCGAGTTTTTCCGCCATCTCGCGCGACTGCTGCACCGGCACCCGCAGATCCTTTTTGCCATGCACCAGAAGCACAGGAGCCGAAAATTGCTCCGGGAATGTGATGGGGGACACATCCTGCAAATCGGAGATTTCCGATTTCCAATAATCGCCATAGGCATTCTTTTGCAAAAAACGCCGGTCGTACCGCAACATTGCTGTCAGATCAGACACACCGGCAAAGGAAATGGCGCAGCGATAGCGTTCGCCGTCTCGCTGCGCACCACGCAGCGCGGCGTAGCCGCCATAGCTTCCGCCCACAATGCATACGCGTCTGGCGTCGGCTATGCCTTGGCTGGCAAGCCAGTCGACGGCGTCATTGAGGTCGTCCTGCATCGCCAGGCCCCACTGGCCCTTGCTCTTTTCGACGAAGGCCGAGCCATAACCGGAAGAACCCCGATAATTGGGCTGTATTACGGCATAGCCGCGGCTGGCCAGAAATTGGGCGATCCAGTCCCAGCTCTCATAATCGCGGGCGTGCGGCCCACCATGCGGCATCAGGATGAGCGGCAGATTTTTCGCCTCCAGATGTTCGGGCAATGTCAGAATGGCCTGAATGCTGAGGCCGTCGCGTGCTTTGTAGGTAACCGTTTTGACGGGCGCGAGCGGCTTGTCTCTCAATTTTCCCGCAGCTTTGCCCAATAGGGACATTTTCCCTGACGCGAGTGCATAGTAATAATAATATCCGGGGTGGTCGGCTGAGCCCACATGGATAATCAGTACCGAATGATCGCTGTTCATCGACACGATCTGTGCTGAGCGGTGGCTTCCTACAGCCTTTTGGATGTCCGATTGTATCTGCGCCAGCTCCGGGTCGAACCAGTGCGTGCGCCGAGCCGTATCGGTGTAGCGCACACCCGCCATAGTGCGCCCGCTCCTGTCGGGAATTATGATGTCGATGTCATAGCCATCGACCGAGAACAGCTTTTTGCCCAACTGCATATTCACGAGGTCATATTCGTATGCAGCATTGAGCCCTTCTTTGTCGCCGTAAACGATCGCCTTC
>CAYGOH010000173.1:0-2685 GCA_964351385.1 uncultured Sphingobium sp. | reverse complement strand
CTCATACCCTTGCGCATGCGCTTTCACCTGCGCGAAAACATCCTCTGCCACAGACGATCCCTGGATGAGTGAAATCTTGTGGGAAAGCGGATGCGCTTCGATGCCCGCGCGGTTGTGCGCGCGAATGTCGATATCCACGCCCACCACCTTGCGGCGGCTAGCCATAGGGTCAAGCGTAGTGCCCGCTTCAATCGCATCGCAATAGTCAAGCATCGCCAGCATCGAGGCGGACAGAACCAGCGATCCGCCATGCGCGACGCCGGTCTCGATCAGCAGGTCCGGGCGGCAGGTCCAGATCAGTTCCTGGATCGCATATTGATCCTGCGGCACCTGAATGACCGGTCGGCCAAGCCAGGTGAAGTTATGGGCGTAATTGTGCCGGATCGCCTCGCGCAGCCAGATCTGGGTCATGCCCGCAAAGGCAGTGTCCTCTCCGATGCCACGAATATTGTTCTGGACATAGGCGGCGAACTCTGGATTTTCAAACATGCGATAATCCCCGATTATATGATGCGTGTGCAGTGGATGTCCCACCAGTGGGTGCGCGGAGCGAGGCGGTTGCCTTCATGGTCCCGCACGGTCGTGGCGTAATGATCGACCATAGTGCCGTAGGAAAGCCATTCCCCTTCGATATCGTGACCCAACGGGCCGGAGGACAGCGCGGGAAATATATGGCCAGTTTGCGGATCGACCCGCCCTTCGACCGTGGACTGGTCAAGCAGCTTGAAGCCGTCGTAACCGCAGGCGGAGAGGGTCCGCATATAGTCGAAGCCGAAGCGGCAATCCTCCACGCTGACGCAGGCGGGCAGCAAGGAACGGTCGCGAAGCTGGTCAAGTACGAAATGATCGACGCCTTCGACATCGATCTTCAGATAGTAGGGCACGCCATATTCATCGAACAGTTCGGGCAGGGTGATGCATCGCACCTCAATGCGCTCGCAGGCGCTGTCGTCGCGTCTGGCCCAACCCGGATCGATGCTGCTCCAATGGTCATTGTCCAGATTGACGAGAAATTCGGTCCGGCCCGACCGTTCCCAGATCGCCGCATGAATGATGGTGAGCCGGCCAGCTGCCAGTGGTTCCGCGAAGCGTTCCGCAGCCTTCGCACACAAGGCCGGATTGGCCTCCACAGCAACGACATCGAAGCCACGCTTCAGATAATAATTAGTATCGTCCCCGTTATTCATGCCGAGATCGAAGATGATCCGGCTGTCGCCGGCCAAATCCGCGAGTGCTGTTTCAGGCATGATTTCTCCTGTTCGGTCCCATAAGAAACAGCGCCTTATCCTACAGGAAGAGTAAGGGAATCGTTAACCATGTTTGGCTAATTTTACCTCATGTGAACGGGGGTAAGGTGCCAGGCCATGAGCATAGTGTTATTGACCGGCGCGACCGGCTTTGTCGGTCGGGCGATCCATCGCTATCTCGACCGGCGCGGCCATGATGTGCGCGTAACGGTACGCCCCGGTAGCGCCGCACGCCTTGCGGTGGCTGTGCCCCAGGACGCCATCATCGAATGTGACGATATTTTTGCCTGGGATGCCGATTGGTGGGCCAAGGCATGTGCAGGCGTCGACGCCGTCATTCATGCCGCATGGTATGTCGAACATGGCCGCTACGCCAACGCGCTGGAAAACGCGGCATGTGCGCAGGGCAGCTTTGCGTTGGCGCATGGCGCTGTGCGCGCTGGGGTGCGTCATGTCATCGGCATCGGCACCTGCATGGAATATCACCTGCCCGGTGAGCAGCTGTCCGTTGACGCGCCGCTCAGACCAGCCAATTTCTATGCAGCCTGCAAGCTCGCCACCTTCCACATGATGCGCGAGTGGTTCGCTCTCCACGAGACCGGTTTTTCCTGGTGCCGCCTGTTCTACCTGCATGGTGAGGGCGAACATCCCGACCGCATCGCCGCCTATCTTCACCGGCGTTTGCAGGCAGGCGAAAACGCAGAGCTATCCGCCGGGACGCAGCTGCGCGATTTCCTCGATGTACGCGCCGCCGGAGCGATGATCGCCAATGTTGTGGATAGCGGCCAGCAGGGCGTAATCAATATCTGTTCCGGCACCCCAACCACGATCCGCGCCTTCGCGGAGCAGATCGCCGACGGTTATGGCCGCCGCGATCTTCTGCAATTCGGCAGCAAGCCCCCCCATCCCGGCGACCCCGCTGCGGTGGTGGGCGTCTGCAACCTCGAAAAGTCCGCAGCCCTGCTGGACTATTTATGAGTGCGCGGCTGAAAATCCTCCACATCGCCGCCCATTTGGGTGGTGGCGTGGGCAAGGCGCACAGCGCGCTTTGTCAGGCCGATGCGCCTGACCTGCACCGGCACTATCTGCTGCTGGAGGAACCGCGCGACCCGCGTTATGCGAACGCCATCCGCGCTGCTGGCGGCACGATAACTGTCCAGCCGGACGCCGAAACCGCGACGCGGTTGATGGAACGAGCCGATATCGTCCAGATCGAATGGTGGAACCATCCCCGCCTCTACGCTTATCTATGCCAGTCCAGCCTACCCGCAGCGCGCACGCTGATCTGGTCGCATATCTCGGGACTATTCGCGCCCTATATCCCTACGGGCCTGTTCGCGGCGGCACATCGTTTCCTGTTCACCTCGGCCTGTTCGATGGAAGCGCCCGCACTACAGACTATGTCGCCGGAGATCCGTGCCAGCCTCGGCGTCGTCAA
>CAYGOH010000172.1:0-2790 GCA_964351385.1 uncultured Sphingobium sp. | reverse complement strand
GGCATGAGGCCGTCTGCATGTTTGAAGCGCCATTGCACAAGGCCATTTACGATCACATCGTGCGCGCAAGCTGATAGAGGATGCCGGGTTCAATGTGAATGCTGGCGGGTCGCTTTCACGCTCTCATTACCGCATATTCATGACGTAGAACCGGTACCCATCTTTCGCGCACTATAGCCGGTTGATCGGTATCCTTTAGCGACTCCATCCATCTATGCCTTGAAGCTGCGCATCATCCAGCTGCCTGGCCAGCGTGCAGGGCGGCGGCTGCATTTTCCGGCAGCTGCCCGGCCAGGCGGGAATAGAGGCCGCCTTGCTCGACCAAGACGTCGTGAGTTCCCTGTTCGACAATCTGTCCGCGGTCCATCACGATGATGCGATCGGCGGCGCGTATGGTCGACAGGCGATGGGCGATGACAATTGTCGTGCGCCCTTGCATCAACCTGTCCAGCGCTTGCTGAACCAGCTGTTCGGACCGCATATCGAGCGCTGATGTCGCCTCATCGAGCAACAGGATAGGCGCATCCCGCAGCACGGCGCGGGCAATCGCTATACGCTGCCTTTGACCGCCCGACAGACGGGCGCCGTTCTCACCGAGGTAGGTATCCAGCCCGTTGGGCAGCTCTCTCAAAAACTCTTCGGCATTGGCGAGACGCGCCGCATTCCAAATATCTTCATCGCTCGCTTCCCAGCGGCCATAGCGCAAATTGTCGCGAGCAGACGCGGCGAATATGACCGTTTCCTGAGGGACCAGCGCCATCGCGTTGCGGATGTCCGAAAGCGACGCATCTCGCAAGGCGACGCCATTCAAGCGAATTTGTCCTGAATCAGGGTCGTAGAACCGCAAGATAAGCTGCAGCACCGTACTCTTCCCCGCGCCCGAAGGACCAACAAGGGCAAGCCGTTCGCCCTGGTTGATATCCAGACTGAAACCGTCGAGCGCAGGCTTGTCGGGTCTCGTCGGATAATGGAACCGGACATTGTCGAACGATATGTCGACTTTCGCGTCCACCTGGGGGATCGGTTGCGGCAGCGATGGGCTCCGGATCGCCGGTTCAATTTGCATCAGTTCGGCCAGTCGCCCGGCAGCGCCCGCACCCCTTAACAGATCGCCCCAGCTCTCCGACAATGCGCCAAACGCGCCCGCCACCAATCCGCCGGTCAAAACGAAGGCGGCGATACTGCCGCCTGTCAGGCGCCCGGTCGACACGTCTATCGCGCCTTGCCACATGACCATCGTGATGGATCCGAATATCAACAGGAAAGCGATGGCCGTCACAAAGGCGCGCATCGATATGCGCCGCAGCGCTGTAGCGAGGCCCTGATGCACGGTATCTTCAAAGCGCCGGCCCTCGCGTGCCTCCTGACCGAAAGCCTGAACCACGCGCATAGCGCCCAGCATTTCTGCGGTGGTGGTGCCAATGTCGGCAAGCCGGTCCTGACTTTGTCGCGAGAGGCGACGAACGCGTCTGCCCAGCAGGATGATCGGCAGCAGGATGAAGGGTATCCCCACCAACAAATATGCCGTCAGCATCGGCGCAAGGGTGAACAGATAGATGATCCCCCCAAAGCCTGTGACGATATTGCGCAGCGCGACAGAGACGGTCGTGCCGACGATCATCTCGATGACGGCCGTATCCGACGTCATGCGGGCAGCGATCTCAGCCGGGCGGTTCTCTTCAAAAAAGCTTGGCGGCTGACGCAGCAGCCTGTTCTGCGCTGCTACGCGCATATCGGCGACGACGCGCTCCCCCAGCCAGGAGAAAAAAAAGTATCGCGATGCGCTTGCAATGGCGAGTATCACCACGATCAGCAGCAGATATTGAAACCAGCGGCCAATGTCGGATATGTCTCCGCTGCCCGTAAAACCGCGATCGATGACCAGTTTGAACCCGCTGGGGATGGCCAAGGTCGCGATCGAAGCGACAAGCAGGCTAAATCCTGCGGCCGTCAGGTGGATGGGATATTTGCGCGCAAACGCAAGCACGGTTTTAAGATTGTCCAGCGACTGCCCGCTGCGCGCTTCATTCATGTCCCCGGTAGGCATGGCGCGCGCTTAGCAGGCGGCAGGCAACAGCTCAACGACTTCCTGTCCGGACCAATACAGCAACCATAGGTAATATGCTTGCCTATTGTGCGATGCAATAATAACCCGACAACCTTATGTGTTTATGCTACGGTCTGATTCTAATAAGGAACCTACAAGCACATGCTGTATAACGCCTATGAAATTCACCGCAGCCTGCTGGCCGGTGCCAGCGCGATGGCAAATGTTGGGGCTGAACTGCTTAGCAATCCGGCTAACCCGTTGGCTTATTTCGGCGGTGGGCCGATCCTGGCCTCTGCGCTTGAGGTGTTCGCGCACGCTTCGGCCACGCGAGGCAAGCCTGATTTCGGCCTGAATACGACCGTCATTGATGGCAAGGAATATCAGGTTGACGAGGTTAATGAGGCGCGTAAGGATTTCGGCCAACTGAAGCATTTTCGGGTAAAGGACGCGTCGGGCGTTCGTCCCAAATTGCTTATCGTAGCGCCCATGTCGGGACATTTCGCGACCTTGCTGCGTGGCACGGTTGAGCGCATGATCCCGGGGCACGACGTTTGGATCACCGATTGGCGCGATGCGCGCAACGTCCCGCTGAGCGACGGCCAGTTCGATCTTGATGACTATATCGACTATATCATCGACTGGCTCGCATATATCGGACCGGGCGCGCACATGCTGGCGGTTTGCCAGCCGTCTGTGCCGAGCTATGCCGCAGCCTGCATCATGTCGGCGCGCAAAGACCC
>CAYGOH010000171.1:2567-2796 GCA_964351385.1 uncultured Sphingobium sp. | reverse complement strand
CCCCGCCCCGGCCATCGGCTGCGCCATAGACATCGTGCAATATGGTCCGCCCCAGCTGTAGCCGTTTGGCGCGCAGCAGATATTCGAACCGCGCCGTGTCGAACGGCCCGTCCAGCCGCATCCGCGCGATCAGGCCGTTGGTCGACAGATTCTTCATCAGCGCCGCCGGGCGCCGCACGCCCAGATCGAGCGTCAGATTGTCATAGCCCTGCCCGCCCAGATGCACGCC
>CAYGOH010000171.1:409-2557 GCA_964351385.1 uncultured Sphingobium sp. | reverse complement strand
CCTTCACATCCAGTGCAATGGCGTTCGAGCTGGCCTGCATATGACCCGAGATCAGCTGGTTCCTGAACGTGCCATCGGCGACCAGACGCAGCCGGGGCGACGCCAGACGAGGGAGCAGCCCCTTGGTCCCAAGTGCAGAACCGGCGATATTGCCGTCGATATGAAAGTCGCCCTTGCGCAGGCCAATCTCGAAGCCCGCCGCCGACTTGCTGTCCACGGTTGCCACCAGCTGCCCGTCCCAGCGCTTCCAGTCGCCATCCCCTTCCAGCCGGACATTGGCGTCTTGCGACAAACCCGCCAGCTGGCCGATCAGGCCTCCTGCAGGCGCATTGGCTGTCAGATCTATGTCGAAGCGATTATTATCCGGGCGGCTGTCCAGCGCCAGCACCAGCCTGTCACGCCCCCTTAGCGCGCGAACGGACAGGTCGAGGACGGCGCGGCCGCTGCGAATATCGGCGTCGCCTTCCATCGTGAAGATATCGGCGCGGCCCAGCACGGCCTTGTCCACATCCAGCCTGCCGACCTTCATGCGCATGATGCGGATGTCGAAATCGGGTAATATCTTGCCGCTCGGTTTTTCCGACGGATTGAACTGTGGCATGCGCAGCAGGCGGGCGCGCGGCACGTCAAGATCATCAATGGCCAGCCGGTTCGAGAGCCAGGCCAGCGGCCACCAATCCAGCCTGATTATCGGTGCGGAGAGGAAAACGCCCTTGGGATCGGACAGGCGGACATCATGCAATATCGCCTTGCGATAGAGGCTGCCCTCGATCTCGCCGATCTCGATGCGCAGGCCCGACTGCGGCTCCAGCGACGCGATTTCCTGCGCAACGAAGCGGTGACCGGAATCACTGTCCAGCCATGTCAGCCCGCTCACAACCATCAGGCCAAGCCCAACAAGCACCAGCATCAGCCGATGACGCCATTTGAGGCGGCGCTGCGTGCGGCCCTCTGTTTGTTCCTCAGAAGCGGAATCGGGGGTTTCTACGGCCATCAGAACGCCTGACCCAGCGACACATACACGGCTATCCGGCTATCGCCGTTCTGGCGATTGAGCGGCGTGCCGACATCAATGCGGATCGGGCCGAAGCTGGAATAATAGCGCAGGCCAACACCGGCGCCGAAACGGACGTCATCGAGCTCCGGTAGAAAACCGGTTGCGATATTGCCGGCATCGACGAATGGCACGATGCCAAAGTTGCCCAAGCGCACGCGGGCCTCCAGCGCGAATTCCATCAGGCTCTTGCCCCCAACGGGGTCGTTATTGGGATCGCGCGGGCCGATCGCCTGATAGCCATAACCGCGCACAGATGCGCCGCCCCCGGCATAATAGCGCCTGGATGGAGCGATCCGGTCGGTACTAACGCCGCCTACAATCGAGCCCAGCCGCATGCGCGAGGCGATAACGACATTGTCAGAGGCAGGCCAATATATGCTGCCATCAATCTGGGCACGGGCGTATGTAAACGCGCTCCCCTGCCAGGACACCTCCGGACTGAGACGGCCACCGATGCGGAAGCCCTTGGTGGGATCGAGAAGGTCGTCGCTGGCGTCATAGGTGACGGACAACGGCACGGCCGCGATCAGATAGTCGCGATTGGACTGGATCCGTGCGCCGCCGAAGAAATCCCGCTCACGCGACCCCAGCAGCTCTGCCCCGACGCTCCAAGACCATTTTTTTTGATAGAGGATGTTGGACTGGCGCTCCAGCTCGGCGCTCAGGCCGACCGTCGATGCCTTGTATGCGTCATATTCCTGGTGGCGTGCCGACAAATTAACAGACAGTACATTGTCGCGCCGCCGGAAGTTGTTACGGCGATAGGTGACGCCCGCCGCCTGTTCCTTGGTGCCCAGCAAGCCGCGAACGGTGATTGCACCTTCCGGCGGGAAGAAATTGCGATGCTGCCAGCTTGCCTCCAGCCGATAGCCCTCGCCCGTACCATAACCGATTTCGCCCGCTATGGTATGAACGGGCGCGGGCGTGAGCGACACGGCCACATCGGCATGTTCGCCGTCGCCCCTGTCCTCAGGCTTTACCGCAACCGACGATACCAGCCCGGTCGCGACAATGGCACGGCGCAAATCCTCGACATCGGAAGCCTGATATATGTCATTCTGGTCGAAACGCGCGATCCTCTCCAGATGCCG
>CAYGOH010000171.1:0-357 GCA_964351385.1 uncultured Sphingobium sp. | reverse complement strand
ACCACCTCGCACTTGCACATTTTGGTGCTAGACGCCAATTCCGTCCGCGCGGCCGTGATCGCATCCGCGTCCAGCGGGTCGCCCGCCTTGACGTCGAACGCAGTCCCTACCTCCGGCGCATGGGAGATCGCATAGGCCAAGCCCGGCAGGGTAACGCGCGACACGGTATATTGGGCACCGGTGCGGATATTGAACACGACCCTGAGTTTACCGTCCGGTCCGCCTTCGGGCGGCATGATGGAAGGCCGGATGCGCGCATCATAATAGCCTTCGGCCCGCAAGATGCGGTCGACCAAGTCGGAGTCGAGGCGCATTCTGCGATTGATCTGAGCGATGTTGGCCGCCTTGCCGCTGCCT
>CAYGOH010000170.1:2527-2832 GCA_964351385.1 uncultured Sphingobium sp. | reverse complement strand
GCTGGTGCGTAGGAACATGCGCGTGCGCATTTCCCAGCGCACGACATTAGCCCACTGGTTCGTCAGCAAGGGCAGGTCGCGCCAGCTCTGCACCCAGCGGCTCATCGCCGCGCCGATCACCGTTTCCGACGTCGGGCGCACGACCAGCGGTTCTTCGAGCTTGCTGTCCGGGTCCGGTTGCAGCTTGCCGTCTATCGCCTTGAGCCGGTGATGCGTGACGACCGCCATTTCCTTGGCGAAACCGTCGACATGGTCGGCTTCCTTCTCGAAAAAGGATAGCGGCATGAAGAGCGGGACATAGCAGT
>CAYGOH010000170.1:0-2517 GCA_964351385.1 uncultured Sphingobium sp. | reverse complement strand
GCGGCCTTGATGCGCGCGTCCATCAGCTTCTGGATGCGTTCCCATATGCCATAGCCCCAAGGACGGATGACCATGCATCCACGAACGCCCGATTCCTCGGCCAGATCGCCCTCGCTGATGACGGCCTGATACCAGGCGGCAAAGTCCTTCTCACGGGTAACGGGAAGCGCGTGTTTCACTCAAATATCCTGATTGCGCGTTGAACCAGCCCTGCCCTTAGGCAAGCCGCGCGCGCAAGTCGAGAGTCTAGCTGTGCGGCAGGCGCCCCCGCGAAATCAGGTCAGCTTGTCAATTTTCGCATTCAGGGCCGAGAGCTGCGCCTTGAGATCGGCGATTTCACCGTCCTTGTCGCCTTCTGTCTCTCCGGCTGCGCCCGCCGTAGGTGGCGTGAAGGCGCTGGTCGCGGCTTCGAACATCTGCATGTTCCGCTTGGTCAGCTCAGCAAATGGGCCAGACGTGAATGCGCCCTGCATCGCTTCCTGAAACTGCTGCTGATTCTTGCGGAACGCCTCCATCGAGGCTTCGAGATATTGCGGCACCATCGATTGCATCGAATCGCCGTACATCGAGATCAGCTGGCGCAGGAAATTCACCGGCAGCATGTTCTTGCCGCGCTGTTCCTCTTCCATGATGATCTGGGTCAGAACGTTATGCGTGATGTCTTCATCGGTCTTCGCATCGACAACCACGAAGTCCCGGCCCTCCCGCGTCATCTGCGAGAGTAATTCGAGCGTGATATAACTGGATGTTTCTGTATTATAGAGACGCCTGTTGGCGTATTTCTTGATAATGATCGGTGAAGAGTCTCCAGCGCCCTTTTTCTGTCCCATGACCAATTCCGCTCCTCATCATCCCCAAGGCAAGAATGCACCAAAAATTCTTGCACCGCAACACGGACCGCGTCAGTTACCGTTATTTCTCGCACATTTATGGCGAGAAACCGAAAACGATCCCAATTTGAGACGCAATGCACTCAAAGGATTAAGGAAATATGAGGCGGCTCAGCGCCCTAATGCAATCGCTCATGGCATCGTACGTTCGCGCACGGGGGCGGCGCAATTGCTGCAGCTGGATGCGCAGCAAAAGAGAGGCGGCGCTGCCGTCGTTTTGATCCCGTCGCTCGTCAACTCGCACCACATACTGGACCTGACCGAAAAAACTTCGCTTGCGCGATATCTCTCGGCGCAAGGACATGACCCCTGGCTTGTCGACTGGGGATATCCCGTAGCCGAAGACCGGGAACTGGATATTGCAGGCCATATCGAACACCGGTTATTGCCGCTGCTGCGCAGCATCGATCGACCGTTGATCCTCGTCGGCTATTGCCTGGGCGGGACAATGACGATCGCCGCCGCCCAGATCGCAAAGCCAAGAGCGGTAGCGACTATTGCTGCCCCCTGGCATTTTGACCGCTACCCACCCGAAGATATCGATCGTATTTCGGGTCTGTGGCGCGATGCGAAGCCACTGTGCGAGCGCCTTGGCTTCGTGCCGATGGAGGTGTTGCAGTCTGGCTTCTGGGCGCTCGATCCCACACGAACTGTCCGCAAATATGCCGCGTTCGCCGACCTGGAAGACGGCAGCGAAGGACAGCGCGCCTTTCTGGCCGTGGAGGACTGGGCCAATGACGGTGCACCGCTAACCTTTGCCGCAGCGGAGGATTTGTTCGAGCGCCTCTATGCTGCCAATATGACCGGCGCGGGACAATGGCGCGTCGGCGGGCAGGCTATAGATCCGGCCAAACTGGAATGCCCCAATTTTTCAATATTGTCTGCCACCGACAAGATCGTTCCGGCGGCGTCCTCTCCCGGCCTGACACAGAGCTTTGAGTCCTCTCTGGGCCATGTCGGGATGATTGTCAGTGCCAAGGCGCCCAAGCAAATCTGGACACGATTATCGCAATGGTTGTCCGACAACGGCGGTTGATGCTATGCGCCGGTCATTTCCGTAACCCTGCACTTTTCGGGAGCCACCATGTCAAACATCGTCATCACCGCAGCCAAGCGTACGCCAGTCGGCAGTTTCCTGGGCGCATATGCAACCACTCCTGCCCATGAACTGGGGCGAATTGCCATTGAGGCAGCGCTTGCGCAGTCGGGCCTTTCCGCCGACGAAATCGACGAGGTCATCTTCGGGCAGGTGCTGACTACAGCACAGGGACAGAATCCCACCCGTCAGGCCGCCGTCAACGCGGGCATCCCCAAGGAGCGTACCGCTTTCACCATCAATCAGGTGTGCGGATCGGGCCTTCGCTCGGTTGCGCTTGCCGCGCAGGCGATCCTGACCGGTGACGCACGCATCATGCTGGCCGGTGGGCAAGAGAATATGTCGATGTCCCCACACGCGCAAAATCTGCGCGGCGGGTTCAAGATGGGCAATGCTTCGCTGGTCGATACGATGGTGCTCGACGGCCTGACCGACGCATTCAATGGCTACCACATGGGTATCACGGCGGAAAATCTCGCCGAGAAATATCAGATTACGCGCGACGAACAGGATGCCTTCGCCGTCGCAAGC
>CAYGOH010000169.1:0-2847 GCA_964351385.1 uncultured Sphingobium sp. | reverse complement strand
GACCGTATAGGCGTTGCGCACGGAACCATCGGACATGCGGACGAACAGCGGATTGCGATCATGCTGCGCGCTGATGTCGAGGCGCGTGCGGCTGCCCAATGCAAAAAGCAGCGCAAGGCCAATACCTGCCCATATCATGAAATAGGCGATGGTACGAGGCCGGAACAGCGTCTTGAGAACCGGCGTGGCAGGCTTGCCAGTCTGCTCCTGTTCCGCATCTTCGGAGGTGATATAGTCGATCAGGCCACGCGGACGGTCAACCTGCGCCATCACCTTGTCGCAGGCGTCGATGCACAGCGCACAGGTGATGCAGCCGATTTGCGGCCCTTCGCGGATGTCGATGCCGGTGGGGCACACCGTGACACACTGGTTACAGTCGATACAGTCGCCGATTGTGCCGGGGTGCGCCTGCGCCTGTTTCAGGCTGCCACGCGGTTCGCCGCGCCAGTGCTTATAGGTTACGAGCAGCGACTTCTCATCCATCATTGCCGTCTGGATGCGCGGCCATGGGCACATGTAGATGCATACCTGCTCGCGCATGAAGCCGCCGAAAATGAAGGTCGTCATCGTCAGCACGAATACTGTCATATAGGCGACGGGTGCGGCCTGCCCGGTCCAGAAATCGACGGTGAGCGTTGGCGCATCGGCGAAATACATAATCCATGCGCCGCCGGTCCAGAAGGCGATGAACAGCCAGACGCTCCATTTCAGCAGCCGCCGCGCAATCTTTCCGGGTCCCCATGGCGCCTTTTGCAGGCGGATCTGCGCGTTGCGGTCTCCATCTATGAAGCGCTCGACATGCTGGAACAGGTCGGTCCACACCGTCTGCGGGCAAGCATAGCCGCACCATGCGCGACCCACGGCGGAGGTCACCAGAAACAGGCCAATGCCCGCCATGACCAGAAGCCCTGCCACGAAATAGAATTCGTGCGGCCAGATTTCTATCGAGAACATGTAGAACCGGCGATGGGCGAGGTCGACCAGCACCGCCTGATCGGGGGCATAAGGTCCGCGGTCCCACCTGATCCACGGCGTCAAATAATAAATCGCCAGTGTGACGGCCATGATCGCCCATTTCAGGCGGCGGAAATTCCCATCCACCGCCTTTGGGAAAACGCCCTTGCGCTTTTGATACTGACCGAGTGGGGAGTCAGTAACGTCGGGATCAGCCTCCGCCATTTGCTCCTCCCGCCGCGCTCGCCGCATCCGCCTGCAGCGGTGCGGGTTCTGCTACTGGCGCGACCTCGCCGCCGCCCAACGAATAGACATAGGCCGCGAGCATACGAATCGTCGCCTTGTCGAGCCGCTCGCCCCAGGCAGGCATCACGCCATAGCGGCTGTTGGCGACCGTCTGCTTGATCGTTTCGCGGTCACCGCCATAGAGCCATATCGCGTCGGTCAGGTTGGGGGCGCCCTGCGCCCTGTCGCCCTTGCCGCCGGGGCCGTGGCAGACGGCGCAGTTCGCTTCAAACAGTGCCTTCCCACGCCGCGCTGCTTTGCTGTCAGCTTCCTGCGCCGATATGACGCGCACGAAAGATGCAACGTCTTCGATTTCGGCGGACGTCAATATGCCGTCGCGTCCGAAAGCAGGCATTTGCGAGAAACGGGTCGCGTCATGTCCGGGCTGGCGAATGCCATCGATGATGGTTTTCTCAATGGTCGCGAGATCGCCACCCCACAGCCAGTCATCGTCATTGAGGTTGGGGTAGCCCTTGGATCCGGCTGCCCCGGCACCATGGCATTGCACGCAGTGGGCCTTGAACGCCGCCGCGCCGCCCGCAATCGCCTGGTTCATGAGTTCGGGCTGGCCGGGCAACTTGCCGATATCCGCAGTAGCAAGGGCAGTATGGACTGGCATCAGCTCTGCCTGTCGCGCGTCCATCGTCTCCTGAAGCTGTTGACGGCTCGACCAGCCCGAGGTGCCGCCCGGTTCGCCATTGGCACCCGGCCATGCGGGATAGACCACGCAATATCCGATGGCGAACACCACCGTCGCGTAAAAGGTCCACAGCCACCAGCGGGGCAGGGGCGTGTTCAACTCCTCGATGCCGTCCCATTCATGGCCGACGGTTTCGGTGCCGGTTGGGTGGTCGATGCGCTTCCCCTCGGCGGAGGCCGAAAAATTCTTGGAATCAGACATCGTCGCGTTCCTCTTGGAAAATCATATTGGCGGCATGGCGGTTGCGCTCGCGGGAGCCGGGCATAAAGGTCCAGCCGATCAGCGCCAGAAAGGTGAGCCCCATGAACAGCAGGCCCCAGCTATCGGCGAATTCGCGCAGGCTGTGATAGTCGATCATTGCGGCTGCTCCTGTGCTTCGGCTGCCTTGAAGTCCACCAATGTGCCCAGCATCTGAAGATAGGCGACAAGCGCATCCATTTCCGTCAGCTTTTTCGGGTTACCGTCGAAATCGCGCGCCTGCGCCTTGGGATAGCGAGCCAGCAGGGCGTCGGTGTCGGCGTCCGGGTTTGCTTGCGCCGCGAGGTCGTCATTGGCGGCCTCGATGGCTTCCTCGGTGTAGGGTACGCCGACGCGGCTCAGCGCGGTGAGGTGGGCCGTCATGTCGCCCGTATGCAGCTCCCGCTCTGCGAGGAAGGCATAGGGCGGCATGATCGATTCCGGCACGACACTGCGCGGGTCTATCAGGTGCTGCACATGCCATTCGTCCGAATAGCGACCGCCGACGCGGGCGAGATCCGGCCCGGTGCGTTTGGAACCCCACTGGAACGGGTGATCGTACATCGATTCAGCAGCAAGGCTGTAATGGCCATAGCGCTCCACCTCGTCGCGGAAGGGGCGGATCATCTGGCTGTGGCAGACATAGCAGCCTTCGCGGATATAGATGTCGC
>CAYGOH010000168.1:0-2879 GCA_964351385.1 uncultured Sphingobium sp. | reverse complement strand
AGAGTGCGATCGTGCGGCGCGCCGGTGGCGAGCACGACTGCGTCATATAGCTCTGTCAGCTCTGCAATGCTGATATCCTTGCCGATGGAAACATTGCCGACGAAGCGCACCGTATCGGTCAGCGCCACCGCCTCATAGCGCCGCGAAACCGCCTTGATCGACTGATGGTCGGGTGCGACGCCGGTGCGGATCAATCCGAACGGCACGGGCAGGCGATCTATGATATCTATCCGTGCATCGTCACCGAAAATATTTCTGCACGCTTCGGCGGTGTAATAGCCGGCTGGTCCAGACCCGATAATCGCGATTTGACGCATCCGATCTCCTGCTCAGTCTTTTGCGTTTCTCGTACGAACCTAGCCTGCCTGCGAACAACCGCAAGTATGAAAGTCGACCCTCGTAAAAACACAGGGCGCCAAGATAATCTTGCCGGTAAACCAGATGGTAAAGCATTCTGGCTATGCGATTTTCATGTCGTCGCTGCGCCGTACCAGAACAGAATATAACGAAGCGCTTTTCCGTGCACCCTCGATTCTGGGTGTGCTGGGGTTGATGCGATCCAATCAGAACGTCTGGCTCACCAGATATCTGCGCCATGTATCGACGATCTGGCCGGTCCTGATGCTGGCAAAGCTCTCGCTGCTCGCCGGAACAATTCAGGTCGCTTTGCTGCCTGAATATGTCACCTTGCCGATGATTGCGGCGCTGGTGGCGATGACGGTTATCGATGTGGCGATGTGGAGCCTGCATCGCAGCGAACGGATCGCGAAAATGCCTCCCTATCGGCAGATGTGGCTGATGTGCGGCCTCGCCTTTGCCGCAGGCGCATCGACGGACATACTGGTCCACGCGATGCCGGAGGCGTTGATCAACCCGGCGATGTCGCAATTGATCGTGCAATATGCGCTGGCGTTGCTTGCCATGTGCGTGTTCGGTCATCAGCGGGTTCTGGGCCTGCTCTACTTTCTGGGCGCCGGAATATTCTCCATCGGATTGCATAGCGGGAATGAGCTGACGCTGTTCTGCGCAATCATTCTGGCGATGGCGCTGTCGACCGTTTTGCAGGCCAAATTCGATCGCCAGCGACTGGTTGCGATGCAACTCGACGAAGCCAGCAGCAAGCGCGCTCAGCGGCTGCTGACCGATTATGAGGAGTCAGGCCGAGGCTGGTTCTGGGAAACGGACCGGACCGGCGCGCTATCCTATATTTCCGGCAGCCTTTCGCGCTCCATGCGATTGACCGCCGAGGAATTGACAGGCCGCCAACTGACCGAACTGGTCGTGATGGATGCGGTTGGCGACGTAGACCGCACGCTTGGGTTTCACCTGTCTTCGCGTAGTGCCTTCAGCGACATCGCGGTGCGCGCCGCGTTGAGCGATGATGAACGCTGGTGGGCGATATCGGGCCGCCCGGTTTTCAACGAATTCGGTCAGTTTCAGGGTTTCCGGGGCAGCGGTTCCGACCTTACCGAGATGAAGCGCAGCCAGGCGGAAGTCGCGCGGCTTGCGCAGTTCGATTCGCTGACCGGGCTTGCGAACCGCGTGCAGATGCAACGCGCGCTTGAGCAAAGCATCGTCGATGTGCGGGGGCATAATGGCGCCTGTGCGCTGTTCCTCCTCGACCTTGATCGGTTCAAGGCCGTCAATGATACGATGGGCCACCCCGCCGGAGACGCGCTGCTGCAACAGGTGAGCCAGCGCCTGCAACGAATCGTCGGCGAACGCGGCATGGTGGGCCGTCTGGGCGGCGATGAATTCAAGGTCGTGCTGCCCGGATTTATCGATCGCCCCAAACTCGCCGTGCTGGCCGAAGCCATCATCGCCACATTGTCGCAGCCCTATGTCATTGAAGGGACGCAGGTTGTCATCGGCGCATCCATCGGCGTTTCGCTGTGCCCGGATGACGGCGAGACAGTCGATGCGCTCGTTCGCAACGCCGACCTGGCGCTCTACGCCGCAAAGGCCGATGGACGCGGCGTTCACCGCTTCTATTCGTCGGACATGCTGGCGGAAGCGGAAGATCGGCGGCAGCTGGAGGAAGAGCTGCGCAAGGCGATCGCTACAGGCGGCCTTGAGCTGGTTTATCAACCGGTGGTCAGCGCAACGACGGAGAAGATCGTCGGCTTTGAGGCGCTGCTGCGCTGGGACCATCCGGTGCGCGGCCCCATTTCCCCAGCCGCGTTCGTACCGATCGCCGAAGAGTCCGGGTTGATCGGGGCGATGGGCGAATGGGTGATGCGCACGGCCTGCGATACCGCTGCGCAATGGCCGGAGGGGCTGCGCGTTGCCGTCAATGTCTCACCGATCCAGTTTTCCAACCCAGCGCTGCCGGGCATTGTCATGAATGCGCTGGCGTCGTCGGGGCTCTCCCCCGAACGGCTGGAACTGGAAATCACCGAAAGCGCGTTCCTGAACGAAGGCGATGGGCGCGACCAGATGTTCGCACAGCTGAAGGCGATTGGCGTTCGTCTGGCGCTCGATGATTTCGGAACGGGCTATTCCTCGCTCGGCTATCTGAAGAAAGCGCCGTTCGACAAGATCAAGATCGACCAGAGCTTCGTGCGCGGCGCGGCAGTGAAGGGCAATCGCAATGCAGCGATCATCACGTCGATTGTCAGTCTGGCCGAGGCGCTGGGCATGGATACGACGGCGGAGGGCGTCGAGACGCATGACGAACTGGCGCTGGTGCGGTCACTGGGCTGTTCGCAGATCCAGGGGTTCATCTACGGCAAGGGGATCAGCAAGTCCGAGATTGAGCGGATGTTTGAGAAGCAGGGGGTCGAGGCCAAGCCCAGCGGCTTCAAGTCGAGCCGCCCGCGCCGCAGCACGATGCTGCGAACCGTGGCCATATTTCACGACGGACAGCGTTATGTTGGGCG
>CAYGOH010000167.1:0-3060 GCA_964351385.1 uncultured Sphingobium sp. | reverse complement strand
AAGGTTAGTTGCAAGGGCGACCTGCATGTCGACCAGCACCACACCACCGAAGACACCGGCATCGCCATCGGTGAAGCCGTGGCAAAGGCGCTGGGCGAAAAGCGCGGTATCACCCGCTATGGCAGCGCCTATTCGCCGATGGATGAAACGCTGAGCCGGGTTGCGCTTGATATTTCCGGTCGCCCGTGGACGGTGTTCAAGGCGACGTTCGACACCCCGCGTCTGGGCGAATGGGATACCGAGCTGATCGAGCATTGGTTCCAGAGCTTCGCGCAGGCCGCGGGCATCACGCTGCACGTTGAAAATCTCTATGGCAGCAACAACCACCATATCGTCGAAAGCCTGTTCAAGGGGCTGGCGCGCGCGCTGCGCATCGCGGTTGAGATCGACCCGCGCAAGAGCGACGCCATTCCCTCGACGAAGGGGATGCTGTGATGGGCAACAAAAAGCCCCTCCCTTTCAAGGGAGGGGTTGGGGTGGGTCGTGAGCATAGCGAGCCTCCAGCCTTTGCCTCAACCTCCGACCATCCGCCAAAGCGGAGGCGCGGATGACGATTGCGCTTATTGATTACGGCGCGGGCAATCTCCATTCGGTTCACAATGCATTGATCAAGGCCGGAGCGGAGGACGTCGCCGTCACCGCCGACCCCGATGTCGTGGCGAAGGCGGACCGCATCGTCCTGCCGGGCGTCGGCGCATTCCGGGCCTGCCGCGATGGGTTATATGGCCTTCCCGGCGTGGTCGAGGCGATGAGCGATGCCGTGCATGTGCGCGCTATTCCCTTTCTCGGCATCTGCGTTGGCATGCAATTGCTCGCCGACACAGGCGAAGAGTTCGGCAGCCATGAGGGGCTGGGCTGGATCCCGGGCAGCGTCCGCCTGATCGAACCCGCCGATGCCGATATCAAGATCCCGCACATGGGCTGGAACGACGTGGTGCCCGCCAATCCGCACGGCCTCATTGAGCCGGGCGAGGCCTATTATCTGCACAGCTATCATTTCGACGCCGCCGACCCCGCACATATATTGGCGACAACGCGTCATGGCGGACCGCTCGTCGGTGCGGTCGGGCGTGACACCATCATCGGTGTGCAGTTCCACCCGGAAAAGAGCCAGAGCTATGGCCTTTCCTTCCTGTCCCGCTTTCTGGAGTGGCAACCCTGATGAGCATCATCGTTTTCCCCGCAATTGACCTGAAGGGCGGGCAGGTCGTGCGCCTGGCCGAGGGCGATATGGACCGCGCCACCGTCTATGGCGACGATCCGGCAGCGCAGGCGACCCTGTTCCACGATGCGGGCGCATGGCACCTGCATGTCGTCGATCTCGACGGCAGCTTCGCAGGCAAGGCGGTCAATGGGGATGCGGTCGAAAGCATCGTCAAGACCTTCCCCGGCCATGTCCAGCTGGGCGGCGGCATCCGTAACCGGGAATCGGTGGAGCGCTGGTTCGGCATCGGCGTATCGCGCATCGTCATCGGCACGGCGGCGCTGAAAGACCCCGAATTCGTCAAGGGCGCGGCGAAGGATTTCCCCGGCGGCATCGTCGTCGCGGTCGATGCGCGCGACGGCTTTGTCGCGACCGAAGGCTGGGCGGAAAAGAGCGACATGCCGGTGCTCGATCTTGCCCGCCGGTTCGAGGATGCGGGCGTTGCGTCCCTTCTCTTCACCGATGTCGGACGCGACGGATTGCTGAAGGGCGCGAATATCGAAGCGACCGTCGACCTCGCCCGCGCCAGCGGCATTCCGGTCATCGCCAGCGGCGGCGTCGCAGGCATCGCCGATATCCGCGTGCTGTCGCTCCATGCCGATGACGGCATCGAAGGCGTCATCACCGGCCGCGCGCTCTATGACGGACGGCTCGACCTGAAAGCCGCGCTCGCCGTGGCCGGGGCGGGATGATAGCTATAGCGACTTCAGCCGAGAGCTACGCTCACCAATTTCGAAAAGCCCTCGGGTGACCAGTTCAGACTGATTTATCAGCGTCGGCCAAAAATACAGCAAACGACTCATCTGCAAGTTCAAAGCTTTTTTCCTGAGGCCGGGCGACAACACAAAACCTATAAGGTTATGCGCCAAGAACGCATTGCGTTCGATAGCGTTTCGACTGATCCGACGATCAGCTGTCAGCACCGACCAGCCACCTTCTCCGCCGATCGATTGTATCCATTCAATATCCGTCACTCGAGGACGTTCAAACTTATCTCGAAGAGCGATGACCAGATGATCGTCAGGATATAGTGCTTGGAGCGACCTAGCCACTCTCGGTGGCAAATTCTCGTCGACCAATAATTTCAACGTTTGGCTGCAAGGCTTTGTTCAAATCGAACCGCGCTTTGCACAGCCGACAGCGGAACTTCGAATTGTTGCGCTACGGTGCGTAGGCTTCCCTCCGCAATAAAGGCCTCATGCAAACGAGCGGTAGGAATGCCTAAACTTTCAACCACGGGCTGTCCGAAGGCAATTTTCGGATCGATGGCTATCAGATTGTTTTTGCCATCCACATACCATTTTGAGACCGATCCCGCTTCAAATTCCAAGTCTTTAAAGCTCGGTTTCACGAACGATCTGAAGGCGTGCTGGCCATCTCGTAAGTCAATGGTTCGACCTTGATCTATATCCTCGCCGTCTTCCCAGACTTCCAGAAACAGAGTCTTCCCATCCGTTTGAAACTGAGAAGTTGAAAGGGGGTAATCTTGCCCAATCCACTCTTTTGCCTTGACCAAAAGATGCCTGATAGACCTTCTATTAAGACCCGCTCGTGAGAAAGCTTCAACGAATCTGATTTCTATCAGATCTCGAAACCCAAGATAGAAACCTTCTTCATCGACATATTCAGGGCTCCATAACGGCGGTTGTGCGATTTGGGTGCCATCACGAACATATTTGTATCCATTCAGCCAGCGTCGGATTTTGTTGGAATTTACCCCCAACAAGAGCGCGGCCTCTGCTGGCTCGTAAACAGAAAAATCTTTGTGGCCTTGGAACATGCTGTGCAATTAGCATAGAGGGATCGGCATGAGAATCCCAAACCGCTCCGATTTAGTTCTATGACTGTCCGCGTTC
>CAYGOH010000166.1:0-3068 GCA_964351385.1 uncultured Sphingobium sp. | reverse complement strand
ATGTCGAAGCCTTGGCGCAGATGCGACTGAGAGATGTTTGTGCTCCCGCCTTTCGGGAGACAAGCGATGAAAATATCCGACCATGCAATGGGCTCCAGCTGGCAAGCGAGCATTCCCCATATAGCCCTTGGAAAATGGGAAAATGAGGGCGGACGCGTGAAATATGCGGTTGTTCCCGGGCAGCCTTCGGCGACCCCTTCTCAACCGCGCAAGGATGCGGACGACCTGGCAGAGCAACTTCGCCTGATGTCGGCCACTTTGGCTCAGGATTATGCAAACGGACGCGTGGGTCAGCGTTTCAATACATACGCTCATCGATCGCGCGTCATTCGGCAAATGACGGCCGAACTCAGGAAACTCGAAGCCGCAGTGACGGAAGAACCGCAAACCGCCAGACCGGCATGACGGCCACGCGGCCTGCCCCCAATTCAGGAGTCATCGAAATGGCTGAAACGTTGCCAGCAACCGAAGATATGGACGAGCAAATGGCACGCTATGGCATCAGCCGCGTGCCGGCGGACCAGTTTCACTACAAGAGCTATCGCTATTCCAATCTGCGCGACGCGATCGCCCAGGCACGGCGCGAAGAAACCGCAGACCGAGAATAGCAAGCCGGTCACCCCCGTTGCGCATTGCCGCCCACCCCCAAACTAAGGAAAACATCATGGCAAAGAAAGAACGCAAGAGTAACCGGGAAGCGCGGAAACCAAAGAAACCCGCGCCGCCCAAGCCCAACGCTTCCAACCCTTCGACAAAGCTTACGGTTTCCGCGCTGTTCAAAGATTGAGCGCCTGACAATCTCCGGCTGATATCTTCATGCTCGAAAGGAGCTGCCGTGTTTCCTTCATCCACCCTGTGCCGAGCGCAGGAAGCTATTCAGCGCGACCGTTCGGCTAACGCCGAGCTTGCCAATGTCCGCATCCTCGCAGGCAAGGCGGCAGCCGCATGGGGCAAGGAGGCCGCCTTCGCCGAACAAAGGGAACGACGCAAAAATATTCCCGCATTGGCCGCAAAAGCCGGCCTTTCCACGTGACAATGGGGCCACATCCACCAGTGATCGGATCGCGATAGGGCATCCATTGCCGCTCGAGCAAGGCCGAGAGACATATGCGCTTCCGCCCTGATAAGGAGTATCAATTTGCATGGGCTTTTACATCGGCTTTTCGGCATGCACATCGCGGACCCGGAAGAAAACCGCTGGATCAAAGGTCGTTTCTTCAGCCACTGCACGCGTTGCGGCTGCAGAATGAGCAGGTTGCCGGGCATGCCCTGGCAAACAGGAAAACATGCTGAAGTCAAATGACACGGTGGCGGATTCTCCAGCGTAGCAACCGGCACGCGCTTCCTTCAGCGATATGTACAGAGAAGAGAACAGGGAGTCTCATGATGACAAGCAGAAAATTGGGAGCAGTTTCAAATGCCGACGATGTCGATCTGATGGCCCTTTATGGCATTATACGCCTTCCTGCCGACCAGTTCCGATATGGGAACCATATTTATGCCACCTTAGCGCAGGCTATTGCGAAGGCCAAGCGAGACGAACACTTGCTCTAAGGTAGCGACCTACTCGCAGATGTTTCGCCCAATCAGCATTCTTAGTGATCGAGAAAAAAGCCACTGATAACGATGTCATAGACGCACTGAAAAATCAGCGCGCTCGGGTTGATCATTGTTTAAGCAGGCTGCAAGCCCAGCCGGTCCTCATCGGTATAGATAGTGAACTGCTTGAGTTCTGCCGGGCCGAAAGAGGTTGTCAGCGCCGCGTCAGTGGCATCGCGTCCGCGCGCCATCAGGATACGACCGGCCCGGGGACGGTTGTGGCGGGCATCGAATGTGTACCACTTGCCGCCGAGATAGGCCTCGAACCACGCAGAAAAATCCATGTCGCCTACCACCGCGGGCAGATCCATATCTCCCAGATAGCCGGTGCAGTAGCGCGCCGGAACATTCATGCAGCGGCACAGCGCAATCGCAAGATGGGCGAAGTCCCGGCAAACGCCCTGGCGTTCCTGAAAAACTTCCCACGCCGTTTTCGTCGGGCGCGCCTGCATATAGTCGAAACGGATATGCTCATGCACATAGCTGACGATCGCCTGGACGAGTGGCCATCCCGCAGGCCCCTTCCCGAACAGCGACCATGCCGCGTCCGCGAGCCGGTCGGTCTCGCAATACCGGCTGCCAAGGAGGTAGAGCAGGACTTCGTCGGGTAGGTGTTCGACAAGGTCCTGTCTGGCATCGGGCTCGACGGCATCAAGCTCAAACCGATCTTCGATGACGAAGTCGCATGATAATTTGGTTACCCCCGGGGGAAGGGCGAGCCGCGTGCAGATGTTCCCGAAACTGTCGACATAATCGTAGAGCGGGATATCCGGTTCCGTCATGATCCGCTGCGGCGTGCGCAGATCTTTGTTGCGGCTGGGATGTACGCTCAGGGTCGCGAGCATTGGCGTCGGCTTTTCGGTTTCAAAAACGATGTCATATCCGGCACGGATCAGCATGGTATGTCTTTCTTGTTTGATGCCTGAACGATTTGGCTGGGCGGTTGTATCCGTGCCGTTGCGGGTAGCTCGTCCGCTGATGCAGCCATGCGGATATCAACCTCAATATCCATTCCCCGATAACTACCAGGAAAACCTGACCAAGTGCCGGAAAGCGGAATCGCTTGATAAGGGTCGCGCGCCACTGCGACGCGAATGAGTCCTCTGTTGCCGATAATGCCGTTGGTAGGGTCGAACTCGACCCAGCCCGAACCGGGGAGAAAAACTCGCACCCACGCATGGGTGTTGCCGCCGCCGACCAGTCCTTCACCCGGCGACGGATCATAGACATAGCCAGATACGAAGCGCGCAGCGAAACCGAGCGCTCGCACGGCTTCGATCATCAGAACCGCAAAATCACGGCAGCTGCCCTGTCGGAGCGCCAGCGTTTCGATAGGAGTCTGGGTTCCCTTCGCATGTCGCGCGACATAGGTGAAGTCGCGCCGGATTGTTGCCGCCATATTGCCGAGCAGTGCAACCGTCTCGGTGGTGCCGTCGCGAGCCACGAAATTATGCGCCCATCCATCGACG
>CAYGOH010000165.1:0-3150 GCA_964351385.1 uncultured Sphingobium sp. | reverse complement strand
TAGCCATCGATCGCGTCCGGGTTCACCTCTGGCACGATCAGCGGGACATCGGGGTCCATGCGATAGAGCGAGCTGTTGTCGATCACGACGCAGCCTGCCGCCGCCGCCTTGGGCGCATATTCCTTGGTCGGACCGGAACCCGCAGCAAACAGCGCCATGTCCCAGCCAGAGAAATCGAAATGCTCGATATTCTTGACCTTCAGGGTTTTACCCGTCTCGCCATATTCGATTTCCGTGCCGGTAGAGCGCGGCGAAGCAACCGCCGCAATCTCGTCAGCGGGGAATTCCCGCTCGGCCAGAATGTTCAACATTTCGCGACCGACATTGCCGGTCGCCCCTACGACGACGACGCGATAACCCAATTTCAGCTCCATTATATGGTGGGTGTGATGCAGGCGCGCGCCAATAGCCTATTGCAGGTGCGAAAGCAAAGGAGGAATTGGCTAAGGCGCTCGCTCCTCGGTCAAGAGCGCAGAATTTTCTCCATCGGTAGCCCCTTGGCCAGCTCATCGACCAGCTTGTCGAGGATGCGGATTTCGCGCATCGTCTCTTCCTCTATCTCTTCGATCCGCACGCCGCATATTTTGCCGGTAATCATCGCGCGGGCCGGGTTCATCTTGGGCGCGTTGGCAAAGAAATTCTCAAAGGTCGTTCCGTCATCGAGACGCGCCTTAAGCGCCTGCGCATCATACCCCGTCAGCCAACGGAGGATTTCGTCCACCTCGCCCTTGGTGCGGTTCTTTCTCTCTGCCTTGGCGACATAAAGCGGATAAACGCTCGCGACGCTGCTGGTGTAGATGCGGTGCTTCTTGACCTCCGGTTTCCCGCTCATCGCTCTCCGCCGACCCCGTTTTGCCGCAGAAACTGCTCGATCATGCGCCAGCTATGCACATTCGGCCCCTCTCCCGCGAAACGGTGCGTCTGGCCGGGATAGAGCATCACGTCGAACGGCTTGCCCAGTTCCTGCATCGCGCTCATGAACAGCGTCGAATGCTCCAGCACGACATTGTCATCCGCCATGCCATGAATCAGCAGCAGCGGATCGGCGATATCCTTCGCATCGGCCAGCGCGTTCGAAGCGGGATAGGCGCTGTGCCGCGCATTGGGATCGCCCAGATAGCGTTCGGTATAATGGGTGTCATAAAGCTCCCATTTCGTGACCGGCGCACCGGATATGCCCGCGGCGAACACGCCGGGCGCCTTTTCAAGCAGCTTCAGCGTCATATAGCCGCCATAGGACCAGCCAAAGGTCGCTATCTTGTCGGGATCGACGAACGGCTGCTCTTTCAGCCAGCGCGCACCGGCGAGTTGATCCTCAACCTCGACCGTGCCCATCGCGTGATAGAGTTGGTCTTCGAACTTCTTGCCGCGATCGGGCGTCCCGCGATTGTCCACCGCAAAGACGATATATCCCTGCTGCACCAGATATTGCTGCAACGCCCCGCCCCAGCTTTTCGTCACCTGACGCCCCGCGCCCGGCCCGCCATAGTGGATCATGAACACCGGATAGCGTTTGCCCGGTTCCAGCTTGGGCGTCAGCATTTCGGTATAGAGCGCGGACCCGTCGCTGGCCTTTATCGTGCCATATGTCGGCGCGACATGGGCCGCCAGATAGGGCGCGTAGGGATGCGCCGCGTCGATCTTGTTTTCGGACAACCAGCGCAGCCGCTTGCCGCCATTGTCGGCGAGGTAGATCTGCACCGGCTGCGTCGGGTTGGATCGGCTGACGATGATGCGGCTGGCCGCACTGTCCATCACGCCATTGTTCCACCAGCCCGGCTCGGTCAGCAGTTTCGGCGCTCCTTCGCCGGAAAGCGAAACGCTGTAGATATGCTGCTCGATCGGCGTTTCGCGGTTGCCGGTAAACCAGACGGTGTCCTTCTTCTCGTCGAGACCGATGACATCGCGCACCTCCCAGTCGCCACTGGTCAGAGCGGTCCAACGCCCGTCCCTGACGCGATAGAGATGGCCATAGCCGCTCTTCTGCGACCACCACAGGAAGCTGCCGTCGGCAAGCGGCCTGAAATTGCTGTGCAGATTGAGCCATGTCTTCGCGGTTTCGGTCAGGATGACTTCGGACTCGCCCGTCGCCGGATCGACCGCCAGCAGATCGAGCCGCTTCTGGTCGCGGCTTTCGCGCTGGACATACAGCGTCTTGCCGTCCTGCGACCAATCGACGCGGGCGAGATAGATGTCGCTGTCCTTGCCGAGATCGACCTTCACCTGATTCTTGCCAAGCGGGTCCATGACATAAAGATCGACAACCGCATTCGCCGTTCCCGCCGCCGGATAGCGCTGCGGATAGATTTTTGTCCCTTCCGCGCCGATGGCGGCCCGATTGACGATCCCGACATCGCTCTCATCCACCCGCGCGACGGCGATATGCGTATCATCGGGCGACCACCAGTGGCCCGTCTGCCGGTCCATCTCCTCTTGCGCGACGAACTCTGCGACACCCCAACTCAGCGTGTCGCTCGCCCCCTGCGTCAGCTGCGCTTCCTTGCGCGTGGCAACATCGGTCACGAACAGATTGCCATCCCGCACGAACGAGAGATAGCGTCCCTTCGGGCTGACCGTCGGGTTCAGCTCCCCTTCCGTCGTATCGGTCAACCGCGCCGTATCGCCGCCCGGCGTCGCGAGAAACAGGTCGCCGTCGATGGGCACAAGAATGCGCTTGCCATCGGGCGCCCAGTCATAGGCGACGATGCCGCGCGTGCCGCCGATGCGCGCGCGTTCGCGCTGCATCTTTTCTGCCTCGGACAATTCTGCCCCGCTGCCCACCTTCAGGGAATCGACCAGCATCGCCTCTTTCCCGGTGCGCGTGTCGATGCCCCAAAGATCATAGCGATCCCGGTCATTCTTGCGGTTTTTCAAAAGCGTGACCTGCGCACCGTCCGGCGAGATCTTCAGCGCGCGCGGCTGCGTACCGCTCAGGTCCGGGCTGGAAAAGATCCGCTCCAGCGTCAACGGTTGGGACTCGGGCAGCGACGGCGCTTTCTCCCGTGCAGCAAGCGGGCTGCTCATCAACAATACTCCGGCGATGGAAAGACAGACTGTAGGCAGGCAGGCAAAGGAACGAAACATCACGAATACGACCTTTCTTTGCCGCTAGTGACCCGAATCTGAAGTTCGTCTCACTGTGCCGATAAG
>CAYGOH010000164.1:0-3205 GCA_964351385.1 uncultured Sphingobium sp. | reverse complement strand
TGGCGCATATAAGCGACGACGAGGCCGATGATGACGGCGACCACCAGCACCATGATAGCGAGGCCTAAGGGGGATATGGTCATGTAACTCTCCTGTGAGTATGTTTGACATGCACCATGCCGGCCAGCCGACACGGTGTTCCCCGCTTCCGCCTCCATTAACAATCTTTGATTTTCGATGTTCCTTGCCCGTGCGCGCTATGCGACGAGCCGTTGAGCAGTCAGGCTGTCGCCATCAGCCCTTCGACCAGGCCCTGAAACAGCCGGGCGCCGTCAATATTGCCATGGGCTCGCAGGCCCGCTCCGGGTGCGGCATCATGCCGAGCACATTGCCACCTTCGTTCAGAATGCCTGCGATGTTGCGTGCCGATCCATTGACGCTTTCGGCATAGCGGAACGCGACGCGGCCTTCACCTTCCAGCCGATCGAGCGTGGCCTCGTCCGCGAAATAATTGCCGTCATGATGCGCGACGGGGATGGATATGCGCTCGCCTGCATCATAGCAGGATGTGAAGGCGCTCTGGCTGTTTTCGACCGTCAGCGCCACGTCGCGGCAGACGAAATGGATTCCGGCATTGCGCATCAGAGCGCCGGGCAAAAGGCCGCTTTCGGTCAGCACCTGAAATCCGTTGCATACGCCCAGCACGGATACACCGCGATCCGCCGCCGCCTTCACCGCCGCCATGACGGGGGAGCGGGACGCCATCGCGCCCGACCGCAGATAATCGCCATAGGAAAAGCCGCCCGGCACGGCGATCAGGTCGATGCCGTCGGGCAGTTCGGTTTCGCGATGCCACAGCATGACGGGCTTTGCGCCGCTCGCCTGCTCGATGGCGACGGCCATGTCGCGATCGCAATTGGAGCCGGGAAAGACGATGACGGCGCTTTTCATGTCGGTTTCCCTTCTTGGCCGCTCAGGCGACTTTTTCGATCTTGAAATTCTCGATCACGGTGTTGGCGAGCAGTTTCGAGCACATCGCCTCAATGTCCGCATCGGAGGTTCCGTCGGCCAGATCCAGCTCAATCAGCTTGCCCGCGCGCACATCATTGACGCCATCAAAGCCGAGGCCTTCGAGCGCATGATGAATGGCCTTACCTTGCGGGTCCAGAACGCCGCCTTTCAGCGTAACGAATATACGGGCTTTCATGGCAGGCGACTCCGTTCGTTTGCCGTCATCAATACAGGCAAGCCCCTATGCCCGCGAGCGCGCGAGGGCAAGACCGCAACCGGGAAAATTCAGTTCCCGCCCTTTTTCTTCCGGTGCTTGTCGAGATCGAGGACGGTCGGCTCTTCGCTTTCCTCGGGCATCAGGCCGAGACGGCGGGCAACCTCCTGATAGGCTTCGACTTCGCCGCCAAGGTCGCGGCGGAACCGGTCCTTGTCCAGTTTTTCGCCGGTGGCCATATCCCAGAGGCGGCAACCGTCCGGGCTGATCTCGTCGGCCAGGATCACGCGGCTGAAATCACCATCCCACAGGCGGCCGAATTCCAGCTTGAAATCGACGAGGCGGATGCCGATGCCCGCGAACAGGCCGCTCATGAAATCGTTCACGCGGATCGCCATGTCGGCGATATCGTGCATCTCTTCCTGGCTCGCCCAGCCGAAACAGGCGATATGCTCTTCGGTGATCAGCGGATCGCCCAGCGCGTCATCCTTGTAATAATATTCGAGCAGGGTGCGGGGAAGTTGCGCGCCTTCTTCGATGCCGAGACGCTTCGACAGCGAACCGGCCGCGACGTTGCGCACAACGACCTCGATCGGCACGATTTCGACCTGACGGACGAGCTGTTCGCGCATATTGAGGCGGCGGATGAAATGGGTCGGCACGCCGATGTTGCCGAGCAAGGTAAAGACATGCTCGGAAATACGGTTGTTCAGGACGCCCTTGCCGTTGATCGTGCCCTTTTTCTGGGCATTGAACGCGGTCGCATCATCCTTGAAATACTGGATGATCGTGCCCGGTTCGGGGCCTTCATAGAGGATCTTTGCCTTGCCTTCGTATATCTGGCGGCGACGGACCATATCTGGGTGCCTACTCTTCCTGAAAGAACGCGCCCCGGAAACGCGAATCCATATACTGATTGGCGGCTCCGGGGCAGGAGGCAGCGCACATATACCAAAGCGCCCCGGGGTGCAAATGCCCGGCTTGCATGATAGTGGGACGCCGATGAATGCCCCGCACCAGCCCGCCTCTGCGCACTCAATATCCCATCGGTGGTATGAGGATGCGCTCGCCATTGGAGAAGCCTCCGTGCTGTTTGCGCTCGGCGTCATGTTGCTCAAGGCGGGCGGGTTGGTGACAGGTTCGCTGTCGGGCCTTTCATTGTTGATTTCCTATTGGAGCGGTTTGCGATTCGGATGGATATTTGCGGCGATCAACCTCCCGTTCCTGATTTTCGCCTTTTTCGTGCTGGGGCGGGCGTTTGCGTTCAAGACGCTGGCGCTGTGCCTGCTCGTTCCGGCGCTGACGCTGGTCGCGCCCGATCTTATGGAACTGGGCAGCGTGCATCCGGTGGTCGGCGCACTGGGCGGCGCATTCCTGATCGGCAATGGCATTTTGATCGGCGCGCGGCATAGCGCGGGGGCGGGCGGCGTGGGCATCGTCGCCTTATGGTTGCAGAAGCGTGGAGTAATAAAGGCTGGCACCTTTCAACTTGCCGTCGATCTGGGCGTCCTGTTGTTGTCGGCCTTCAGCCTGCCGCTCGACCGTTTTCTCTGGTCGGCGGCGGGCATGATCGTGATGAACAGCGTGATGATCATATGGCACCGTCCGGACAGATATATCGCTTATTGATCTTTGCGCTCTCGCCAAGCGCCCACGCCCTTGCTATCCGCGGCTTATGACCGACTTTGCCGACCCGTTCGACAACATCAAGAACCACCCCTTCGATGAAGCCCTGTCAGAGCGTTATCTTGTCTACGCGCTCTCGACGATAACCGCGCGGTCGCTGCCCGATCTGCGCGATGGGCTGAAGCCGGTGCACCGGCGATTGCTCTGGGCGATGCGCCTGCTGCGGCTTGAACCGACCGGCGCCGCGCCCGATGTGCTTGTCGCGAATCCGGCGCGCAACAACACCGGGTACAAAAAATGCGCGCGCGTCGTCGGCGACGTCATAGGCAAATATCACCCACATGGCGACGCCAGCGTCTATGATGCGATGGTACGTCTGGCGCAGGATTTTTCGCTGCGCACGCCCCTGGTCGA
>CAYGOH010000163.1:0-3380 GCA_964351385.1 uncultured Sphingobium sp. | reverse complement strand
ATGTTCTGGCGTGTCGTGAAATGGCCATAGCCCTTGTCATATTTGCGGGCGATATGGCCGAGCATGCGCATCTGCTTCCCGCTCAGCGTGCCATAGGGCACGGCCACGCGCAGCATATAGGCATGAAGCTGAAGATAGAGGCCGTTCATCAGGCGCAACGGACGGAATTGCTCCTCGGTCAGCTTGCCTTCCAGACGGCGCTTCACCTGATCGCGAAATTCCTCGACGCGCGCGTCGACCATCGCCTGATCGTAATTGTCATATTGATACATGGCTTAAATCACCCACTTTGCGAGATCGCCCGCTTCGGGCTTCGATGTCAGGTCGGGACGCACCGTCGGGCCGAGGCCACGAATGCGATCCTTGATATGCGCGGGGCGCGGACCGTCGTCGGTCATTTCTCCGTCGATCACATAGGCCCCGATAATCCGGCGCGCGATTTCCTCGCGCTGGCCGATTTCCTCGCCCTTGTCGGCGACGTCGATCGCCTCGATCAGCAACCGGCTCCATCCGTCACCGGCCCACCAGACCACATCCCCCGTGGTCAGGTCATTGGCAGTCAAAATCTTCACGCAATATCCTCCAATGCTCTGGCCGCGAATGACCGGAGCCTATTCATTTCCGAAAGCCTTGCTACCTCGCCGATAACAATCAACGCAGGGCTCTTAACCCCTTCGCGCTCCACCAGCGCACCCAATCCCGCGAGAGGGGTCAGCAGAACACGGCTGTCGGCACGTGTGCCCTTTTCCAATATGGCAACCGGCATGGCGGGCGTAATGCCGTCGGCGATCAGCTTGTCGGCGATGTCGCTCGCCGTCGCGACGCCCATATAGATGACAAGCGTGCGATCCTGCCCGGCAAGCCCCGCCCAATTCTGTTCGGTCAGGCCCTTGCACTGCCCCGCGACGAAGGTGACGGCGCTCGACAGGCCGCGATGGGTGAGGGGGATGCCCGCTTCTGCGGCGCAGCCGATGGCCGCGCTGATGCCGGGAACGATCTGGCACGGCACGCCCGCATCCCTGCAGGCGAGCATTTCCTCGCCGCCGCGTCCGAAAATGAACGGGTCGCCGCCCTTCAGGCGCACGACATCGCGCCCGGCGAGCGCATGGCGCACGAGCAACGCGTTGATATCATCCTGCGGCAGCGTATGGCGCGCCCGGCTTTTTGCGACCGAGATGCGTTCCGCATCGGCGGGGGCAAGCGCCAGAATGGCGTCATCGACCAGCCCGTCATGCACGATCAACCCGGCATTGCCGATCAGCCGCGCCGCGCGCACCGTCAACAAATCGGGGTCGCCCGGTCCGGCGCCGATCAGATAGACTGTACCGGTCGCGCCGGCATGGTCGGAGAAGGGGGCAGTTTCAGCCATGATGGACAGATGGCCTCCCACCGCTTTTGCCGCAACGCAAAATCATTTGTCCTGCTGTAAGGAAAACTTGTGCCGCCGCTTAATCGCTCATTTGCGGCGCGGGAATGGGGGTGAGGCCCACACCGATTATCGCGCTGCGTAGCTGCTCGGTCTCCGACGACGTGACGGGATAGGCACAGAAATCCGCCGCATAAAATCCACTCGAACGATGGTTGCCCGACACGCCTATCCCGCCAAAGGGCGCGCGCCCGCCAATTCCGAATGTCGTGGCGTTCCAGTTGATCGCACCCGCACGGACATTGGCCCAGAACAGGTCATATTGTTCGGGCGAACCGCCGATCAAAGACGCCGACAGGCCATAGCGCGTCGCATTCGCCTCATGGATCGCCTCGTTGAAATCATCCACCTGAATGATCTGGAGCAGCGGCCCGAACAGCTCCACATCGGGCCGTTCCTCCATCGGGGTCACGTCGATGATGGGGGGAGAAACGAACGGCAGGTCGCCATGCGGGCGGCGCATATGGACCAGCGGTTTGCCGCCCATGCTCATCAGGGTCATGAAACTCTCGGTCAGTCCGTCCGCCGCATCATTGTCGATGACCGGCCCCATGAACGGCTGCGGGTCGGCATGCGGGTGATCGACGATCAGGCGGTCTACCAGATGCCGCAGCTCGGCCACCATCGGCTCGGCCAAGCTGCGCTTGATGATCAGCCGTCGCGCCGATGTGCATCTTTGCCCCGCGGAACTGAACGCCGACTGCACCACCAGCGATGCGGCGGTCGGAATATCGGGCGTGTCCCAGACAACGGCCGGGTTATTGCCGCCCATCTCCAGCGCGACGATCTTCTCGGGATGCGCGCCAAGCGCACGATTGATTGCGATGCCGGTCCGGGCCGATCCGGTGAACAGCACGCCATTGACATTGGGATGCTGCACCAGCTCCTTGCCCTGCGCCGGCCCGCCGGACACCAGCCTGATGACCTCCTCTGGAATGCCGGACTGATGCAGCAGCTCGACCAGCATCTCTCCGGTCGCCGGCGTTTTTTCAGACGGCTTGAATACGACGCCATTGCCAGCGATCAGCGCGGGAATGATGTGCCCTGCGGGCACGTCCGCCGGGAAATTATAGGGGCCGATGACGGCGAGCACGCCATGGGGTTTATGCCGCACCGTCTGGCGCGTGCCCATCGCTCCGTCGAGCCTGCGCTGGCTTGTTCTTTCGGAATAGGCGACGATGTGGACGTCCACCCGGCTGATCAGCGACGATACCTCCGTGCGGGCATCCCACAATGGCTTGCCGGTCTCCCGCGCGATCAGATCGGCCATGACCTCCTGATGCGCGCGCACTACATTGACGAACCGCCGCATCGTCTCGACGCGCACAGAAATCGGCTTGGCTGCCCATTGCGGCCAGCCCAACCGGGCGCGTTCGACCTCTGCATCGACATTGCCCGGCTCGCCTTCCCACAATAGCTGACCGGTTGCTGGTTCGAAGGATTGCAATTTTTCCGACATTTCCGCGAGTCTATGCCCGATTTGATGCAGGTTTGGAAGCGCTATGGAGCGGCGAGCGGCTCAGGCCGTCCGATGCGCCTCACCCATCTGCCGAATCGCGGCGACCTTTGCATGCAGCGGGCTCCAGTCGTCATCGCGATCTATCGCGGTCCATATCGCCTCAACCTCGTCGATATGCATCGAACATGGCGCCTCACCTGCCCAATAACGGTGCTCAGCGCTGCCCGGATCGCCAATATTGCCAACCAGCCGCCGGAACGCGCTCCAGCCCTCGCCGGAATAGCGCGCTTCCGCCTCTGGTGAGCGCAACCGTCCGCCGCGCCAGTCGAAAAAGAAGCGGTCGATCATCGTGCGGCTTTCGATCATCGCTCGCACCGCTGCCTCCAATATGGCCTTCGATGTCGCCGCATCGTCGCAGGCGATACCCAGCCTCCAGCAGAACCGGCGATGCATGGCGCTGGCATACAGGTCGGGAAAGCGTTCCATCGCTGCAAC
>CAYGOH010000162.1:0-3444 GCA_964351385.1 uncultured Sphingobium sp. | reverse complement strand
CGGAGGCAATTATCAACTAACTACGCAACCGGACCAGTCATCGCTGGCAGTCCACCCCCGTTCATCATCGGGAGAATAATCTCCCAGCACCCTACGCCCTTTCTGTGCAGCGCCTCGTTCACTCGAAGGGAAGCGAGCATACATGTTGAACGTGATTCTCCCTTTGTCATTAACCCTTATACCGAGGCATGTCTCGCCAAGGTCGAACACCTCATATCTTTTCCTTGGGGCCGCAGGTTTCAGCCCACGAAGCCATGCATCTGTAAATTTCTTGGTTGCCACGGAATTCTCCTTTGGGCACCATTTTGGGCACCAAACAGCAGGTGATACGATGTTCCCGAACGAAACAGCAGACTACAGGGCCAGTCATACCAAATCGTATTATGCATATATATCAACGTCTTTTGGTTACGCCAAGTGACAAGAGGAGAAATACGAGACTTATAGGCAACTGACTTTTAATCAGTAGGTCGCTGGTTCGAACCCAGCAGGGCTCACCATATATTTCAGCCAGATAGATTGAGCGCGACAGAAGGTCGCTGATGTGCAGAGCAAGGTCGCGCGCGTTGGTCGCATGTGCAACCTCCCTTCTAGATTGAAGGCGACGTGTTCCCATATGTATAAGGAAGCAAAAGCGGTGCGAGGCCTGCACGAGCCGTAAGAGATCGGCAGGCGCGCAGCGAGGGGTTGGAACCGCAACCCAGGCAGTGCTGGAGAGCGCATGTGACCATGCAAGCAATAGGCGAAGGCAGGTTCATCATTGCCCGCGAGGACAGGCAGGTCCTTGAGGCGGTAGAGGAGATGGGGGCCTCTCTGATCGCACGCGCCGTCGCGTGGTCGGAAATCAACAGCGGCAGCAACAATCTGGCCGGGCTGCGCACAGTCGCTGAGCGGTTGCACCCGGCGTTGGCGGCTTTGGGCGGCAAGTTCGAAAGCCTTCCCCTTGATGACGTCACGACCATCGACGCGCGTGGTGAAACGATCACATCCCCCGCGGGTCAATGCCTGCATGTACAGGTGCGCCCCGATGCGCCGGTGCAGGTTGCGCTGACCGGCCATTATGACACCGTGTTTCCCGCCGACAGAGCGTTCCAGAATGTCAGCCAGCGGCCCGATGGCGCTCTTAACGGGCCCGGCATCGCCGATATGAAGGGCGGCATCAGCGTCATGCTGGGCGCGCTCGAAGCGTTCGAACGCCATCCGCTCGCGACAAATGTAGGCTATCAGCTGCTCCTCTCCCCCGACGAGGAAACGGGGTCATTGGGCTCCGCGCCCGTGCTGGCCGCCATCGGGAGGCAATGCCATGTCGGCATGACCTATGAACCCGCGTTGAGCGACGGCACTTTGGTATCGGCGCGAAAGGGTTCGGGGAATTATCATATAGTGGTTCGGGGCCGCACCGCCCATGCGGGCAGAGAATTTGCAATGGGCCGCAACGCGCTGGCGATGGCTGCGCGGATCGCGGCGGCCATGGCGGATCTCAACGGCCAGCGCGATGAGCTGACCGTCAACATTGCGCGGATCGACGGCGGCGGGCCGCTCAATGCCGTTCCCGACCTCGCGGTGCTGCGGTTCAACGTGCGCCTGCCCGATCTGGCAGCGGAAGCCTGGATGCGAGAGAAGATCTCCGCGCTGGTGTCTACCCATCAGGGTGATGGCATTTCCATCGCGGTGCATGGCGGGGTCAGCCGACCACCCAAGCCCTTTTTCCCCGCGCAACAAAGCCTGTTCGAAAACATCCGCCACATCGGCGCGTTGCTGCATCAATCGATAGAATGGCGGCCATCGGGCGGCGTGTGCGAAGGCAACAACCTGCTCGCCCAAGGGTTGCCCGGCGCAGATACGCTCGGTGTGCGCGGCGGCGACATACACAGCGATCAGGAATTCGCATGGCCCGAAAGTTTCACAGAGCGCGCCAGCCTCTCCGCGCTCATCCTGTGCAAACTGGCCTCAGGCGAAATCGACGCGATCGCGCTCCGCACACAACTGGAAAGGGAAATGCATGCCGCACACCCGTAAAACAGGCAGCGGCAGGCCATTGATGGCGGGTTCCGCAACGCCTTGGATCGCAGCTGTTGACCAGCCACCCATGGCAGGCGCAGAATAAGGGTATGACCACGCTGCTTCAGTCCCTTTGCCCGGCGACAGGCGCTCTGGTCTGGGAAGGACCGTCCGCGCAGCAGAAGGACGTTCTCGCCGCGGTCGACCGTGCCCGGCTGGCCTTCACGACATGGTCCGAAACCACGCTTGCCACGCGCATCGACTATATCGACCGCTACCGGCAGGCCCTGTCGACCAACGCGGAGCGTCTTGCCGCCGCAATCGGCAGGGAGACCGGCAAGCCGCTCTGGGAGGCGAAGCAGGAGGTCGCCTCCATGATCGGCAAGATCCCGCTATCGATTCAGGCCCTTTCGGAGCGCGCGGGCACAATCGAGCGCGAAACGGCATTCGGCAGATCGGTGCTGCGGCACCGCCCCTATGGCGTCATGGCAGTTTTTGGTCCCTATAACTTCCCCGGCCATCTGCCCAATGGCCATATCGTCCCCGCATTGCTCGCCGGGAACACAATCGTCTTCAAGCCGTCCGAAGAAACACCGCTGGTGGGCGAGAGTATCGCCGGGCTGATGGCGGAAGCCGGCCTACCCGACGGCGTGTTCAATCTGGTCCAAGGCGGCCGCGACACCGGCATCGCCCTTGCCGACGCGCCCATCGACGGCCTGCTGTTCACCGGATCGGCGGCAACAGGCGCGCATCTGCGCCGTCAGTTCGCCGACCGCCCGGAAACGATCCTCGCGCTGGAGCTGGGCGGCAACAATCCCCTGATCGCGTGGGATGGCCCAGCTGACGCGGTCGCATCCATCATCGCGGCATCGGCATTCATCTCCGCCGGTCAACGCTGCAGCTGCGCAAGACGCCTCATCATTCCCGACGGCAGTGTCGGCGACGAGATGGTCGCCCAGCTTGCGGCGCTGACGCAACGCCTGACGCTCGGCGCATGGAATGAGGAGCCGGAGCCCAGCATGGGACCTCTCATCTCGGAGCGAGCCGCCGACCGGGTGCGCAATGCCTACGCCGAACTCGTCTCACTGGGCGCGCGCATCATTTTGCCGCTTGATACGCCAGAGGACCGCTCACCCGCCTTCCTGACCCCGGCCATCCTCGACGTGACCGGACTGGCCGTGCCCGACGCCGAAATCTTTGGCCCGGTGCTGCAGGTCATCCGCGTCCCCGATTTCGATGCCGCGATAGCGGTCGCCAACAACACCGCATTCGGGCTGTCCGGCGGGCTGATCTCTCAGGACACTTCGCTTTGGGAGCGCTATGCGCTGCGGTCGAGAGCCGGGGTCTGCAACTGGAACCGGCCAACCACGGGCGCCGCGGGAAGCATGCCTTTCGGCGGCTTAGGCGCATCGGGCAACCACCGGCCCAGCGCCTATTACGCGG
>CAYGOH010000161.1:0-3461 GCA_964351385.1 uncultured Sphingobium sp. | reverse complement strand
ATCCTGTCCTTGTTCTTCGGGATGATCGCCGTGTGCGGGATGGGCAGGCGCAGCGGATGGCGGAACAGCGCTGTGACCGCGAACCAGTCCGCGAGGCCACCCACCATCGCCGCCTCGGCAAAGGCTTGCACAAACCCGGCGGCAGGATGCACGTCCGCCAGCCAGCGCGCGGCGAGAAACAGCGCGGCCATCGCCAACAACAGGCCCGTCGCCACCACATGCATGCGCCGGTCGGGGCGATCTGCCTCGGCTATGGTCGAAGAAACACCAGTCACAACCTAATAACAGCCTATGACGCCAAGCGTTGCAAGCAACGACTGGGCGTCATGGATATAGTGCTATTCCGCAGGCTGCGGAGGCGCTGCGTGACGCGGATCGTCGGGGTCATAGGTCAGCAGGCGCTTGCGCAGGCGTGGCGCAACCCACTGTTCGATCTCGATGGCGAGGCTGAACGATGCGGGGACGATCAGCAATGTCAACATCGTCGAAAGAATGAGGCCACCGATCACCGTTATGCCCATCGGGGCGCGCCATGCCGCATCGCCCGACAGCGACAGCGCCGTCGGCACCATGCCCGCGACCATGGCCACCGTTGTCATGACGATCGGCTGCGCCCGTTTGTGCCCTGCATCGACAATCGCGTCATAGATGGACACGCCCTTGGCCATTTCCTCGAGCGCAAAATCGATCAGCAGGATCGAGTTTTTCGCGACGATGCCGAGCAGCATCAAGACGCCGATGAGCACCGGCATGGAGATCGGGTTGCCGGTCAGATGCAGCGCCAGCGCGCCGCCCAACGGCGCCAGCATCAGCGATCCCAGGTTGACAAACGGCGGCATGACCCGCTTGTAGAGGAGCACCAGCACAGCAAGCACCAAGAGAATTCCTGAAATAACAGCGATAGTGAAGTTCGCAATCATCTCCTTTTGCCATTTGGCGTCGCCGACGTCGAGCTTGCGTATACCAGCGGGCAGATTGCCATACGCAGGCAACTTCTCGATTTTCGCCATCGCTTCACTCGTGACCACGTCGGGCGCAAGGTCGGCACCAATCACGACGCGCCGCACCTGATTATAGCGGCGAATTTCCGTTGGTCCCGCACCAAAACTGATATCGGCAACCAGTTTCAGCGGGACGGATCCACCGCTTGCCGTGGGAACCGGCATATTCTGGATTGTCGTAATATCTTTGCGCTCATTTTCATCAATCGAAACGCGGATAGGAATCTGCCGGTCGGACAATGAAAATTTCGCACTGTTCTGATCGATATCACCAAGGGTTGCGATACGAACCGCCTGACTAAGTCCAACAGTCGTGACGCCGAGGTCGGCAGCGAGGTCGAAGCGCGGCTTGATGACGATTTCAGGCCGCTTGATGTCACCATTGACGCGCGGCGCCCTGATTTCCGGAATCTTCGACATTTCCGCAACGAGTTTATTCGCGGTCTCTTCCAGCAAAGCGGCATCATCGCCGCCGAGCATGATCGTAATGTCTCGACCGCTGCTGGCGCCGCCACCACCAGACTGAGACTGGAAATTGACGCGCGCATCCGCAATTTGCAGCAATTTCGGAGCAGTCCGCCGCTCCCATTCAACGCTGCTGATCGGACGATCCTGCTTTAAAGTCAGATAGATGTCGGAGGTAACCGGCTCTACATCGGCGAAGGCGGTGTCCACAACCTTCTCATCCTTCATCAGGACATCCACCACCTGCTGCGTTACCTTGCGCGACTGTTCCAGCGTCGTGCCAGGCACCATCTCCACCTTTACCTGACTATAGTCGGTGTTCATCGAAGGCTGGAATGTAAACGGAAGAGTAGCAAACGCCAGAATCGTTGCTGCCAATGCGCCGCCGCCGCCAAGCAAGGCAATTTTCCAGCGGTGTTCGAGCGACCACTTGAGCGTAGCCATATAATGATCCATCAGCCAGCCTTCGCCGTGAGAGGCTTCACCGTGCGCCTCCAGGAAATAGGCTGCGACCATCGGCGTGATCATGCGCGCCACAGCCAGGCTGAGCAGCACCGCTACGACGACAGTCATGCCGAACTGGATGAAGAACTGGCCCGAGATGCCCGGCATCAGCGCCACCGGCAGGAACACCGCGACGATGGACATGGTGGTCGCGACGACGGCGAGTCCGATCTCGTCCGCCGCATCGATCGAGGCCTGATACGCCGATTTACCCATGCGCATATGCCGCACGATATTTTCGATTTCGACAATCGCATCGTCGACGAGCACACCCGCCACCAGACTGAGCGCCAGCAGGGAAAGCCCGTTGAGCGTGAAGCCCATCATATCCATGAACCAGAAAGCCGGGATGGCGGACAAGGGAATGGCGAGCGCCGAGATAACCGTCGCCCGCCAGTCGCGCAGAAAAAGATAGACCACGATAACCGCCAGGATGGCGCCTTCGACCATCGCGGTCATCGCGGAATGATATTGGCCGCGCGTATATTCAACGCTGGTGAAAAGCTCCTTGAAGTGAATCCTGGGATTCTCCTTCGCGATAGCCTCCAACTCCTTTCTCGCCGCGTCATAGACAGTGACATCGGAGGATCCCTTGGATTTTTCCAGCGAGATACTCGTCACCTGGCGCCCGTTCATCAGCGCTACCGACCGTTGCTCGGCATACATGTCGCGCACATCGCCAATCTCATCCAGCCGTACAGACCGTCCGCCGGGCAATTGAATCTGCGTCTGGCCAAGCGCGTAGGCCGTCTGGGCGTTGCCCAGCACGCGAACCGATTGCTCCGCACCGGCGATTTCGGTGCGCCCGCCTGCGGTATTGATATTGACCTGCCGCAACTGCTGGTTGATCTGCGCTGCCGTGATGCCCAGCGCCTGAAGCCGGTCGGATTTCAGAATCACCCGGATTTCCCGGTCAACCCCGCCGCCGCGGCTGACCGCGGCCATTCCTTCGACCCCCAGCAGCCTTTTCGCCACGGTATTGTCGACAAACCAGGACAGCTGCTCCAGCGTCATGTCGGTCGCCTCGACGCTGAAATAGGCGATCGGGCCGCCATCGATGTCGACCCGCGTGATTTGCGGCTCCAATATCCCTTCGGGCAGGTCACTGCGGATCTGCGATACCGCGTTGCGGACGTCATTTACCGCACGGTCAACCGGCGTTCCGATCTCAAACTGCACCATCGTGAAGCTGCTGCCCTCACGCGCATAGGAAATGATTTCGTCCACGCCATTGATACCGCGGATCGCAGCCTCAACCCGCTGGGTAACCTGTGTTTCCAGTTCAGACGGCGCTGCGCTTGGCTGGGCAACCTCAACGCGTACGGCTGGAAAGCTGACGTCCGGGTTATTATTGATGTCCATTCGCATGAAGGACACCAGCCCGGCCAGCAACAGGCCAGCAAACAACACGAGCGGCAACACCGGGTTGCGGATCGACCAGCTGGAAATATTGCGGAAACTCATCTCGTCATGCCTTTATCGAAACCGCAC
>CAYGOH010000160.1:0-3636 GCA_964351385.1 uncultured Sphingobium sp. | reverse complement strand
CTACGGACACTGAGCCAGCTTGCCAGCGCCCGCGATGGCGCGACGACAGGTCTGCCGGCTTTCGACAAGACCTCTGATGACAGGGCGCAGGCAGATAGCTGGCCGGTATTTTATGGCCGACCAGACATCATCATATTGGAGGGATGGTGTGTGGGCGTAAAGGCCCAGCCGGACGAAATACTGGCCGAACCCATCAATATGCTGGAGGCCGCAGAGGATCCGCAGGGGATTTGGCGCAGGTTCGTGAATGAACGGCTGGCGCGGGATTATGCCGAGTTGTTCGGATCGCTGGATGTAATCATCAGGCTACAGCCGCCATCCTTTGAATGCGTATATGATTGGCGTGCGGAGCAGGAAAAGGCGTTGGAGCGTCCCGCTGATGGCTCGCGTCCGCCTATGACACCTGCGGAATTGCAGCGCTTCATTGCGCATTATGAGCGCCTGACCCGGTGGCAGATGAACGACGATGGGTTCGATGCGATTATCGATATCGGGCAGAACCGCGCGCCGCTGCGCTGGCGCAAAGGCTCAAGCCGGAACATTCGCAAATAAGGCCACATTGACGCTCGCGCTCTTGGTTTGTCTGAAAAAGAACTAGGATTATGCCGGGCCAGTTTCCGTCACCTGATTGAGGCATTCCCGCAGCTGCCGGATCGTAAAGGGTTTGGGCAATAGCGCCACGTCCCTGGGCAGCTGATCCATTGGGGAGCCCGACATGGCGATGATCGAGATGTCGGGCCAGCCCGTCCGCACAGCCTCGATCAATTCGGCGCCGTCCTTCACCGGCATATGGATGTCGGTGATCATCACACCGATGCCATTATGCTGTTTCAGCAGTTTGAGTGCCGCGTCGCCATCTTCGGCGGTCACGACCGCGCATCCTTCCTGTCGCAACATGTCGTTCAGCCCGGCAAGGACGCATCCATTATCGTCGACCAGCAATACATGCCGCCTGGGAGCAGATGCGCCGGGCGGTGGTTCGGTGACTGGCTCCCCCTGATCCGCAAGGTTCTCAACCAGCGGCAGATAAAGAGCGATGGAGGTGCCCTGATCCGGTGTCGTCTCAATATCAATGCCACCGCCCGATTGAACCACAAATCCATATACTTGTGAGAGGCCAAGACCGGTTCCGTGGCTCACGCCCTTGGTGGTGAAAAAGGGCTCGAATATCTTGTCGACGATTTCCGGCGCTATACCCGATCCGGTGTCCGCGACCGTCACCACGACATAGGAACCCGAGGGCAGCAATGTGCCGGTGTTCAGCCGGGAGGAGCCCTTCATATGCACGGCATGGCTGCCGATCTGTATATCGCCCGGCCCTGTAATGGCGTCGCGGGCGTTGATTACCAGGTTGAGCAGCGCGATCTGAAGCTGCGCGGCGTCGATGCTGGCGGGCAGGGGCTGGTTCGACGTTGCATATGTGATGGTGATTTTTTCCCCTACCGCATTGGTCAGCAAAGGCGGGGCCTTGCCCAGCAGCGCGTTGATATCGACCAGCGCAGGTTTCAGGGTTTGCTTACGGGCAAAAGCGATCAGGCTGTGTGTCAGCTGCGCCCCATTTTTTACGGCGTCCGGCGAGGTGGACGCCAGCCGCTTCACGTCGTCATTGTCCGCAGCGCGCAACAGGATCAGTTCCTGATTGCCCATGATGATGGCGAGCAGATTGTTGAAATCATGGGCGACGCCTGCGGTCAGACGGCCGATCGCCTCCATTTTTCGGGCCTGATCCAGTATTTCCGACGTTTCCCTGTGGTCGGCTATCTCGCCGGTCAGGCGCTGGTTGGCGGCATCGAGCTCTGCCGCCTTTTGTTCCAGCATCAGCCGGAGCGAGAATGTCCGGGCGAATTCCTGGCTCGCAACATAGGCAATCACGATGAGGCACAGGATGAAGGTCGATATCAGGCCCGCCGTTGCCAGCGCGCCCAATGAGCTTTCCGGTATAAGCCGGCCGAACAGAGGCAGGCTGGCCGAGACAATGAAGATCAGCGCTGTGGGGAGATGTGCCGAGCTGGAGGCGACCGCCCCCGCACACAGCCCCGCGACGACAAGACTCCATAGCCACAAATGTTCGGTTCCGCTGGGGAACAGCAACAGCCCGCCAAAGCCCCATAGCAGACCCGCCGAACTGGATCCCATGACCGACAACGTGGCCCAGATACGGATATTCGCCGCCGTATCGGGGGCAGTCTTGTGCTTCACATAGAGCGCATAACGCGCAGCCGATACCGCGAGAACGCAGATGAGCCATATGTCGAGATGATTGCTCGTTTCGTCCTGCCTCAGCAGAAACGTCAATAATATGGCGCAAATGATGTTGGCTGAAATCGCGACGCGCAGCGGCGAAAATACAGCGTCGATGCGAGAGACAAGCAGGCGCAGACGTTCAGAGTCGCTGAACATCATTCCATTTACGGAATTGCGCCCACCAAATAGATTCACAGTTGAACTCCTGCCATGATGCGATTTTGCACCGCTATTTTGGCCACCGCGCCCGAACTGTTCTTATGTATGGAGCGCTATCCTTATCACTGTCTCACTTATTGGGGAAGTCGTCTTCCCGGCGGAACATTCAAAATGGCGCTATTTACTCGTCGTTATTCAGGCACGCTGTCAAGCCGCGCCGATAATCCGGATATTGCGCCCGCCAGCCGAGCAGGCGCTTCGCCTTGCCATTGGCGACCCGCCGGTTTTCCGCATAGAAGGCGCGCGCCTGGGGCGAGAGACCGGCCTCCTCAATCGACTGTAAAGGCGGGCAGGGAAGGCCGAGCAGGGCGGCGGCATATGCGATCACATCATTTTGCGGACAGGGATGATCGTCGGCGATATTATAGACGCCAGCCGGGCCATCAAAGCTTTTTATAATTACCGCTATAATATCATCGACATGAATGCGGCTGAATATTTGCCCTTCTATATCAATGCGATGTGCTTTCCCGGTGCGGACGCGGTCCAGCGCGCTGCGCCCCGGCCCATAAATGCCGGGCAGGCGAAAAACGCGCATGGCAGGGTGCAGCTTTTGCCAGCGCGCATCCGCATCGGCGCGCGCCGTGCGCCTGCCGGTGCCGATGGGCGCGCCTTCATCCACCCAGGCGCCGCCGGTATCGCCATAGACGCCGGTTGACGAGAGATAGCCGACCCATTGTGCGCCGCTGCCGGCGATGGCGTCGCCATAAAGCGCCAGCACCGGGTCGCCGCCGTCCCGCGTGGGCGGCACCGAGGACAGGATATGCGTGGCCTGGCTGATATGGTCGTGCACAGCGCCCTCATCCGCAAAAGGCAGTATATCGGGGCCGTCCGCTTCGCGTTTGACCCCTGTGACGCGCCAGCCCTGCGCGCGCAGCGCCGCCGCCAGCATTCCGCCTGTATATCCCATTCCAATGATCAGCATGTGCTGCGCCATTATGGTGTTAAAAAGACATTGCATCGGGATCGCAAGATGATTGTGCTGCACCGCCGCAATGCGTAGAAGCGAAACATGCTCGACGCCTCATCTTCCGCATCGCCCCACATCGTTTTTCGCAAGGATTACAGCCCGCCGGACTGGCTGGTGCCGGATATCGCGCTCGATTTTCAGCTGGATGCGGCGCGGACCGAGGTCGCGGCGCGGCTGCAGGTGACGCGCAACGGCGATCATGA
>CAYGOH010000159.1:0-3707 GCA_964351385.1 uncultured Sphingobium sp. | reverse complement strand
CCTATATCTATCCGCCTCAGCCCAGCATGCGGATCATTTCTGATATCTTCGCCTACACGGCGGACCACATGCCGCGCTTCAACAGCATCTCGATCTCCGGCTATCATATGCAGGAAGCGGGCGCGACACAGGTGCAGGAACTTGCCTTCACCATCGCCGACGGCATGGAATATGTGAAATATGGCGTCGAATCCGGCCTCGATATCGACAAGTTCGCCGGACGCCTCAGCTTCTTCTTCGCCATCGGCATGAACTTCTTCATGGAAGTGGCGAAATTGCGCGCCGCGCGTACGCTATGGCATCGTGCAATGACGCAGCTCGGCGCCCAGGACGAGCGTTCGAAGATGCTGCGCACCCACTGCCAGACCTCTGGCGTGTCGCTGACCGAGCAAGACCCGTATAACAACGTCATCCGTACGACCATTGAAGCGATGGCGGCAATGCTGGGCGGGACCCAGTCGCTGCACACCAACGCGCTTGATGAAGCGATTGCGCTGCCGACGGACTTTTCCGCACGCATTGCCCGCAACACGCAGATCGTCATTCAGGAAGAGACCGGCATGTGCAATGTCGTCGATCCGCTTGGCGGCAGCTACTATATCGAAAGCCTGACCCAGAGCCTCGTTGACAGTGCTTGGGAGATCATTGAGCGCGTGGAGCGCGAAGGCGGCATGGCGAAGGCTGTCGACGCTGGCTGGCCCAAGGCGATGATCGAGGAAGCCGCCGCCGCGCGTCAGGCGCGTGTGGATCGCGGCGACGATGTCATCGTCGGCGTCAACAAGTTCCGTCTGAAGGACGAGGAGCTGATCGAAACGCTTGAGGTTGACAATGCCAAGGTACGCGAAGGCCAGATTGCGCGCCTCGCCAAGGTCAGGGCAAGCCGCGACGAAGTGGCGTGTCAGACCGCGCTCGATGCGCTGCGCGAAGGCGCGAACGGCAAGGGCAATTTGCTCGCGCTGGCTGTCGATGCGGCGCGTGCGCGCGCGACGCTCGGTGAAATCAGCCTCGCCATGGAAGATGTTTTCGGTCGTCATGCGACCGTTCCGACCCCGGTAAAAGGCGTCTATGCCGCTCCTTATCAAGAGGATGCGCGCTGGCGTCAGGTGCTCGACGGAGTGCAGGCCGTCGAGCACCGCTTGGGTCGGAAACCCCGTTTGCTTGTCGCCAAGATGGGGCAGGACGGGCATGATCGCGGTGCGAACGTCATCGCGTCGGCCTTCTCCGATCTCGGCTTTGATGTCGTCTCCGGGCCGTTGTTCCAGACGCCCACCGAAACGCGCGATCTGGCGGTGGCGGAAAATGTCGATATCGTCGGCGCGTCCTCTCTGGCTGCCGGCCACAAGACCCTGATCCCCGAGCTGATCAAGCTGCTGAAGGAAGAAGGCAGGGCGGACATCAAGGTCGTTGCCGGCGGCGTCATCCCGCCACAGGATTATGACTATCTGCGTGACGCGGGCGTTCAGGGCATTTATGGTCCTGGCTCCAACGTGGTCGATTGCGCGGCGGACGTGCTGCGCCTGCTCGGCCACAATATGCCACCGCTGGAGGAAGCCGCAGAGTGACCGAACCCCGTACAGACTGGACGCGCGAGGAGATAACCGCGCTGTTCGACATGCCGTTCATGGACCTTGTTCATGAGGCGCAGACGCTTCATCGCGAATATCATCCCCGCAACGAGGTACAGCTCTCTACGCTGCTCAGCATCAAGACTGGCGGTTGCCCGGAAGATTGCGGCTATTGCAGCCAGTCGGTCGAAGCCGACAGCGGCGTTAAGGCGACCAAGCTGATGGACGTGCGCGCCGTGCTGCAAGCGGCGGCGCAGGCGAAGGACAATGGCTCGGACCGGTTCTGCATGGGGGCCGCATGGCGCAACCCCAAGGAACGCGACATGCCCGCTCTGGTCGAGATGATCCAGGGTGTGCGGCAAATGGGCATGGAAACCTGCATGACGCTTGGCATGCTGTCGGAAGGTCAGGCTCAGCAGCTCGCCGACGCGGGCCTCGATTATTACAACCATAACATCGACACCGCGCCGGAAAATTACGCGAACATCATCAGCACGCGCACCTTTGAGGACCGCATCGAAACGCTGGAAAATGTTCGCGGCGCTGGCATCAACGTCTGTTGCGGCGGGATCGTCGGCCTTGGCGAAACCCGCGAGGATCGTATCGGCTTCGTCCATGCGCTGGCCAGCATGCCGCACCCTGAAAGCGTTCCGATCAACGCGCTCGTGCCGGTCAAGGGAACGGTGCTGGGCGACATGCTCGCCGACACGCCGCTCGCGAAAATCGATGAAATCGAGTTCGTCCGCACCGTCGCCGTGGCGCGCATCACGATGCCCGAAAGCATGGTGCGTCTGAGCGCAGGGCGCGAAAGCATGTCCGAAAGCTGTCAGGCGCTTTGCTTCATGGCGGGCGCGAACAGCATCTTCACCGGCGACAAGCTGCTCACCGCCCCCAATGCGGGCGACGACAGCGACGCCGCCTTGCTCGGCAAGCTTGGCATTCGCGCAATGCAGGCCGCCCCGCACGGCCATCTGGAGGAAGCGGCGGAGTGATCACTGCCGTTCTCCTCCTCGGTGCTGCTGCAACCGCTGTTTGCGATAATCCGCAGACGCAGACGGATATGACCATCTGCGCCGGCGAGGAATATGCGGCCGCGGACAAGGAGTTGAATGCGCAATGGGCGATCACCGCTGAGCGGATGAAGGACAATGACAGCGCGCTCGACCGCTCGACTGACAAGCGGCCCGGTTATTTCGGGACCTTGCTGAAGGCGCAGCGGGCATGGCTCTCCTATCGTGACCTGCATTGCACGAGCGAGGGTTATTATGCGCGTGGAGGGACGATGGAGCCCATGCTCGTGGCGATGTGCAAGGCGCGGCTGACGCGTGAGCGTACGCAGCAGCTCAAGGGATTGGTGACAGAGAGTTAAGCCGGTTTACGGCGCAAGATATGCATTAAAGGACTGAGACCGAAGATGGCCATTACCAAGATTTTGATTGCAAACCGTGGCGAAATCGCGTGCCGCGTTATTCGCACAGCCAAGAAGATGGGCATTGCAACCGTCGCGGTCTATTCGGATGCGGACAGCCGTGCGCCGCATGTGCTGATGGCAGACGAGGCCGTCCACATCGGTCCGCCGCCCGCCGCGCAATCCTATCTGATCGCGGACAAGATCATTGAGGCGTGCAAGGCGACCGGCGCGGATGCCGTTCACCCCGGCTATGGTTTCCTTTCCGAGCGTGAAAGCTTCCGCAAGGCGCTGGATGCGGAAGGCATCATTTTCGTCGGCCCGCCCGCCAACGCCATCGCCGCGATGGGCGACAAGATCGAATCCAAGAAGCTGGCGAAGGAAGCAGGCGTCAACGTCGTTCCCGGCTATGTCGGCGTGATCGACGATACCGAGCATGCGGTGAAGATCTCGAACGAAATCGGCTATCCGGTCATGATGAAGGCATCGGCCGGCGGCGGCGGCAAGGGCATGCGTCTGGCCTACTCCGAAAAGGATGTCCGCGAAGGGTTCGAGGCCACCAAGCGCGAAGGCCTTGCCAGCTTCGGCGACGACCGCGTGTTCATCGAGAAATTCATCGAAAGCCCGCGCCACATCGAAATTCAGGTGCTGGGCGATCAGCATGGCAATGTCGTGTATCTCAATGAGCGCGAATGCTCGATCCAGCGCCGGCACCAGAAGGTCGTCGAGGAAGC
>CAYGOH010000158.1:0-3709 GCA_964351385.1 uncultured Sphingobium sp. | reverse complement strand
ATTGCAAACCTTGTTGTCGTGATGCGGCGCGGACCCAGAGCGACCGCCGAGCGTACCCTGTTTGTCGCCTCGCCGCCCTTGCGATCTCGCGCGGCGGGGGCCATTGCAGGGCTGCTGGCGCTGCCGCTGGCGGTGCCGCTGCTGATCTTCGGCGCGGGATCGCTGCATTCCGACAGTGGAGCAGCGCTCAAATTCCTCGCCGCCATATCACTTTTGCTCGTGGCGATGACCCCCGTCGCGGCAGGTGCCGCGATGCGCGCGACCCGCGAGTGAGGCGCTAACATCGCATTAACCTGACGATGCTATCAGATGCCCGGGGACCAGAAGGAAAACTGGTCATGGCGATAAGCGGCGACTATCCCGTACCCGTGACGGTCAACGGCTTTCTCTGCCGGAACTGCACGGACGTCGACAAGGCAAAGAAGAATATCGACCCTGCCGATCCGCAGGGCATCAAGGCGTAGGTCAAGGAAGCGCTGAATATTCCCGATCCCAGCAAGCCGGAAAGCTATTTCGACGCGAAAAAGGTCGATGAAGCCGTGGCGGCGCTGCGGGCCGAGGACGAACGCGCCAATGGCCTGGATGCGGGTCGCGAGAGCAGCTACACACCGCCTCCACCCGGAAGCCTTCTCAACCTCAGCGCCTGAATTCAGTCGCGCGACCAGCGCGCCCAGATCGCAGTCGGCAGCAAGAGCCCGCGCGATTCTTCTCGCACAGTCAGTTCGCCCGCCTCGACACGGCCGGGCAAATCCGCGAATGCCTGACGAAGCAGTTCCCCGATGGCGAGCGCCGACATGCGCACAGCATAGACCGTCAGGAACAGAAAGCGGCTGTCAGCGTCCAGAAGCTGGCGGCAATTGGCGACAAGACCGGGCAGATCCTCTTCCAGACGCCACACCTCGCCATCCGGCCCGCGCCCATATTTGGGCGGGTCGAGCAATATCCCGTCATAGCGACGACCGCGCCGGACCTCGCGCGCAACGAATTTCGCGGCATCGTCGACAATCCAGCGTATCGGCTTGTCGGCCATGCCAGACAGATCAGCATTGGCGCGTGCCGCCGCCACCGATTTCTTCGATGCATCGACATGCACCATCTGCGCGCCCTGCCCCGCCATCGCCAGCGTTCCGACGCCGGTATAGCCGAACAGGTTCATACACTGCGGCGCTTCCACATCCGCCACCCGACCGCGCATCCATGTCCACACTGGCGCCATATCGGGGAAAAAGCCCAAATGGCGAAACGGGGTGCAACTGGCGTGGAAACGCACATTGTCCCATGACAATTCCCAGCTTTTGGGCATGGAACGGTCATTATAATACCAGCGTCCACCACCATCCTCATCGGAGCCGGGAATGAACTCCGCATGTGCATCCCACTGATCACTGGCGGGCGCCCACATGGCTTGCGGCTCGGGCCGGATGAAGCGCCAATTGCCATAGCGCTCCAGCTTGCGGCCATGTCCGCAATCGATCAGGCCATAATCATCCCATGGTTCGCCGATCAGGGTGGAGAGCTGCATCGCGCGCCCTCAGCCCGCGGTGGTTGCGCGTTCGGCGATATAATCGGCAATAGCGTCAAAACTCGCGGGCAGCCGATCGTAGGATTCTTCGCGGTCGAACAGGGTTCCAACCCGCTGCGGCAGACCCGGACGCACACCCGTCGCGCGTTCGACCGCATCGCGGAACTTGCCCGCATGCGCAGTAGCCAGCGTAACGATCGGAATGTCAGCGGCCAGATCCTCGACGGCCAGAGCGGCCGACAAGCCCACCGCGCTGTGCGGATCGATCACCTGCCCGGCACCGTCATAGGCCCAGCGCAAAGCAAGGTTCATGCTGTCCGCATCGACACGGTGCGCCGTGAACAGGGAAGCCGCGCCCTGACGCTGCGCATTGGTCAGGCGCATCCCCTTTGTCGCCTCAAACCCGCGCATCTGCTCGGCCAGCGCAAGTCCGTCGCGACCGCCGGCATCGAACAGCAACCGTTCGAAATTGCTGCTGACCTGAATGTCCATGCTGGGCGTCGCCGTCGGCACGACCTCACCCTGACTGTAATCGCCATCGCTCAGCGCACGGTAGAGAATATCGTTCACATTGGTCGCAACGATCAACCGTGCGACCGGCAAGCCCATCTTCGCAGCGACATAGCCCGCGAACACATCGCCGAAATTGCCCGTAGGTACAGAAAAGGCGACTTCGCGATCCGGCGCGCCCAGACGCACCGCCGCATAAAAATAATAAACAACCTGCGCCATCAGCCGCGCCCAGTTGATGCTGTTGACTGCGGAAAGTTTATATTTCGCGCGGAACCCGGCGTCGTTGAACATCGCCTTCACCAGCGCCTGCGCATCGTCAAAGCTGCCGTCGATTGCGATGTTATGGACATTGGGCGCCAGCACGGTGGTCATCTGGCGGCGCTGCACATCGCTGACACGGCCATCGGGATGCAACATGAAGATGTCGATCTTTTCGCGGCCTGCGACCGCATCGATCGCAGCCGAACCGGTATCCCCGGACGTCGCCCCGACAATCGTGATATGATCGTCGCGGCGCGAGAGGAACTTCTCGAACAAGAGACCCAGCAGCTGCAGCGCCACGTCCCTGAACGCCAGCGTCGGGCCGTGAAACAGTTCCAGCATCCATTGGCGATGATCGAGCTGAACGAGTGGCGTCACCGCATTATGCGCAAAGCGTCCATAGGCCGCCGTGCACAGCTCCCTCAGTTCATCGGCGGTGAGCGAACCGGCAACGAACGGCTCCATGACGGCCACCGCCGTGTCGACATAGGACAAGCCCGCGAGACTGCGGATCTTGTCCGGCGAGAATTGCGGCCATTCTTCGGGCAGGTACAATCCGCCATCGCTCGCCAGCCCGGCCAGCGTGACCTGCTCAAAATCAAGCGCCTGCGCGCTGCCCCGCGTACTTTGATATTTCATGGCCAAGCGGCCTAGCGAGGTGGGGGAGGCTGAGCAAGCGCTAAGAATCGATGTTGGCGCTCGACTGTCGGCGAGCCAGCGCCAGAGTGTAAATGACAATCGCAATCACGGCGAAGACGAACCATTGCACCGCATAGGCGATATGGTTGTTCGGAATATCCTCGACGCTCGGCAACCCACCGGCTTTCAGGTCGGGTTCGGGCGATTCCCTGGCCATCAGCATCGGGCGCAAAACGATGCGCGGGCCGGTCATGCGGGAAAAGAGCGAGCGGTGATCCGGCTCCTTCGTGATCCAGCCCGAAACGATGCCGCCGTCCCATGCCGGCTTGAGGTCGGGCCGGTTGCCGACACCCACGGAAACCAACGCACCCGGCCCCTCGCCTCCGGTCGTGCGGCAATGGGCGATGTAGCGAAAGCCCATGGTGCCGTCGATCGCGCGGCCAGCCTCCGCCGTCCAGCCTTCCACACTCAGGCAATTGACCGAGGACGGGCGGAATATCCACTCCGGCATAACCGGGCCGAGGGCCGGAAATGCGAGTGCGGGTTTGTCGGGGTTGTGCCGCAACTCCGCGATCAGCGCTTCCTTCTGCCCCGCCCGCTTGATCTGCCAGAACCCCAGCGCAATCATCGTGGCAGCGGCAGCAGCCACCAGAATTGTCGGGATGAGAGGCCAGCGGCGCGGAAAGATCCTCATATCAGCGCGCATCCTCGCCTGCATCTAGGCACGCAAGCACGTCCTCTTTCGCCTTGTTGCGATACTCAAGCGTAAGCAGC
>CAYGOH010000157.1:0-3710 GCA_964351385.1 uncultured Sphingobium sp. | reverse complement strand
TCTTGCAGCGCAGGGCTTCCTTGTTGCCAAGGCCGAATTCCTTGACGCTGTCCATTGTCAGCTGTGAGATGTCGAACGCCAGCACCTGCCATTGGGCCAGGCTGTCATCGTCCAGCGGGCTGACCTCATATTTCGCCTTGGCGAGGTTGCGGTCGGAAAATTCGCCCTTGTCGGCAATGATCAGGCCGCCCGGTTTCAGATCCTTCACGTTGGTTTTCAGCGCTGCGGGGTTCATCGCCACCAGTACGTCGGGCGCGTCGCCCGCGGTTGTGATGTCGGACGATCCGAAATTGATCTGGAACGCGGACACGCCGAACAACGTACCCTGCGGCGCGCGAATCTCTGCGGGGAAATCGGGGAAGGTCGAGAGGTCATTGCCTGCCAGCGCGGTCGACAGCGTGAACTGTCCGCCCGTCAGCTGCATGCCGTCGCCGCTGTCTCCGGCGAAACGAACGACTACGGATTCGGGTGCATTTATTTCCCGGCTATCCTCAGAAGGAATTTTTTCGGCAACACTCGCCATATTTCACGATCCTATTCAGCCAAAACGGCCCAATTCAGCGTGGCTTCCTACGACTGTAATGCCGCCGCAGCAAAGTAGAAATATATATAGGGGGCGAAAGCACCGATTTCCTGTGCCGGATAGGGTCAGGGGTAGCTGACCGTTTTGGGGCGGCCTTGCGGCAGCGGGATATGCTCGGCGTCATCGCCGGGGATCAGCGGAAAGCGCATCGCCTCCCAATCCTCACGCGCCTGCATAAGCCGGTCTTTTGAGGACGATACGAAATTCCACCAGACATGGCGCGGAGTCGCAAACGCCTCACCGCCGCACAGCATGACATGCGCGCCTGTGGCGCTGGCCAGCGTTGCCACCGCGCCCGGGCGCATCACATAGAGTTTGCGCGGTTCCAGCGGGATGCCGTCCAACTTTGCATCTCCATGCACCGTATACAGCGCGCGTTCGTCGGCGCGCGAATCGATGGGGATGCTGCCGCCCGATCGCAGGGCGATATCGGCGTAGATTGTCTCGGCATAAGTGGTGACGGGCGCGGTTTCGCCCCAGAGCGACCCCATGATGACGCGCGCTGCGACGCCGTCGCCCTCGATCATCGGCAGGCGTTCGGCGGCAACATGTTCGAACGCCGGGTCCATTTCCTCCTGCGCGTCCGGCAGGGCGAGCCACGTCTGGATCGCCGACAGTTTTGCCTCGGCCGCGCGGTCCTTGTCCGGCGACCGTTCCGAATGGACGATGCCTTTGCCTGCGGTCATCAGGTTGACCGCGCCGGGCTCGATCACTTGCGCATTGCCGAGCGAGTCGCGATGCATGAATGCGCCGTCCAGCATGTAGGTGACGGTCGAAAGGCCAATATGCGGGTGCGGCCGGACATCTATGCCGTTGCCGGGCGCGAGCGTGGCCGGGCCAGCCTCATCGAAAAAGATGAATGGTCCCACCATCGTCCGCTCTCGCGCGGGGAGCGAACGATACACCTTGAAATCGCCCAGATCGTGGGTGGCGGGGGTGATCGTCTGTTCGATGGATGAGATCGTCATGGCCAGACTCCTGTCTTCGTTGCTGTGCCTATAACACAGCGGAAGAAGAACTGTTGCCTGCACGATGGAACGGAGATATATGTTACAGTATAACATAACTAGGCAAGGAGAGTGCCATGGCTGTCCATGCAAATGATGCGGGCGGTTCGCCCATCGCGGACCTCAACACCACGCCTTTAATCGACGTTATGCTGGTGCTGCTGATCATGTTCATCATCACCATGCCGCTTGCGACCCATTTGGTGAAAATGGACCTGCCGGGTATCGAAACCAAGGATTTGCGGACGAAAGTCAACCCGACCAAAAATATTGTGGGGGTCTCGGCCAAGGGTGTCGTCAGCTGGAATGGCGAAACCTTGAGCATCGCGCAGCTGCGCGAGAGGTTGGCCTATGCGGCCCGAATGACCGTGGAACCGGTGATCCTGTTTGAGCCCGAAAGCGAGGCGCGCTATGAGCTGGTCGACCTGATCCTCGCCGACATCAAACGGTCCGGCGTCAGCAGCATCGGCTTTGTCGGCAATGAGCAATATGGTGCGTTTTGATCTGTGGGGCGGGGTGGGCTTGCCCCGTCCGCTCAGACCGGATGTTCGCCCGGCGCCAGCGCGCGGATGCTCAGCGCGTGGATCTTTTCGGCAAGCAGGTCCCTCAGCGCCTCGTTGACAAGCCGCTGCCGCGCGACGCGATTGATGTCGATGAAGGCGGTGGAAACCAGCTCGACCGTGAAATGGCTCTCGCCCGATCCGTCATGCCCGGCATGGCCGCGATGCTTTTCGCTGTCGTCGATGACCAGCAGATGCGTCGGGTTGAGCGCCAGCCGCAGGCGGGACTCGATTTCGGTCGCGACGGGACCTTTTGCCGGAGTTTCTTTTGATTGCGTGTCCATGGCGCGGGGGTCAGAGCTCCTATATTACAGGGATCGAGGTGGTCGGTTGCGGGCTGAGGTGCGAGAAGAACCGCGAAAAGCGGGGTTCGCGCCCCGGTTGAGCGGTTCGACGATGCAAATCGCCCGCAACCGGCCATCCGAAGGACTTGGCCAAAAAGGCCCGGAACTTTGTCGCTCTCTCGTCCAATAGCACCACAATTCTCCTCGCTCGCTTCGCGTTCCAGGCCTTTTTGGCTCAAGCCTCGGCCCTGTAATATAGGAGTTCTGACCCTATATAGGGCTTTTGCCGTTCACGGGATACTCTGTTCTTGACGTCCGAATCCGAAAACCGCCGCCGCAGCCCCCGGTTCCATGGCAGGGTCGAGGGAGCCACGCAAAGCTGCGCGGTTCCCGATTGCGAGGAGCCGGGCGAGTTTCGCGCGCCCGCGCGGGAGGACGGCGCGTCATCCTCCGATGGCCCGCCCAGCTGGCGCTGGCTGTGCCTCGACCATGTGCGCGAATTCAACGCGGGCTATAATTTCTTCGCAGGGATGAGCGCGGACGAGATCGCAGCGGCGCAGCGCTCCTATGCGGGGTGGGAACGGGAAACGCGCGCATTTTCTTCCAACGGCGCTTCGCCCGGACCGCGCTGGGCGGATTTCAGCGACCCGATCGACGCCATCGGTGCGGGCTTCAAACAGAAGATGCGCGATCGCCAGATGGAGATGGGCCAAACGGGAACAGGAATGCGGCAGGACGGAAAGCCGCTCTCGCCCGATGATCGCAAGGCGATGCGGCAGCTCGAACTCCCGCTCGATGCCGACCGCAGGGCTCTGCGCACCCGCTATACCGAGCTGGTGCGCCGCTATCACCCGGACCAGAATGGCGGCGACCGCAGCCACGAAAAGGCGTTGCAGGATGTGATCGCCGCCTATACGCACTTGCGAAAGGCTCCGGCTTTCGCTTGAGTCTGAAATAATCGCCGTTCGCATTGAGCATGGTCGAGATGCACCCGTCTGATGGCTTGTCCCGACCTCGGTCCGCTACAAGCGCGAACCTCCGCTCGACACGAACGGATTATGTGAATTAATCAAGGCCCGAATATGACCGACATACCCAATTCCAACCCCGACATGCGCAGCGAAACGCTGATGGAAGCGCCCGACCGCACGGTGAATGTGCGTGAGATGTTCGGGATCGACAGCGACATGTCGGTGCCCGCCTTCTCCGAAGCCGATGAGCGGGTGCCGGACCTTGACCCCGCCTATGTGTTCGACCCGGACACGACGCTCGCCAT
>CAYGOH010000156.1:0-3716 GCA_964351385.1 uncultured Sphingobium sp. | reverse complement strand
CCGTCCAATCTCCGCCAAGCATGCTCAAGCTTCACGATTTTTGCAACAGAGCCCTGGATCGAGTGTTTTGCGAATCTGGTTGTCGCATGGGATGTCATGGACCCCGAACAGGGAGGTGGCGTTGTTCTTCCCCTGCAGCTTTTGCATCCGAATCTGGCTGTCGAGAAACGACGGGCTCTGGGTGAAGAAAACCGCAAACGCTGCAAGTGCTGCGTCCTCGATTTCATAGCGCCGGTTGTTGCTCTTGTCGCGTGCGTCCGGCAGCCCCGCGAACACGGTGCGAATCCGTTTCATCAGGCGAGAAGCGTCATACGGCGCGGGCGGGGATGGGGTTACAGCGCGAATGTGCATGTTCCTGAACGATCGAATCAATTCGATGGAACAAAAGTTAACGCCATCACGCAAAGTTTACAAGTGCGTCAGCGATATTGTTGAAATCAATCGTGACGCCGTCCGTTTCTGCTCCCAAGAATTTGAAATGAGAATTGCTGCGTTTCCTGCCAGTTGCTATGACCGTGCTGGTTGTTCGTATAGGTGATGCCGGCGTCGATCAGGCCATACAGCGTGACGCTGCTTTGGGCATGTGCCGCCGTTGCAAAAACGCCCGTAAGGGCCGCGACTACGAGTGACTTTTTCATCTTGTAACTCCGAGGTGTTAGCCCGGGCAATGTCCCAGGCGCAGTTGAAGGCGGCGGTTCCCCGTTGGAATCCGGGAGAATCGGGTTTTCGACGACCCACTTCCCGGACAGGGAGAACCGCCAAATGAAGCGTATCAGGAAGAAGTCCCAAGGCGCCAGCGCGCGCCGGGTTCAGCCGGGGCGGTACTTCGGTCGATTGTCGAACACGCGCCTGGCCTTGGAGACCGAGCGCTCGATCGACCCGTGCTCGACGACCTCGATCTGGAAACTGATGGCGGTGTCGGTCTTGAGACGGCGGGCAATGCGTTCGTGCAGTTCGGCGAGGTGCGCTTCGCGCGACTCGCGCGGCAGGTCCGGCGCATGCTCGACCTGCAGCCGCGCCACGTCGAGCGCGCCAACGCGCTCCAGGATGATCCTGAATTCGACACCGACGCCCGGGATGGACAGCAGCGCGCGCTGGACCTGGCTCGGGTAGACGTTGGCGCCCTTGATGATCAACATGTCGTCGAGGCGGCCGTAGACCCCCGCAGGCAGGCGAGGGTAGGTGCGCCCGCAACTGCAAGGCTCGTAGGTCATGTGCGACTCGTCGCCCGAATAGAAGCGGATCATCGGCTGCGAGCGCCTGCGCAGGTGGCTGTAGACGACGGCGCCGCTCTCGCCGTCGGGCAGCAGGCGCGACGGATCGCTCTTGTCTACGATCTCGGTCCAGACCTCGTCCTGCATCACGTGCATGCCGTTGCCGGCTTCGCACTCGGCATTGGTCGACCAGGGCGTCATCTCGGAGGTCGTGGCTATGTCGCGAACGACGATGCCCCAGCCCTTCTCCAGGGCGTGGCGCGTTCCCGGGATCGACGCCCCCGGCTCCCCGATGAAAATCCCCAGTCGCAGCGGCGAGTTCACCGTGTCGCGCCCCTGCGCGGCGGCGGTCTCGAGCATGTGCAGCGCATAGGTCGGCGTCGTGATGAGCACAGTCGAGCCGATGCGGTACATCAGGTCGAGCTGGCGCTCCGTCTCGCCGGCGCCGAGAGGGAACGCGGTCGCCCCCAGGCGTTCTGTGCCCAGCAGCGCGCCCCAGCCGCCCATGAACAGGCTGTAGACCGTGGCGAGCTGGACCCGATCGCCGGGCCGCACGCCGCAGGTATAGAGCCCCTGCGCCATCACGTCGGCGATGTAGCGCCAGTCGTGGCGCGAGATCGCGTACAGCGTGGGCTTGCCCGAGGTGCCCGAGGAGCCGTGGATGCGCGCGATATCGGGGTCGCTACCGACATAGCTGCCGAAGGGCGGATGGGCCTCCTGATCGTCGCGCAGCATCTGCTTGGTGATCACCGGTACCTTGGTGGTGAAGTCTGCGATCGTCAGCACATCGCGCGGGTGGAAGCCGTGTGCGTCATAGTGGCGCCGGTAGAAAGGCAGGTGTTCGTAGACGTAGGCGAGCTGCTGTTGCATCAGCCCGAGCACTTCCGTCTCGCGCTCGGCGCGCGAGCGTGTTTCCTTCGCCGCATTCCAGTACCTGCCGTCGGGTGTGTCTGCACTCATGGTCGTCTCCTGATGTGGTGGGTTGACATGCCGGCCATCTGCTCAGGACGGCGCTCTCGTCCCATGACCCGTGTGCGCTGGCATGGCCGCCACCGGCGCGTCGGGGAAAGCCATTTCAGGTTATATGAACGGCCTCCTTTGCGCTAGGTTTTCGAGTGTGTTGACGGACAGGATAGGCTGCGCCTCTATATTCGTACATGGACTCCCGCCTATGAGCAAGATCGGTTTGCATTTTGAGGGTCACGACTGCGTCCGTACATTCGGCTTCTGATGTGCTTGCTGCCGCACGAGCCATCATGGAAATCTGCGCGCTTGCTCCTCATCGGCCTTGTGGCTTCGTACTGCAGCCGTCGGATATATCAGGATCTGCAAGCGCCGGTCCGACCGGTTCGCCATGCTTGCCGCTTCTTGCGCAATCGCGAAAGTCAGAAATGAAACAGTACTCGATATCTGAAGCCTGTTATGCAGCCCTGAAACAGCCGTTGCCCGTCAATATGGCCCAAGCGATGCGCGCCGTCTTGTTCGCCAGGGCGATCGCCGCGATGCTCACATGACGGCGTTGCATAACGGATTTGATCCACTGGCTGTGACGGTCATTGCGCCGACTCACGAAGTGCATTACCGCCCGGGCACCCTGTACAAGCAAAGTTCTCAGATAAGTGTCGCCGCGCTTTGTGATACCGCCTAATCTCGTTTTGCCTCCACTCGATCTTTGCATCGGCGTTAGCCCCAGCCAGGCTGCGAGCTGTCTCCCGTTCCTGAACTGCGATGGATCGCCCACACTGCTCACGAGCGCAGTCGCAATAACCGGCCCAATTCCCGGAACTGTAGCGAGCCGCTGGCAGGCTTCATTGCTTTTGAATATCTTCGCTATCTCGGTGGCAAGTTCGTCGAGCCATTGCTGCAATGCCTTCAGTTGCTCAAGGTACATTGATCCAAGCCGTCTTAGCAAAGTGGTGATGCCGGAATCGGGGTCGTTGACCAGCGCCACCACCCCCTTTCTTAACTGCGGAAGACCAATCGGGAAGATCGCACCCTCTTCGGCAAACATGCTTCGGATCTGATTGGACTTGGCAGTACGCTCCAGGATGAGTCGTTGGCGCATGCGATGCACCGATTGCAGCGACTGCTGTTCCGCACATTTTATCGCGACAAAGTGGATGCCCGGACGAGTTACTGCTGCACAGATCGCAGCCGCGTCATTCGCATCGTTTTTTCCGCCGATGAGGAATGGCTTTACGTACTGCGTTGGTAGCAACCGGACCGTATGACCTAAGGCAGTCAATTCACGAGCCCAAAAATGCGATCCGTGGCAGGCTTCGATGCCAACCAGACCAGATTCGAGTTTTGCGAAGAACTTCAGCACGTCACTTCGGCGAAGCTTTCGCTGAATGACCACTTTCCCGTGGCGATCAACGCCGTGAATCTGAAACACGTTTTTTGCGATATCTAGACCGATGGTAAGCGTAGGCATTGACGTTCTCCCAAGGGCTCTGTTGCAAAAATCGTGAAGCTTGAGCATGCTTGGCGGAGATTGGACGG
>CAYGOH010000155.1:1583-3717 GCA_964351385.1 uncultured Sphingobium sp. | reverse complement strand
AAGCCGAATTTGCGCCATGCGGCCAGATCCGCAGAGGACAGGATCACATATCCCAGATTGGAAACGGTCATGACGTCACCTCTACCTGGCGCGATACGGTTATCACTGGACGAAGCCGCTCCAAAAATGCCGATATCTGCGCGTTAAACATGTCCTTACGTTCCACCATGACCCAATGACCGCAATTGGCGACTATGGTGAAACTGCAATCGTCGCAGGCTTCGATGAATTTCGCATGGCCTGACGCAGGCGTGAACTGGTCGTCGCTGCCCCAGAAGCCGAGGATAGGGCAGGAGAGCTTTACAAGTTCTCCGCTCATATCGGCCACGCGCAGGCGGGCTAGCACATCAACCGGCTGCTGCCGCAATACCTCATACCGTTCAGCGACCAAACCATCATCGACAATGGCTGGATCCTTGACGAGTAGCTTGAGCAAGGAGCGCAACCCCTCGAAATCGAGCGCGCCCGATGTAAATTGGGCGATCATCTGCTTGATGCCGGGCATGTTGTAATAGACCGCGTCGGTCTCGATCCCGCCGGGTGCCATCATTACCAGACCCGCCACCAGTTCCGGATCGTCCAGTGCGATGCGGATGCAAATCGCGCCCCCAAGCGAATTACCGATCAGGATGCACCGCTCCACACCAATCGCATCGAGCAAACCCCTCACGGTCTGCGCGAACAGTTCAGTTGTATAGTCAAGGCCGGTGGGCTTGCTCGAAAACCCGAACCCGATCTTGTCGACGACGATTGCGCGATAGCCCGCCCCCACAACGGCGTCGATATTCTGCTTGAAATTGCTGTAGCCGCTCGCACCGGGTCCGCTGCCGTGAAGAAAGACAGCGGCCGGACCTTCGCCAAAGCTCAGAAAGTGGATCTGGTATCCTTCGACGCTGATGATTTCTCCGCGCGGCAGAACAGCAGTTTTTTCAGCATCAGATGAAGAAGTCGACATTTTCGCCTCCCAGCACCATATTGCCGTAATTGCGCGCGAGCGGCACGGGGTTGTTTGCTACATGCGCGCGCGTGATGTGGATGTCGTGCCAGATGTCCTGCAATGCATGACCGTTGAAAACACTTCGCCCGCCACCGACATCGAAAAGCGTGTCGATGGCCTGCATCATGCGGGTGGCGATCGTACCGGTATCGTGGCGGCAGCGCGCGCGTTCGATCAACGGGATCGGCTCGCCCGCTTCCAGATATCCTGTCATCATGTCGAAATTGGCAAACAGATTTTGTTCGGCCCGGTCGATCAGCGTATTCGCCTCGGCAACGCGACGCCCAATGTCAGGGTCGCACACCAGATTCGTAGGGTCAGTACTGCTGCCACCAGCTTTCTCGATAAAGAGCCGCAGCCCGTGACGCGCCGCGCCTATCGAGGGTGCGGCAACCGTCGCCGCAAAAATCTGCGCCCAGGGCAGGTCGTAGATCGCCTCCGGCTGATCATTCTGGCTGTTATAACCATCCATCTGCGCATGGATGCGCCGTTCCGGAACGAAAACCGGCTTATCGATCACAACATCATTTGAGCCGGTTCCCTGCAGGCCCATCACATGCCATGTATCTTCAATCACATAGTCGCTGCGCGGCACCAGCATGGTCTGTAGCAATGGCCTTCCTTCGACAATCGCGCCAAGCAAAGCCCATTCACAATGGTCGCTTCCCGAACTCCAGCCCCAGCGGCCGTGCAGCATCACGCCGCCACCGGTTACCTCTGTTCGCGCGCCAACGGGATTGTAGGAACTGCTGACCCGCGCATCGATATTCGCGCCGTAAACCTCATCCTGCGTCTCACGATCCATCAGCGCGATCTGGAAGGCGTGGACCGAGATGATGCCGCCGATCCAAGCGGTGCTCATGTCATGTTCGGCAACCTTGATCAGCGAACGGAGCCATTGCTGCGGCGTCGCACCGATGCCGCCAAGGCGCGGTGGAATGAAGGCGCGGAAAATTCCCGTCTGGCGCAAAGCCTCCACCGATTCAGCCGGGACCTTTCGATCAGCACGGGCCTTCGCGGCATTACGCGACACGATTTCAAGCGCCGACTCGATGTCGATAGGCCCAGTCTCGCTAGCGGCTTCACGTTCCAAAACGATAGTCATGACTTTCACTCCTTGTCCGCGATCACGAGGGG
>CAYGOH010000155.1:1156-1573 GCA_964351385.1 uncultured Sphingobium sp. | reverse complement strand
GGCCGGTTCCACGATCGCGGCCTTTTCGTTAGGCGGCGTCTTGTGGATCGGCACATGCCGCCCGCTGGCGATCTTGTGGAAGCGCGGCGCTTCGCTGCGTGGGTTGTAGAATTGGCGGTACCAGGCACGGCCCAGTTCGAAGTTGCGTTCTGTCGGCACGCCCATGATGCGTATTGCGGGCAGCTTGTTCGACCAGATCTCGAAATCCTGCGCAAACGCGTTGAGCACCTCCTGCTGCATGGCCTTGGCTGTGCCGATTTCTTCCGGACCCGGATTGTCGGTCCCGACGAGCATCAGATTATTGTGCCATACGCGTACCGAACCATCGTCGACCGGCGTATGGAAGATGAATTCGATACCCATGAAATCGCCGATCGACTGGCGCGAGAGCAGCAGGCCCGGCCCGGTATACCAGGT
>CAYGOH010000155.1:0-1146 GCA_964351385.1 uncultured Sphingobium sp. | reverse complement strand
GCGGAAACCTCCCTGCCGCTGGATAGAGAGATGCTCGCCATATTCATTCTCGAAATATTCAGTGGGTGACCCGTGAGTAGGGCCGAGGTGGTTGGAATCGGCCATGTTATCGAGCACTTCCTGCGGGTGGACCGGCAGGATACCAAGATGATCATACGCGCCGTTGACCCAGTTCGGCGCATCCCACTCGTCAAGATATGGCGGATCATAATGCGGCTCGTTTTCCTCCGGATCATGCCACATCATGATTGCGCCCATGACTTCCCTGACAATATAGGTCTGGATGTCAGCGGCTTTTGGACAAGGGCCGTCATAGCCAGGGATGTCGTTTACTTTGCCGTCCGGTCCGTACCGCCAGCCATGGTAGGGGCAGCGGATCGCGTCGCCCTCGACCTGTTCCTTGTGCGCCGCTATCGAAGCAGTATGCGATGCGGAGAGATGCGCACCCATGTGCTTGCAGTATCCGTCGAGACAGACAATCCGGCCGCTCTCACCACGATAGAGTGCGAAGTCCTTGCCAAAGAAACGGATCGCCAACGGGCCGTCGTCCAGCTCCTTTGCTTCGGCAATCATGAACCATCCACGCGGAAAGGTGAAAGGTCCCAGCTTATATTCGCTTGTTCCGGTCATAATGTGTCCGTTTCCATCAATGTATGTTGGCTTCCATCAGCTTGTTGCTACCGCGCCACGCCATGGTGAGGGCCGGACCCAACGTGCATCCCGCGCCAGGATATTTGTCCCCCATGATTGAAGAAGTGCAGTTGCCCGCCGCGAAAAGACCGGAGATCGGCTGGCCCGCCTCGTCCAGCACCTGTCCGTCATTATCGATGACCAGTCCGCCCTTGGTGCCGATGTCACCGGTGTAAAGCGGAGCCCCATAAAATGGCCCCTTCTCGATCGGGCCAAGGCATGGGTTTGGCATTACCCGCGCGTCACCATATTGACGGTCATGCTCGTCGGAACCACGACCGAATTGCGGATCTATGCCGGTGCGCGCATATTCGCCCATCTGCTGGGCCGTGGCTTCCAGCCCTTCCGGGTTCACACCAAGCTTGCCCGCGAGCGAGCGCAAAGTCGGTGCCTTTTGCAGAAGACCGTTCTTGCCGAAGGCGCTACCGTTCATCCAGTCAGGCGACATGGATGCCT
>CAYGOH010000154.1:0-3727 GCA_964351385.1 uncultured Sphingobium sp. | reverse complement strand
GTTCCGGACCGGCATCGACAATGCCGCTGTCGTCGGGATTGTCCGCGGCCGCGGGGGTCTCATCCGGCTTTTTCTTGGTCGCCATCGGCTGTCCTGTTCCTTCATGCGGAAAAAGGGATCGGTCCGCACTGCCTGTCCAATTTCCTCCTATTATAGGATCGAGGGCGGCAAAAATTGCCGCAACGGATTGGCCTGATGCGAAAAATTTGCCGGGCCGGAGCGCTGGCAGGAAAAGCGGGAACCGGTTTCCCATCCGGCAGCGCGACAGACGAAGGAAGTTGAGGTCCGGGATGGACATTTCGACCTATGTACTACTCAGCCATGAGCAGGCGCTGCGGCGCAGGCTCGATATTGCCGCCAACAATATGGCGAACAGTGAAACGGCGGGCTTTCGCAAGGAGCGGCCGGTTTTCCGCGAATATGTTCAGCGCATGGAAAAGCCGCCAACGCGCGAGCTGCCGAGAGAAGCGAAGAATACGGCCTTCGTGCAGGATTATCGTACGACGCAGGACAATCGGCAGGGGGGCTTTCAGGTAACTGGCAACCCGCTCGACATCATGATCGACGGGCCGGGATGGTTTGCGGTGGAGGCACCGGGCGGCGGCACGGCCTATACGCGCGCGGGCTTCATAAAGGTCAACGACGCATCAGAGCTCGTCACTTCGGGCGGACACCGTATATTGGATGATGGGGGTGCGCCCATCGCGGTTCCGGCAGACGAGCTTGCCAGCCTCTCCATCGGTGCCGATGGCACGGTCTCCACTGTGACCGGCCCGGTAGGGCGCATCGGCGTCACCATGTTCGACGATCAAAGCCTCGTCACTCCGCGCGGCGATGGCCTGACCGACGGGGTCGGAGGCAGGCCGCTAGACGCGGCTGAAACGCGGATCAGGAGTGGCGGGGTCGAAAGCTCCAATGTCGAACCCATCGTCGAAACGACGGAGCTGGTCGACATATTGCGTACCTACCAAACCAGCATGCGCATGACCAGCGCGCTCAATGACCTACGCAAGGATGCGATCGGCCGCCTTGGCCGTATCGGGTAAGTGATTTCAGGAGGATAAGCTATGCGTTCTCTTTCCATCGCCGCATCGGGCATGCTGGCGCAACAGACCAATGTCGACGTGATCTCTCACAATATCGCAAACATGAACACGACCGGCTTCAAGCGTCAGCGCGCGGAGTTTCAGGACCTGCTATATCAGCAGGAGGCACGCCCGGGCGCGGTCGCCAACGGCAATGACGCGCGCATTCCGACCGGCATTCAGATCGGCGCGGGCGTCAAGACAGGCGCTGTCTATCGTATCGAACAGCAAGGGCCGCTCACGCAAACCGGCAACCGCTACGACCTTGCCATTCAGGGGCGCGGATATTTTCCCGTGACTTTGGCCAATGGAGAGACGGCCTATACGCGCGATGGCAGCTTTCAGCTTTCCGATCAGGGTGAACTGGTCACGGCGCAGGGCCTGCTGGTGCAACCCGGTATTGCCGTCCCGGAAGGTGCAGTTGATGTCATGGTGTCGCGGACCGGTGAGGTGCAGGTAAAACTTGCCGACGACCCCGTGCCGCAAATCGTCGGGCAGATCCAGCTCGCCACGTTCATTAACGACGCCGGGCTTGAGGCGCAGGGCGACAACCTGTTCCTGGAATCGGCAGCATCGGGGCAACCCAATCTCGCCAATCCGGGTGAACCGGGTTTCGGTGTGCTGAACCAGGGCTTTGTCGAGGCGTCCAACGTCAACCCGGTCGAGGAGATCACCGCGTTGATTTCCGCGCAGCGCGCCTATGAGATGAACAGTCGCGTCGTCAGCACGGTCGACGAAATGCTCCAGACGTCGAGCCAGTTGCGGTGAGGCTGGCCTTTCTGACCGGCGCGCTCCTTTGCGCCGCCACGGGCGCGCACGCGGAACCCGTGATGCAGGCCGATGTGCTGACCCGCGCGGTTCAGCGGGGCGACATCATCCGTCGCGCGGATCTGGAACAACAGGATGTCCCCGCCAGCCGCGCGCGATTTGCGCTCGCACTGGGCGATATCGTCGGCAAGGAGGCACGTCGCGCGCTTCCGGCTGGCAGCCTCGTGCGCGGCAGCGACATAGCGCCGCCTACGCTGGTGGGCAGAGGAGAACCGGTGACGCTGATCCTCCATTCGGGCGCGCTCACTATCACCGCACCCGGCAAGGCGCTGCAAAATGCAGCAGCGGGAGAGGCGGTGCGGGTCGTCAATCTGTCTACGTCGCGCACTTTGGACGGGCGGGTCGTTCGTGTGGGAGAAGTGGAGATCGCTGCGCCATGAAACGAGCATTACTTACTATACCACTATGCTTGACCCTTGCATCATGCGGGACGATGGGGCGGCTGACGCATGTTGGACGCGCGCCCTCGATGAGTGAGACAGACGCGCTGCCGGCACCGGCAGTCGAACAATCCCTGACGCAACTCGGAACTGAGCAGCGAGGGGGGGTAGCCACTGGCGAGGGATCGATTTCCGTCCCCTCGGCCTCGCTTTTTCGCACAGGGGCAGGGGCGCTTTTTCAGGATCAGCGTGCCTCGAAGGTGGGCGACATTCTGACCATCCGCATCAATGTTTCCGACCGGGCGACTGTCGACAATCAGACCAGCCGAACCCGCGACGGATCGGAAAGCGGCGGCGCGACCGCACTGTTCGGGCTGGAGAAGGTGATCAACAAGGTCGCGGGCATCGATACCTCCAACCTGACCGGCAGCTCGACGAGCTCGTCAGCGACCGGCACCGGCAGCATCAGCCGCAGCGAAACCATCAACATGACCATGGCCGCGGTGGTGACGGGCGTGTTGCCCAACGGCAATTTGCTGGTGCGCGGACGTCAGGAAACGCTCGTCAATTTCGAACTGCGCGAACTGCTGGTGTCCGGCATTGTCCGGCCACAGGATATCGCGCGCGACAACAGCATTCGGCACACGCAAATCGCCGAGGCGCGGATCAGCTATGGCGGGCGCGGACAGCTTACCGATGCACAGCAGGCGCGCTGGGGTCAGCAGCTGCTCGATATTTTGTCGCCCTTCTGATTCAGTTCGACGCTTGCCGTGCGCCAGTTGGCCCGTGCGTCAGTTGGCGAAGGCTTCCTCCCGCGCTTTCACACATTCCATGATAGCGGCGCAAAAGGCATCGACATCGCCCGGGCACCGGCTGGTGATGATATGGCCGCGGCCCAGCGCATGCGGCGACCAAGTGATGCCCGGTCATATAGAAGGAAAAACAACAGGTGGCTTGGCCGATCAGGTGTCACTCCATCCCAGGCCAAGCGCTTCCTGTCCCGCTCCAGCCAGAGGTTGGACTGCAGCGACTTGATGCAAGGCGCGATTGCCGCGCGATTGAACAGCCTCAGTCAGCGCCCCGAGTGTCTGGTGCGATGCTAACGGCGCGATAGGGCATGGCGCTACTCTCTGGTATGGCCATATTTCATGCCAGAGCCGGTTGTGAAGCGTAGCTTACTCAGCTGCTTCCGCTTTCTCCCGCGATAGCATGGGCTTCAAATATCGACCCGTATAGCTACGCTCATTTTGGGCGACATTTTCCGGCGTGCCCTCCGCGACGATCTCACCGCCCTTGACGCCACCTTCCGGCCCCATATCGATGATCCAGTCGGCCGTCTTGATGACATCGAGATTATGCTCGATCACGACGACGCTGTTGCCCTGTTCGACCAGCGCGTGCAGCACTTCGAGCAGTTTGCGCACGTCCTCGAAA
>CAYGOH010000153.1:0-3762 GCA_964351385.1 uncultured Sphingobium sp. | reverse complement strand
ACCAGAGCAAGCATCTCATCATGCAGCGACGACACGCCGTCTCCGGTCTGCACCGCCAGCCTTTGCCGAACCCATTCGCCAATCAGGGAGTTGAGGTCGTTGCCGCTCAACACCGTCTCCGCCATCAACTGCGCGTCGATATTTTGACGGATGACTTCTGCCGATATGATATCCTCGCGGACTAGAACGGCCATGCGCTGCATGACGTTCTGGAGTTCGCGAACATTGCCCGGCCACCCGTAGAGCGACAACAACTGCGCGGCCTCTGCATCCAGTATTTTGCGCGGCCGCCCCTCATTGGCCGCCATGTCGAGAAAATGCCGTGCCAGCAAGGGGATGTCATCGCGTCGTGACCGCAATGGCGGCAGGTCCACGGGAACCACATTGAGCCGGTAGTAAAGGTCCTGCCGGAACTTGTTTTCCGCGATCAAGGTCGTCAGGTCCTGATTGGTCGCTGCAATGATGCGCACATTGACACGCACCGAAGTCGATCCACCGACCGTCGTCACTTCGCCGCTCTGCAGCACGCGCAGCAGCCGGGTCTGCGCTTCCATTGGCATATCGCCGATCTCGTCGAGAAAAAGCGTGCCACCGTCAGCCTGCTCAAACTTGCCGGCCGTGCGCTGGAGCGCACCGGTAAAAGCGCCCTTCTCATAGCCGAACAGTTCCGCCTCAATCAGCTCTCGCGGAATCGCGGCCATGTTGACGGCAACGAAAGGTTGCGCACGGCGATGGCCCAGCCGGTGGATCGCCTGCGCGACCAGTTCCTTGCCCGTTCCCGATTCGCCAAGGATCAGGATGGTGAGGTCATTGTTCAGAACCCGCGCAATCGTCCGGTAAACCTCCTGCATCGCAGGGGACCGTCCCACCAGAGGCATATCCTCGCTGATCTGATTGTCGTCGCCGCCGGCCACGGCGTTGGCCGCCAATGCTCCGGTTGGACGCGCCGACGCAATACCGTCATTGACCGCGCGGGTGAGTTCATTGAGATCGAATGGCTTGGGCAGATATTCGAAGGCCCCCTTCTCGGTCGCCCGTACGGCGGTGTTCAGGGTATTTTGCGCAGACAAAATGATGACGCGCATGTCGGGCCAGCGTTCAAGGATGTGATTGACGTCATCGAGCCCATCCCCGTCCGGTAGTTTGACGTCAGTAACAAGGACATCGGGATGAAAACTCGCCAGCAGGTTGGTGCGGTCGGCAATCGTCCCGCCGATCTTCACGGAATGTCCCGCCCTGCGAAGCGCCTCGCTCACGACCACGCAGATCGCCTGATCGTCATCAATGACGAGTATTTTGCCGGAAGATGTGGTCATGAGGCTGCTCCCATCGGCAGCAGGATACGAAAAATGCTCTCACCAGCTTCCTCATCGCGCAGATATTGGACAAACCCGTTCATATCGCGCACCAGCTTGTCGACGAGCGCCAGACCCAGACCCTGCCCGTCCCGTTTGCTGGACACGAACGGATTGAACAGGTGCTCCTGAATTTGCGCCGGTACACCCGGGCCGTTATCCACAATCAAAATTTCGATGGGAAGGATCGCCGTCCCCTTCCCCTCTCCCAGCATCACCGACACGCCATGCCGAAACGCGGTTTCTATGCGCAGTTGCGGGGCCTTGTGATCGGCAAGCGCCTCGCTGGCGTTCTTCAGAAGATTGATCGTGACCTGCACCAGCGCATCGGCATTGCACAGCGCAAAGGGCAATGAGGGGTCATATTTCCTGACGATTTTGATGCCGCTGGCAAAGCCTGTCTGGGCGATCTGGATGGCGCGGTCCAGCACCGGATAGATATTTTCTGGCGCGCAATCGAGCTGACGCTCGGTGGTGAAATCCTGCATCCGGTCGATCAACGCGGCAATCCGGTCAACCTCATTGCAGATCAGCTGCGTCAGGGGGTTGGTTTCCTTGTCGCTGTTGTCGAGCAATTGTGCCGCGCCCCTTATACCCGAAAGCGGATTCTTGATTTCATGGGCCAATATCGCGGCGGCGCCCATGGCCGAGCGCGCTCCGCCGGAGGTTCTGCGCCCCCCGATAGCCTGTGCGAGGCTTTCGGTATGGATCGTCACGACACGCCACCCTTCATATTCCCCCAGCGGGGAAATCATGACATCGGCGCGAATGGCGGCTGTCCTGCCGGTGTGCAGCGCAATGTCGTAGGCGGCAAGCGGCTTGTCCGACTGCCAGAGCTGAAACCGCGGGCCGGACTCGCCAATGCGGATGATCCGCGCGATATCGCTGCCCACAATCGCCGACCGCGCCATATTAAGCAGCGCTTCTGCCCGACCATTCGCTTCGGTGATGATGTTTTCCGGGTCAACCACCAGGGTTGCCACCGGGAGCGAAGAAAAAATGTCGGTCGTGCCGGGCTTGCGCTGAAACAACGCGGGTAGTCGCTGCGTCAGGGAATTTCCTGCGCTCACGCGGCCGCTTTGCTCAGCAGCGGGCCGTAAACCTGCGCGAGCATGTCGAGCACGGTGCGGCTGTCGGTCACCTGCTTGACGGCGTTGGGGAATTCTGCCGAACCCGCGAGCCCCTTGGTGTACCAGCCCAGATGCTTGCGGGCCATGTTGACGCCCGTCGTCTCGCCATAATGGGCCAGCATTGCATGATAATGATCGACAATGACGGCATATTGCTCGTCAATTGATGGGTCGGGACGCCGCTGTCCGGTCGCCAGCCAATGCATGACCTGCCCAAGCAGCCAGGGCTTGCCGTATGCGCCGCGACCGATCATCAGCCCGTCCGCGCCGCTCTGATCAAGCGCCGTCGCCGCGTCCTCTATAGAACAGATATCGCCGTTGACGATCACCGGGACTTTGACGGCGTCCTTGGCGCTGCGAACGAACGACCAGTCGGCGTTGCCCTTGTACATCTGGCACCGGGTGCGCCCGTGCACCGTGATCATCTGCGCGCCCAGATCCTCGGCAATATGCGCGAGTTCAGGCGCATTCAGGCTATTATGGTCCCAGCCCATGCGCATTTTGACCGTGACGGGAACGCGCACGGCCTTCACTGTCGCCTCGATCAGCTTGGCGGCAAGCGGCAGGTCGCGCATCAGCGCGCTGCCAGCGTCGCCATTGACGACCTTTTTGACCGGGCATCCCATGTTGATGTCGATAATCGCCGCGCCCTTGTCTTCATTCAGCTTGGCGGCTTCGGCCATCTCCACCGGCGAACACCCTGCAAGCTGCATCGACACGGGCTCCTCGCTCTGGTGCCATGCCGATTTTTGCAAGGATTGGCGGGTCTGCCGGATCATCGCAGGCGATGCGATCATCTCTGTCACGTTCAGGCCCGATCCATAGCGCCGCACGAGCGTGCGAAACGGCATGTCCGTGACGCCCGTCATCGGCGCCAAAATGACGGGATCGTTGATCGTGACGGAGCCGATCCGGATGGGCTTGAGCTGATGCATTGCAATACTGCCTAAAAAACGGGCAGGCCATAGCCGCAAACATGGATTACCGCAAGAACTCTGGCACTTGCGCCCGCTCTTCGATAAGGGACCGCCTCATGACGGGACAGAATGAACAGGGCGGGAACACATGCGCGGCGATCATCGTGGCCGCCGGCAGCGGCAGCCGGTCAGGCCTCGCCACGCCGAAACAATATGCGCTGCTGTGCGGCAGGGCGGTCGTCGCGCACAGCTATGCGGCCCTGAAGACCAGTACGCATGTCGGCCAGATCGTGCTTGTTATCGGCGAAGGACAAGAGGAACAGGCGCGCGCAGCCTTGAGAGGCATCGATGATCATCCCA
>CAYGOH010000152.1:0-3781 GCA_964351385.1 uncultured Sphingobium sp. | reverse complement strand
CGGCGCCGAAATTGGCGATCTGGTCCTTGATGACCTTCGAGATTTCTGCGGCGTTGATATCCATGGTGTAGCCTTCAGCCTTTCATCGCGTGAGCGAGGGTATTCAAACGGGTGCGGATGGACGAGTCGATCATCTGGCTGCCGATCTTGACGACAAGGCCGCCAAGGATCGACGGATCGACCTTCAGGTCAACCGCCACATCGCGGCCGACCCGGGTTTTCAGGGATTGCTGCAGCGCGCTGACCTGATCGTCGGTCAGAGCATAGGCGGACACCACTTCGGCGCGGCTCTCGCCCTTATGCTGCGACAGCAATGTTTCAAAAGCGCGGATTGCGGCGGGAAGCTGCGACAGGCGGCGCGCCTGCGCCAGAACGCCCAGGAAGTTTCCGACCAGCGGATCGAGGCCGATCGCCTTCGCAACTGCGGCAACGGCTTTCGCTGCCTCATCGCGACCGATCACCGGGCTGTTGATCAGCGCGCGCAAATCATCCGATTCGCCGAGCGCCGACTTGAGAGCCGAAACACTCGATTCCACCGAATCGAGCTGCTTGTTGTCACGGGCCAGTTCAAAGAGAGCCAGCGCGTAACGCCCGCTTAAGCTAGCCTGAATGCCGCCGGAATTCTCCACGCGCCCTATGTCCTCCAGTTCGATGTGCCGCGTCTGGAAATCGGGGAAACGTCAATAACGCCCCCGTCAAACGTGCGGGCCGGTTAGCAGGGGTCTTTCGCTCTTGCAAGATGGTCGCGCGACTATGTTGCATAATCCGCGATGAAAGAATGTGCCGGGCATGCCGTTTCGCGCTGGAATTACGGCCCTGCACTGTCGTCATTGAGGTTCTTCCGGCGCTGCCTTTGTGCATTGATAGACGAGCCGCTCGTTTGGCGCATTTGGCAATATGGCGAGAAGTTCTGACTGCATCTGTTGAAGTTCGCCCAGTTTTTCGGGATCCGCGGTGCACCCTTCGAACTTGAAATGACTCCGCAGCTCTCTCGCCTTGTCCAGCGTGTCGGCATCGGCGAGGAAACGCTCGACCTTGTACGCACCCGTATCCGGCGCATAGCTGTTGATGGAAACCACCGCTTCGCTCTCCGGCACGAAAATGCGACTCCATTCGCTGCCGTTCTGGCTATATTGGGTCGATCCGTTGACGCATCCGGTCTCTGTCCATTGGAGCGGCACGTCCTTCACGTCCGAAACGGTCATCCTGCTCCGGCTCTCCTCGATCCTGCAAATCTTGTCGCCAGCCACGTCGCTCACCGTTTCCGTGGACGGCTTGCCGTCTTGGTCACCGGCCTGGCCGATGCGGTCATCTATACCGTCGAAGGACGGCCGCAGCAGAAATGCGACGATGGCCGCCACCAGCAACAGGACGCCTGCCGCACCGGCCCGCAGGCGTTCCTTCTCACGCCCCTCGACATGGAACATCATCGCCGCGCCCAGCGACAGCCCGCCGAACAGCAGCAGCACACCGGCCAGCGCGATCATATTTTCGCGTGCGGCATACACTTCCTGCTCTGCGCGCGATCGCGCTTCGGACCGTGCCTTCTCGCGCGCGTCGGCCTCCATCTGCTCGCGGCGTTGCTGGACGAAGAATTCCTCCTGCTTGCGCTTGGCCTCGGCTGCATCGAGTTCCGCGATGCTGCGACAGGGCGTTGCCGTGCGCCGGAACGCGACATCCGCCTGACGCAGGAAAGACGCGATCTCGCGGTTGGAGACGGCAAAACCGAACTCGGCGTCGGCATCGCTTTCGGCCTGCGATCCGAAGCTGTTGACACCGATCACGCGCCCGCAATCGTCGACCAGTGGGCCGCCGCTGTTCCCCTGTGCCATCGGTGCGGTATGCAGCACGGTGTCAAAGCCGTGGGAGGCGCGACCGGTTGAAACGGTGCCGCTGGTTTTTACCGGAGAGAGCGGCTGGATGATCTCCTTGAGGTTCAAACCTTGCGCCCGGTCGACGGCGGCGGGATAGCCGATGGCTGTCACATGCTGCCCATCCGTCAGCGCGCCTGAGAAGAAGGTGGCGACCGGCAGCGTGCCTTCCTTCAGTTCGATGAGCGCGAGGTCATTGCCCGGCGAATAGGCGATCAGTTTCCCGCCATAGCTGCGTTTACCCTCCGAAGGGATAATGCCCACGACCAGATTTTTCTCGGTCCGCAGCAACTCGACGACATGCGCGTTGGTCAGCACCTTGTTCGGCGCCACGGCAAAACCGCTGCCATGGCCCACGAAATAGGCGTCGTTGCCATTCGTTGCGATCAGGGCGACGCGCACCACGCCGCGTGCAGTGGCGGCGACATCCTGTTGTTCCGCGCGCGAGGGCGCTGTCCAGAGGCAGCACAGAAAGAGCAATGTCAGGATGTGAAGCGCGCGGTTCATGGGCGCGAGATATGCCTTCGTCCTTAAGGCGATGCAAACGGCAAAAGTGACCGGAGCGTTGCGGATGCTGTTTTGAACGCAAGAAAATGGAAGCCATCCTGCATCGGGGGGGCTAGTGTTTCGGCGATGGAAAAGACTGTCGCTCTGGATATTCTCGCCGAAGATCGGGCATGGGATGCATTTGTCAGGCGGGATCGCGCTCAGGATGGCGATTTCGTCGTGGGGGTGCGAACAACGGGTATCTATTGCCGTCCAAGCTGTCCGGCGCGGCGGCCAAGGCGCGAAAATGTCGAATTTTTTGCCGACGGCCATGCGGCGCGATTGGCGGGGTATCGCGCTTGCAAGCGCTGCCTGCCCGACGATGAAAGCCGTGATGGAAAAGCTGTGAAACAGGCGCTGGGCATGATGAACGCCGCAGAAGAGCGAGTGTCGCTCGAACAATTGGCGAGCGCGGTAGGCTATGCGCCCCATCATTTTCAGCGGCTGTTCAAACGGTCGGTGGGTGTTACGCCTGCGGCCTATGGCAGGCAATTGCGGGCCAGGCGGCTTGAGCACGCTCTGGACAATGCCGGTGACGTGACGGGCGCAGTATATGAAGCCGGCTATGAAAGCGCAGCGACCGCCTATTCGGATGCAGGAAAGAGACTGGGTATGACGCCGACGGCACGAAAAAAAGGCGGGGCGGGGGAACGGATTCGCTTTACCATCGCCGATAGTTCACTCGGGGCCGTCCTGATCGCGGCAACGCAAAAAGGGCTGTGCCGCATCAGCTTTGATGAGGGCGAGGCGGAGTTGCGCGCGCATTTTCCGCATGCGGACATAGCGCCATCCGATTCATCGTTCGCTGGGTTGGTCAACGATATCGTCTCTGCCATTGATGACCCGCGTCATATGCGCAGCGATTTGCCGCTCGATGTGCGCGGCACGGCGTTTCAGCAGGCGGTATGGCAGGCGCTGCGCACGATTCCGACGGGCGAAACGCGCACCTACTCCGAAATTGCGACTGCGGTCGGGCGGCCCAATGCGATACGCGCGGCGGGAACTGCCTGCGGCGACAACGCATTAGCTGTCGTCATTCCGTGCCACCGTGTCGTGCGCACCGATGGCGGGCTGGGCGGTTATGCCTATGGGCTGGATCGGAAGAAGGTGTTGCTGGCTCGCGAAGGCGGCGCGTCAAAAGAGTGAGTTGTCGCCGGGCTCGCCGGCCAGACACCCCTGCAATATTTGCAGCGGCTGGCGTTGCAGCAACTGGGCCGGGTTCGCATGATCGGCAAATAGCAGACCCAGAGTGCGCGCCTTGGCGAAGCCCTCCAACTCGCAAAAGCTCAGTTCCCCGGCGGCCAGTGACCGGGGCATCAAGGTGATGCCTGCGCCTGCGCGAACATAGGTTTGCGTGCGTCCTT
>CAYGOH010000151.1:0-3927 GCA_964351385.1 uncultured Sphingobium sp. | reverse complement strand
AACTAAGCCGTTAATTCGGGGCGCTCGTGCGTATATAACTATACAGTTAGTATGCGCGACACACGCTATTGGGAGCCTAACAAAATGATGAAGATCGCTGCTGTTTTTGCTTCGGCTGGCCTCCTGGCCCTCGCCGCTTGCGGTGAAAAGCCGGCTGAAGAAGCTGACAACGCTGTTGTTGAAAACGTTGTCGAAATGGACAACGCTGCTGAAGCGATGGACAATGCTGCTAACGCCGTTGAAAATGCTGGCGAAGCCATGGAGAACGCTGCTGACAACGCGATGTAATTTCGCGCAAGCAGTTTCTTAAAAGTTAAAGAGGGTGGAGAACCATTTCGGTTTATCCACCCTTTTTTCGTTCCTGCGTGAGCGCGTCGGCGCGGTCGATCAGAACTGCTTGCGCAGACTGATCTCAAAGAAGCGGCCGCGCGGGTCCAGATAGCCCGGCTGGTATGAAAGCGGTACAGCGCCGGTGGAATCCCGCACTGTGCGGGTCGAATTGGTGATATTTTCGGCCTTCAGGCGCAGGCGCAAACCGTCGAGCCAGGGGTGCCGGTTTACGAGCTGCGCATTGCTGTCGAAATTGACGAAAGCACGCAGGTCCAACGTGAACAGGTCGGAGAAAGCAAGGTCCGAACCCGTCAATCCGCCATCGACCCGGCTGCTGCTTTGATATTTGGCCGAGGCTCGGATGCCGATGCCCTTAAACGACCAGCCGCCATCCAGTTCCACCAAATGCCGTCCCGGCCCGCCATCGCCATCGAGCGCGCCGCCATCCAGCAGATCGAGCTTCAGACCCGGACGCACAATAATTTCATCCTGCAAACGGATCGAATGGAAAAGATCCACGTTCCAGCGCCCACCCTCCCCTCGCATCCGGCGACCGGTGGCACCGGGTCGCCCACCGCGACCGCCGCCCTCGCCGCTCACGCCAAAGCTCTTCGAGTAGCTGAAACCGTAGCGGAGCACTTGGTTATTGCTTTGCGTGAAATTGACCGTTCGCCGGTCAATCGAGACAAGCGCGCCCGATGCATCGCGTACCACACGCTCGGGAAAGGCCGCCTCGATCTCGGGCGTGAGCAGAGGAAAGCTGGCGAGACGCCCCCGGTTATTATTGTCATAATAGTCCAGCAGCAGGGTCAGCCCTTGGGCAAACGGCGCGTCCCATGATGTGCTGATCTTCCAGTCCGTGCGATTTTCAGGGCTCAATGTCGGGTCGCCGCCGGTGATCGCATCGACCAGCACGGTCTGACCGCGAACGAAATCATACACCGTCACATTGGGCGTCATTATCAACGGTGCGCCAAGTTGCTGAACGGTTGGCGCGTCCTTTTCATGGACCAGCGAAAATATGACGGAGAGATTGCGCGACGGTTTCCAGGTTCCCCCATATCCATAGGAATAGACCGTTCCAAAGTCGGAAAAATGCCGCATGGCCCCGTTGATATTGGCGGAAACGTCACCCAGAGCGCCGAGGGCACCGTGCCCGCCCTCGATAATCGGCACATCCAGATTTGCGCGCGCAGTCGTATCGGTGCGGTCAAGCTTCTGAAGCGACATCACACCGGACCGTGTACGCTCGCTGGTGAGCGCGGTATCCGCTATTCCCAGGCGCAAACCCAGCAAAGCGTCGCCAGCAGGCAGAGCGATCAGGCTGCCATTGGTATTGATGTCGGCATCGAGCGTCCTTTGCCGCGCCAGCCCGGTGTCCCGCACACCACCGCCGCGCAGCGCCAGCTCCGTATGATCGCGCTGCCAGTCCGCGTTGGCGGTCATCGTCCATTGCCAACCTGCGGTCACGCCATCAAGCGTGGCGCCAAGATGCGTGGTGCGCGACTGCGCGTCCTGCTCGGTACGAAGGCCGCTCGCACTGTCGAGGCCCAGCCATGCGACGGAATCGCTACGCTCATGAGTGGCATTGAGGGTCAATCCCGTGGTGTCATTCAGAGATCGACTGATCAGCGCATTGAGCTGAAGCTGGTCGGCCTCCGGCAACAAGGTGCGGAACCGGCCCTCATCGGGCGCGCCGAGGGCGTAGCCGATGTTCCTGTCACGCTCCAGCAGTGGCGTCGCGTGATTATATTCCGCCTCCAGCGAGACCCTGCCGCCTTCGGTCAGCTTGAGATAATTGGCTTCCAGCTGCCCTTCGCCGCGACCTCCCGCTGTACTGGCACCATATTCCACCTCGGCGGTTGTCGCGTTGAAATTCTTTTTCAGGATGAAGTTGATCACCCGCTGATCGGCGGAATATCCATAACGAAGCGCAACCTCTTCCGGCAGCACCTGGACGCGCTCTATCGCCTCTGGCGGGATATGGAAGATTTCGCGACGGTCGGAAATGCGCCGGCCATTGAGCAGCAGGACCGGCGCGCCGCCGCCCTCTCCGCGCGATGAGCGGGTCAAAGGAGCCAACTGGGCTATCAGCTCCTGGATATTGGATGCGCCATAGCTGGCGATATCGGCCTCACCCAGTTCCAGCTCGACGGCTGCATCTCCGACAATCGCGCCACGGGAATCATAACCGAGAACGACGATTTCGTTGTCTGTTCCGTCAAAATCTTCGGATTGCTCGTAATCCTGTGCAATGGCGGCGGATGTCAATGCAAGCATCGCAGCGCCAGCGACCAGGCATTTGGCGGGCATGGTTTTCAAAGACGGCATCAAGTGCCGACCCGCTTCTGTAGTGAAATCATCAGCGCGTAGTCCCGAGATTGTTGTGGGATGGTGTAACGCCGCAAAGATTTCATCCCAATGAACTGCACCGCACAATTTTTTGCTGCAACCGCAAATAGGCGTGAATTCACCGACCTGCCGGGACGCCCTTGTCCGCATCCTTGAGCGCCGCCGTCACCTGGGGCTCGATGGCTTCCGCCCAAATTCGGTACCCGTCCTCGCTGAGATGGAGATAATCGGGCATCAGTCTCCCCGGAATAGTGCCGTCATCGGCCACGAAACGCGCGCCGAAATCGACCCATTCCACCCGATCGTCGTCGGCAAACCGCTGAATGACCTGATTGACCTGCAACACCTCGCCCCTGACTTCGCTGGGGTTTTCGCCGCGGGGAAGAAGGGAGACGAGGAGTATTCTGGATCTCGGCCATCGGCTGCGAAGATCGCCTACGACCGCGCGGATGCCGTCGATGATCTGGGCAACGGAATTGGCGCCCGTGCGGGAAACGATATTGTTGGTGCCGATCATCAGCACAACCAGCCGTGGCGACAAAGCATCCAACTTCGCATGATCGAGCCGCCAGAGAACCTCCTGCGTCCGGTCCCCGCCGATGCCAAGATTGAGCGCGCCCCGACGCTCATAATATTCCGCCCAGACATGCTTTCCGGCAAACTCCCACCCTTGCGTGATGGAATCGCCGATGAAGATGATCCGCGCATGCTTTCCTGCTGCAGCGGCGCGTTCGTCGAGCAGCTCGAAGCGCGCTTTCCAAACCGCATCCTGCATACGGGAAGATGGCTCAACGGCACTGTGCGCCGATAGCGACGAGGGCGCCAGAAGCGCCCAGCAGAGCAGGAGTGACAAAAAGCGCCGTTTCACCACTTCTCACCCCTTCCGTTCAAATGATCGTTCACAGCGCGAAGGCGTACCCCTGCCGCCTTGTTGCGCGTGTCAGATATGCAACGCCCGTCCATAGGCAGCCAGCACGCTTTCATGCATCATTTCCGACAGGGTGGGATGCGGGAACACCGTGTTCATAAGCTCAACCTCAGTGGTTTCCAGCGTCTTGCCGACGACATAGCCCTGAATGAGTTCGGTCACTTCCGCACCGATCATATGCGCGCCGAGCAACTCTCCGGTCGTCTCGTCAAACACGGTCTTGATGAAGCCTTCCGCCTCACCCAGTGCGATCGCCTTGCCATTGCCGATGAACGGGAAGGTGCCCGCCTTGACCTTGTAACCGGCTTCCTTCGCCT
>CAYGOH010000150.1:1931-4175 GCA_964351385.1 uncultured Sphingobium sp. | reverse complement strand
GGCGAAACCCGGCCTCATTCTCCCATTCATAGGATATAATGTTGATTTCATGATTGCCGGATGTAGTTAATTGCGCATTAGGGCCATAATTATGCTCTCTCCCCGAGAAGCCGGGCCATTTCTCTTTTCGCGCCTTCACATTGCAGCTAAGGCGGGGCGATGAGCACGCTCCGAAATTCTGCTGGCCCGGTTCCCAAGGAATGGATCTCCGCCATAGCGGCCTATGTTCCGGGCAAGGCTAAAAGCGATGACGGCAGGGAAGTCATCAAGCTGTCCGCCAATGAAAATCCGGCTGGTACTGGCGAGGCTGCGCGTCACGCCTTCGCGCAGGCCGGCCATGACCTGGCGGCATACCCCGATCCCGGAGCGGCAATACTGCGCGAAGCCATTGCGAAGCGTCATGGGCTCGACCCGGCGCGGGTCATCTATGGCACGGGGTCGGACGAGCTGCTCCATATCGCCGCCAGCGCCTATGCGGGACCGGGCGATGAGATCATCTATGTGCGGTACGGGTTCGCGGTCTATGACATCGCGGCGCGCAGGGTCGGCGCTGTTCCGGTCATTGCGCCGGACAAGGATTATGGCACCGATGTCGATGCGCTGCTCGCCTGCGTGACGGACAAGACGAAGGTCGTGTTTCTCGCCAATCCCAACAATCCGACGGGCACGATGACGCCGCGCGCGGAAATCGCGCGGTTGCACGCCGCGTTACCCAGCGATGTCCTGTTCGTGCTTGATCAGGCCTATGCCGAATATCTGACGCCGGAAGAGGATGATGGCGGGCTGGAACTGGCGGCGAATGCGTCCAACGTTCTAGTCACACGCACTTTCTCCAAAATCCACGGGCTGGCGACAGCGGGGCAGGCTGCCGCCGCCGCCGCCATTGCCGATGTCGAATGGGTCGAGGCCTGCCGCGAAAGCAACAGCCGCGAGCGTGACCGGTTCAGCGATGCGATGAGCGCGCTGGGCAATCATGGCATTTCGGTGGTGCCCAGCAAGGCGAACTTCCTACTGGTGCTTTTTGAAGGCGCGCTGTCGGCTGAGCAGGCCTATCAGGGGTTGATGGCGGCGGGTTATGCGGTGCGCTGGCTACCGGGGCAGGGGCTGCCCAATGCGCTGCGCATCACCATCGGTACGCAGGCGCAGATGGGCGATGTCGCCCGGATCGTGCGCGAAATGGCGGAAAGCGCAGGTTAGGTGTCGGTTTTCGCAAGCAGCTCGCTGGCCTGAGCTACAAATTCATCGACCACGCCGCGCGCAAACGGGTTCATCGTCTGGATCGCGGTGAACAGCTCGAAACTGTCATTGCCGATCAGGCCCGTCATATCGAGCAGATGCTGATAGGTCTGCGTTTTGAGCGACTCATCGGGAATATCCATCGCGGATAAGCTGCGCCCGATCAAGTGGGTCAGCGCCTGCACATAGGCCATTTCCCGGTCATGCTCTTCGGCGGTCGTAATGCGCACGCGCAGGCCCAGCTCTTCGCCCAGAGCCGCGACCTTGAGATGCTGTTCGCCCCGGATCGGGCATATGACCAGCTGCCGCCCCGCCAGACCGTCGCGCGCTGCGCTTTGCGGGCCGAATAGCGGGTGCGTGGCGACAATATGCGTGGCGGCGGGCAGGTGATCGCTCAGCCACCGTGACGGCAGCATCTTGACCGAGGCGACATCAATCACGGTCGCGCCGGGGCGCACCATTGGCGCTATATCGAGAATAAGACGTTCCAGCACCTGAACCGGCACGGCGAGGAGTACCACATCGCATGCAGCCGCCTTTTCCAGCGGCAGCGGAGAAAAGCCTGCCGAGCTGATATCCGCGCCATCAAGCTGCACATCATATATGCCGATGTCGAACCGGTCCGCGAGCGTGGCGGCGGCCAAACGGCCAAACTGGCCGAAACCGATGATTCCCAAAGTCTTCATCGCTGACCGCCTATCATGTCGGGGGCGCTTGTCTATCCCCCGCGGGATCGTTCAGGGCGTTGATGGCCGCGTGAACGCGGGCCTCGGCTTCGCCGCGCGGCAGGCCGGGCGGAATGATCTCACCAACCTTATAGTGTATCGTACCCGGTTTCTTGATGAAGCTGCGGCGCGGGGAATAAAGCCCGCTGTCGACGGCAATCGGCACGACCGGCAGCTTGAGCAGCTGGTATAGCGCGGCAAATCCGGCCTTGACCGGCGGGGTTTCGCCATGGGGTACGCGGGTGCCTTCGGGGAACAGGCAAATCGGCCTGCCTGTTGCGCG
>CAYGOH010000150.1:0-1858 GCA_964351385.1 uncultured Sphingobium sp. | reverse complement strand
AAGCGGGAATGTTGAGCAGCTCCTGCTTGGCGATGACGACGGGCGCGTCGATCATGCACAGCATGTCGATCGTCTCAAACATCGACTCATGCTTGAAGACATAGAGCATCTGGCCTTTGGGCAATGCGCCGATGATCTGCGTTTTCTGCCGCAGAACTATTCTGCACAGCAGGCGGTGGGATTGCGCCCATGACGTCACAATCCGGTGCATCGGGCGATCGCCGAAAAGACCGCCTATGGCGGCAAGGGTCACATAAATCGCGGTTATCGGGTAAAAAAGGACCGCAAATATAGAGGAGCGCACGAACCGTACGGGCAGGGAGGCCATGACGTCAAATGCCGATCAGCGCAGCGATGCGGCGCAATATATATTTGTGATATTCCTTGAACAATGTGCCGAAGCTCGGGCGGCTGGGCACGGCGTCGTACACCATCACGATATTGGCGGGCAGCGTCTGCTCCAGCTCGAACGCGGCGCGGCGCATATGCCAGTCTGATGTGATGAGACGCACCGTGTCATATCCCCGCTTTTCCAGCCAGCGCGCTGTTTCAATGCCATTGGAACGTGTGTCGATGGCTTCCCGGCCCAAGGTGACGCAGCAATTCAGCAACTTGTCCGGCACATCATATTGCACCGCCAGCTCATGCGGGCGTACGGACCTGTCGACGCCGGAAATCAGCATGCGCTTGGCCGCACCGGCCTGCATCAGTTCCAGGCCCCGGTCGATGCGCCCGCCGCTGCCGGTCAGCACCACAATGGCGTCGGTCGTGCGCCCGTCGAGCGGCTGGGGCAGGAAGATGGCGAACCATGCAAAACCCAGCGCCCAGACAAGAGCGATAAAGGCGGCAAACCGGGTTATCACAGGCTACGCTCCAGCGTGCGCTGCACCGTGAGGCGCGCGACCAGCACGGCATAGAGAACGCCGGCAATGGGAATCATCACAATGATGCCCCAATAGAAAAGCGGCAGGGACATCATTCCCATCAGCTCGGATTGCGCGGCGTTGATCCGGTTGCCGAGCAGCCATAAAAGCGGGAGCGCGGCGGCAAGCGCAACCGCTCCGCCGAACAGCGCATCGAACGCCATGCGCTGCTGGAACAGCCGCGCGACCTGAATATCGGTAGCGCCGAGCAGATGCATGATGTCGATCGTGGGGCGGTGGGTTTCATGGGCGCTGCGCATTGCCAGCGTAACGACCGCTCCGGTCACGAATATCATCAGAACCACCAACGCGACCGCGAGCCACATCATGACGCGCATCGTTTCCTCGACAGGGGCGAGGTAGCTCTGATGCGCGTCCACGCGCGCCGATGGTGCGGCCTGCCTGATGGCCTTGGTCATGGCCGCAACCTGCTGCTGACTGGTGCCTTGTTTGACGGTTACGTCGATCAGTGCGGGTATCGGCAGCTCGTCCTGTCCCAATGCGCCGCCGATTCAGGGTTCGCGCTGCTTCTGCAACTGCGCACGCGGAACGACGTCGAAATGCTCGATATTCGCATCCTTGTTCAGAAACCCTTTGAGCGCTTCGACCTGCGCGTCTCGTTTTGCCGCGTCGGCCTCGACGAGCTGGATCGTATATCCGCCCGCCAGCTCTCCGCGCATCTGGGAAAGCGCGTGACCCAGGCCAAGAGCAGCGGCGGCGGATAATATCGTCAGGAACAATATGATCGCGATGATCCACGGCATCGGGCCGCGCCGCCCTTCCGGCAGCCAGCGGCTCCGTGCCTTGCGGGCGATGCGCTCCGATGCGCCGAAGGAGGACAGGATCGCGTTCATCATGCGGGTTTGCCCAGGGCGCGCCCTTCTTCATGGCCCGACTGCGCTTGCCCCGGCGGATAGCGCAGGGATCCCGTAGGG
>CAYGOH010000149.1:0-4229 GCA_964351385.1 uncultured Sphingobium sp. | reverse complement strand
TCGGTATGGACATCCCCGGCTGGCCGCCTGAGAACATCGAGGAAATGGCCAAGAAGCTTGAACAAGAGCTGATGGGGTAAACCGTCGGCATTCCGCCCTGACGGGCCTGCGAAGCCCGATTTTCTCCGATCCAGTGCTCACGTACCTTAAAGTACGCTGCGCTCCGGCTCTCGAACATCAGACTTCTCGGCTCCATCCGGACGAAATGCCAATCGGTTTACGGCAGTGGTTTAGAGGCTTTGGGCGGTGGCCTTGTGATCAACACCGCCAGGAACGGGCTACCTCGCACGGGCCCATTACGAACGAAGGAATGAAATATGCGTCATAAAGTTGGACATCGTAAGCTTCAGCGCTCGACCGGGCATCGCAATGCGCTGCTGCGCAATTTGGCCGCGTCGCTCATCAAGCATGAGCAGATCACGACGGGTGTTGCGAAAGCCAAGGAACTGCGCCCCTATGTCGAAAAGCTGATCACGCTCGCAAAGCGCGGCGGCCTTTCCAACCGCCGTTTGGCGCAGTCGCGCCTGATGGACGACGCGCAGTTGACCAAGCTGTTTGACGTGCTGGCCGAGCGTTACAAGGACCGCAACGGCGGCTACACGCGCGTCATCAAGGCGGGCTATCGCGCGTCCGACGCCGCTCCGATCGCCGTGATCGAGCTGGTTGACCGTGACGAAGGGGCGAAGGGCCTTGATAGCGGGCCGGTTCAGGGCGCAGAGGAAGAGGAACTCGAAGGCGCAGCCTGAGACTCATTCCATCGCTGAAATTAAAAAAGGCTCCGTAGGATTACGGGGCCTTTTTTCTTGGCCGCTTGAAAAGATGAGGCGGAGGCGTAGTCTTTGACGCCAAGGAGAGGTGAAAGACGATGACGCCCAGGCTGTCGGCCAAAAAACTCTGTATCGGGTGCGTTGGATTGGTTCTGGCCTGCGTGACAGCGTCTGCACGGCAGGAACAGGCGCATACGCCCGATAGCGCACCGGTGCCCTATCATACCCCTCTTGTGTCGAGTTCCCGCGCAATGCCGACCTTCACCTATCCGAAAACCCGCCGGGACAATCTGGTGGAGGAAAAATTCGGCGAGCAAATTGCCGATCCCTATCGCTGGCTCGAAAATGATGTGCGGAACGACCGGGAAGTCAGGGCATGGGTGACGGCCGAAAATGCGGTGACCGACCAGTATCTCGATCAGCTGCCCGGGCGCTCGGTTATGAAGGACCGGATGGAAGCGCTGTTCAATTATGAGCGCTATTCCGTGCCGCGGAAGGCCGGAAACCGGTATTTTTATGCGCACAATAGCGGCCTGCAGAACCAGTCACCGCTCTATGTTCGCGATGCGTGGAATGGCCCTGCGCGCGAACTCATCGATCCCAATGAGTTTGCCAAAGACGGCGCAACCGCGCTCGCCGAATGGGCGCCGTCGATGGACGGCGAATATGTTGTTTATGCGGTACAGGAGGGCGGAAGCGACTGGCGGACGCTGCATGTGCTGCGCGTGGATGACGGAACGCTGTTGCCGGATGCGGTCCAATGGGTGAAGTTTTCCGCGCTGGAATGGGACAAGGCCGGCGAAGGCTTTTTCTATTCCCGCTTTCCGCAACCCGAGCAGGGGGCGGAATTTCAGGCGCCCGATCTCAACTCGGCGATCTATTATCATCGGCTCGGCACGGACCAGAGCGAAGATAAGCTGGTGTTCGATACGCCGCGCCATCCCAAGTGGCGTCACACTGCGCAGGTGACCGATGATGGCGACTGGCTCGTCATCACCGCGCAGGAGGGCACGGACCCGCGGTACGAGATAACTCTGATTGACCTCTCCGATCCGGATTGGAAGCCGCGACGCCTTATTCGTGGAATGAAGCACGAATGGAAGCTGGTCGGCAGCATCGGCAGCCAGATGTGGTTTGTGACGGATCTGGATGCGCCGCGTTCACGGCTGGTGCGGTTCGATGCCACTCGCCGCCGCTTGTCGCCGGTCGAAATAGTACCGCAACAGGCCGATACGTTGGTCGGCGCATCAATGGTTGGTCGCCGGATCATCCTCGCCTATATCAGCCGGGCGCAGTCCACCGCCGAACTGGTCGAGCTGGACGGCACGCCGGTGCGCGACGTGCCATTGCCGGGGCTCGGCACCGCCGCCGGATTTGGCGGCAAGGCGGGCGACCCGGAAACCTTCTTCCATTTTTCAGGCTTCACATCGCCCGGTACGATTTACCGCTTCAATACCGACACGATAGAAATTGAGGAGTTTGCCCGACCCAAGTTGGCATTCAATCCGGACGATTATCTGGAAGAGCAGCTTTTCTATGCGTCGAAGGACGGGACCAAGGTGCCCATGTTCATCGTACGCAAAAAGACACTGGCGCGGACCCGGACGGCGGCTCCGACGTTGCTCTATGGCTATGGCGGCTTCAATATCTCTCTGCTGCCCGGCTATTCTGCGACGCGCATGGCATGGCTGGAGCAGGGCGGGGTGATCGCCATTGCCAACCTGCGCGGCGGCGGCGAATTCGGGCGCGAATGGCATGAGGCGGGGCGGCTGGCCAACAAGCAGAATGTGTTCGATGATTTCATCGCGGCTGGCGAATATCTGATCGACAATGGCTATACCGGCAAGGGGCAGCTCGCGATCGAAGGCCGGTCGAACGGGGGACTTCTCGTCGGTGCGGTCGTCAATCAGCGGCCCGACCTGTTTGCTGCCGCGCTGCCTGCTGTCGGCGTGATGGACATGCTGCGCTTCGACCAGTTCACCGCCGGGCGGTATTGGGTCGATGATTATGGCTATCCGGACAAGGAAGATGACTTCCGCGTGCTGCGCGCCTATTCGCCCTATCACAATATACACGACGGCACGGACTATCCCGCGATCCTTGTGACCACGGCGGACACGGACGACCGCGTGGTGCCTGGGCACAGCTTCAAATATGCGGCCGCATTGCAGGCCGCGGATATCGGTGACAAGCCGCACCTTATCCGCATCGAAACGCGCGCGGGCCATGGGTCGGGCAAGCCGACCGACAAGGTGATCGAAGAATATTCCGATGCCTATGCCTTTCTGGCGCGATGGACGGGCCTGCCCATCGAGGCGATAGACTGAAACGCCGTTCAGTTGCCTGACAGCTAGCGCGTTTTATTATTTGCCAGACTCGCGTGATGGACGCTTGAAAAGGGTGGTTGCGATGCACGGTCGGCATGGAAAATGGATGGAGCGCGCACTCGCGCTTTTGGCCGTCACGGCTGTGATTGCCGCCAGCGTCTCTCCGGCAGCGGCGCGGGACCGGTATCGCCACCCCGGCTATGGATACGGATATGGCGGCGGCTGGTATGGCAGCCCCTATCGTGGTCGTCATTATCGCCATCATCGCGGCCTTGATGCGGGCGATGTCATTGGTATTGCCGCAGTGCTTGGCGCGGTGGCGGTGATCGCCAGTTCCGCCAACAAGGACAAAAGATCAACGCGCAGCTCTGATCGCGACTATGACCCGGACTATCGGCGCGACGATACCCGGTCCGATGATTTTGCGGCAGGATATGACGAGGATGAGGCGGTGAATGCCTGCGCGTCGGCGGCGCGCGACGAGGCCGAGCGCGATGGCGGTTTCGCTGAGATCGTCGATGTCGAAGAACCGCGCTCTTCGGGGGGCGATGGCTGGCGAATTCAGGGAAGCCTGGAGCATCGCCGCGCCTATCAGGACAGAAGCGGCCTCCAGAAAAACTTCACCTGTTCGTATGAAGGTGGCCGTGTGGTGCGCGTCGATGTGCGCGACTATGTCACCTGAATCCAGCGACGACTGGACAGGCGTGGGATAGGCGCTTAACCGGCTGACTTGTTTCCTCAAGTCCGAAGGCCGATTCCCATGACAGCGCCCGCCAGCCACCAGTCGATCCTCATCGTCGATTTCGGCAGTCAGGTGACGCAACTGATCGCCCGCCGTGTGCGGGAAGCAGGCGTTTATTCGGAAATCGCGCCATTCAGCGCCGCAGCCGAAGCCTATGAGAGGATGAAGCCCCAAGGCATTATCCTGTCGGGCGGCCCGAGCTCCGTGATGTGGGACGATAGCCCGCGCGCGCCGCAGCATTTCTTTGATGCAGGCGTTCCCATCCTCGGTATTTGCTACGGTCAGCAGACGATGATGGAGCAGCTCGGCGGCAAGGTAGAGGGCGGCGAGGGTGGCGAATTCGGCCGCGCGTTCATTGACATTACCGCGCCGTGCAAGCTGTTCGATGGCCTG
>CAYGOH010000148.1:0-4295 GCA_964351385.1 uncultured Sphingobium sp. | reverse complement strand
AGGAGAACCCGCAATGCGACAGGCAGCCCATGCAATCGGTCTGATCCTTGCGGATCTCCGCCCGCTCTTCGTCCGTCACGAACACCAGCGTATTGTCCGGCGTTTTGAGAGCATTGGTGAAGCCTGCACCGACCCATTGCCGCGCACGTTGCAGGTCATTGGGTGTCACCCAGAAATTCTTGCCCTTCACGCCGACATCGAGCTGGTGCGTGTGATCGCCAGCCTGCTCCCTACTGAAGGCGATCTGGCGTTCCGAACGTGCTTCCAGGCTGCGCAGGAACGGAGTGCGCACTGCTGAGGAATAAAATCCGGTGGGTGAAAAGCGGTGCAGCAGGATATCGCCTTCATCCAGCGTGGTCAGCTTGTCCTTCCAGAGCTGCGGGATCGGACTTTCCTGCGTCAAAAGCGGGCGCGTGCCGAACTGAAAGGCGATGCTGCCCAGCTCGGGATTGTCGATCCAGTCGCTCCAGTCGCGCAAATACCAGACACCGCCGGCCATCACGATGGGCACGTCGTCGGAAATCCCGCCCTCGCGCATGGTGTCGCGCAGCGCCTTGACGCGCGGATAGGGGTCTTCCGGCTTGGTCGGATCTTCGGCATTGGAGAGGCCGTTGTGACCACCCGCGAGCCACGGGGCTTCATACACAACCGCTGCCAGCCATTCCGCCGCCTTGCTGTAGGCGCGCTTCCATAGCGCGCGGAACGCACGGCCCGAACTGACGATAGGCAGATAATAGACGCCATATTGCGCAGCAATTTCCGACAGCTTGTAGGGCATGCCCGCGCCGCAGGTGACGCCTGCGACCATGCCCTTGGTGCGTTCAAGCACGCCGTGGAGCACACGCTGCGCGCCGCCCATTTCCCACAAAACGTTGATATTGATCGCGCCCTTGCCGCCTGAAATCTCAAAGGCCCGTTTTACCTGTTCGACGGCCCCCTCAATGGCATAGGCGACCAGTTCTTCATGCCGGTCGCGGCGGGTTTTGCCCGAATAGATTTGCGGGATCGGATTGCCCAGCGCGTCATAGCTGTCGGCATTGACCGCCGACACCGTGCCGATGCCGCCGGCTGCCGCCCATGCGCCCGAACTCATATGATTGGTAGCAGCGACACCCTTGCCGCCCTCGACCAGCGGCCATACTTCGCGACCACCGTAATTGATGGGTTTCAAACCCTTGAACACCATTTTCGCTCCCAAAATCGACCCGCGATTTTTATAATGACCGCCGCCTATACCAATTTCTGTGCCTCACGCATGTAAAAAGTGCGGCGCTTGCCCTCAATAGCCCGTTACCTTGTCATCAAGGCGTCCGGACGCCCCATGGCGCATCCATATAACGCAGCATAGCGCGACACCATATCTGCCTCATCATAGCACAACCCGGCCTTGTCCCGGTTAGCCCGACCGATCCGGTGACGCCTTTCAGGGTCGGCCACAAGCTCGGCCAGACCGCTGGCCAACGCAGTCTCATCGCCCTTCGCGCAAATCAAGGGCCTGTTCGGTTCGGCGACCATGTCCATGACGTCACCGACCGCCGGCGATACGACAGGCAGCCCGGCCGCCATCGCTTCGATCAGAGATATCGGAAATTGCTCGCTGTCCGAAGACAGCGCGAATATATCGAAAAGGCCGATATATTTCCTTGGCTCGGGGAGAAATCCGGGCAGACATAGCCCATCGAACCCCAGATCCGATGCTTGTCGGGCGATGGCATCGTGTTCGGGGCCCTCGCCTACAATCACAAGCTGGACTTTGTCGGCCAATGGCGCGACCGCACGCACCAGACGCGGCAGGTTCTTGACAGCGCGAAGGCCAGCAACCGTGCCGATCACCGTCTTGCCGGGTGTCCGAGCAAAACCGGGTATCGCGTCGGGTTGAGGTGCCGTTGCATAGGCAGGCACATCGATGCCATTCGGGATAAGGTAAATCCGCCGCGCGGGCTGATGCCAGGCCGAAAGGGCGATGTTCTGCAGTCGCTTCGACGGGACGACGAGCGCATGCGCCCGCGCCAACGCAGCCCGGCGAAACAGGTTGCGCTGTGGCTTCAGCCGCTCTGCCTCATCCTCATTGAAGCCGTCTTCATGATGGATGAGCGGCGGCATCCGTTTGAACGGCGCAAACAGCTTGTGTGCCATCACCGCATCCATCGCGCCCCAATTATAGGTGAGGACAAGATCGAACCCAGCCATGAAGCGCGCCAGCCGCCGATATCGCGACAGGCTGGGTCTGCCGCGCAAGGGTGGCGCGGTTTCGCCTGGAAAATCGCATTGAACTTCCGACCTAATCGCAGACCGGGCGCCCATCGCGTCAGGATCGCCGCTGACCACGCTATGCCGCGCGCGGTCGCCCCAGATATTCATTAACCGGATGGCCCGCGCCTCTTTGCCGCCCAGATTGAATGCGCTGTGGAGATGAAGAATATGAGGGGTGGCGGGGTCAGCGCCCATGCGCCAGCACCCGCTCCAGCAGGCGATCGATGGCGGCGACTGCCTCTGGTTCATCGAGCGTGGGGGCGTGGCCGACGCCGGGTACGGTAACGACCTCGGCCTGTTCGCCGATCTCCCGATGCATGCGTTGCGCGGTGGTATCGCTCATCAGGTCGGACAATTCGCCGCGCAAGATCAGGGTCGGGATGTCGCGAAAGGCCGCCATGACCGGCCACATGTCGACGCCCGCCTCGTTGCCCGGCACCTTCAACGGCTCTGCAACACGCATGTCGTAATCCAGCACGATTCGCCCGCCGCTGTTCAACCGGTAGAGCCGCTTCGCCATCGCTAGCCAGTCTTCGAGCTTATAGTCGGGGTAGATATCGGCTGACGATTCAGCGAGCGCGCGGGCCGCATGCACCCATGTCGGGTGCGCGCTGCCCGAACCGACATAGGTCTTGATGCGGTCGAGCCCTTCTTTCTCGATATCGGGACCGATGTCGTTCAGGACAGCGCCCGCCATGCGATCGACATGGGTCGGCGCCATCACCATCGTCATGATGCCGCCCAGCGATGTGCCGATGGCCACGAAACGCTTCAGCGCCAGATCGGTCAGCAGCCGCTCCATATCCTGCACATAGGTGAGCGGGACGTATGTCATCGGGTCTTTGGAATAGGCGCTTTCGGCACGCCCGCGCATTTCCGGGCAGATGACCCGCCATGAACCGGCATAGCGCCGGGCGAGATTTTCGAAATCGCGCGCGTTGCGCGTCAGGCCCGGCAGGCAGAGCAAGGCCGGGCGCGATGCATGCGCCTCGTCCGCCGCATAATCGCGGTAATGCAGGCGCAGGCCATCCATCGACCACCAATATTTGTCGGTCCAGATTTTGTCCGCGCCGTCCGCCATGGTTGAACTCTCCCTCGGTAGTGCCCCATATTGCCGTATGATCATCACCCCGCAACCCGCCAAATTCACGCCCGCCACCGATATTCTCGATCTCGACGGGATCGGCGATGCGGTGACGGCCGCGCAGTTTCCGCAAACCCTGCTGCGCTTTCGCAATGACCGCTGGTCGCCCTCTGTGGGGCTGGATCACCTGGACGACGCGCAGTGGACCGGGCATTTCGGTGCTTTCGCACCGTTGGAAGGATCACTGCCAACACCGCTGGCGCTGCGCTATCACGGGCACCAGTTTCGCGTCTATAACCCAGACATCGGCGATGGACGCGGCTTTCTGTTCGCACAGATGCGCGATCATCTCGGGCGTTTGATGGACCTCGGCACCAAGGGATCCGGTCAGACGCCCTATAGCCGATTTGGCGACGGTCGACTGACGCTGAAGGGCGGCGTTCGCGAGATATTGGCGACGGAAATGTTGGAGGCGCTGGGCGTGCCGACCTCCAAGACCTTCTCGCTGATCGAAACGGGCGAAGCGCTTCAGCGCAATGACGAGCCCTCCCCCACGCGCTCCGCCGTACTGGTGCGCCTGTCGCACTCCCATATCCGCATCGGCAGTTTTCAGCGCGCGGCGGCGCTGGGCGATGAAACGCTGATCGCGGCGCTGACCGATTATGTGCTGACCCGGCTGTATGGGGTTTCTCCCGATGACGAACCCGGAGCGCAACTTCTGAACCTCGTCGTCGAACGTACCGCCGATCTCGCGGCGAGTTATATGGTCGCAGGATTTGTGCATGGGGTGTTGAACAGCGACAATATCAACGTCACGGGCGAGAGCTTCGATTATGGCCCGTGGCGCTTTTCTCCCTATTGGGAGCCCGGCTTTACGGCGGCCTATTTCGATCAGCAGGGTCTTTATGCGTTCGGGCGACAGGCCGAAGCGATTCACTGGGACGTGGCGCAACGGGCG
>CAYGOH010000147.1:4039-4435 GCA_964351385.1 uncultured Sphingobium sp. | reverse complement strand
GATGGCGGCGCCATTCCGCGATGCGGACGACCCCTATCATGACGTGATTGAGCCGATTGTGCCTGAGCCAGTCGATAAGCAGCCTGCAGTCGCTCCCCCCGCCTTCACGCCCCTTCCTGACGGACCCGCAATTGCCGCTGCAAGCGGGAAGCCGGACAATCTCATGGTACTGAAAGGCGTCGGCCCAAAGCTCAACACACTCCTTCTGTCACTCGGCATCACACGCTTCGACCAGATCGCGCAGTGGGAAAAGGCCGACATTGTTGAGGTAGACAAGCATCTCGGCGCATTCTCAGGGCGGATCGAGCGTGACCAGTGGGTTGAACAGGCTCAGCTACTGGCCGCCGGAAATCTGGAGGAATTCCTGTTGCGCTTCGACCGCAGCGAAAGCGACAG
>CAYGOH010000147.1:0-3952 GCA_964351385.1 uncultured Sphingobium sp. | reverse complement strand
TGCGCTCAGTTCAATGACAAGGGCGTGATCAGTAGGCGGTCGATCTTGCGGCCATCCATATCGACGATCTCGAACAGCCAGCCCTGATCCTCGAATGTCTCGCCGACTTCAGGCAGGTGCTTCAGCTGCCACAGCGCATGCCCCGCGACAGTTGCATAATCGCGGTCTTCGGGCAGATTGAGGCCGATTCTGTCGGCCAGCTGGTCCATCGCAAACTGGCCGGAAACCAGCAGACTGCCGTTATCCCGCTCGACGATATCGGGTTCATCATAGAGATCCGCATCGGAAGCGAAGCTGCCTGCAATAGCCGAGAGCAGGTCGGAGGGCGTCACGATGCCTTCGAAATGACCATATTCGTCGTGCACCATGACCATCGGCACATCCGACCGGCGCAACACCTCCAGCGCGTCCATCGCATCCACCTGGTCAGGGACGACTTCCACGGGCTGCATTAGCGCCCGCACGTCGATCTTTTGCCGTTTCAGCAGCGCCGTCATGATGTCGCGCGCCTGCACGACGCCGATCACTTCCTCGACCGAGCCCTGCCCGACCGGCAAGCGGGTGTGCGGCGTTTCCAGCAAACGCGCTCGCAAGTCGCGCGCGCTGGCCTCTACATCAATCCAGTCGACATCAGTGCGCGGCGTCATGACCTCCCGCACCGGACGGTCGGCAAGGCGAACGACGCCGGATATGATCGCGCGCTCGCTTTCCTCGATCACACCGGATTTGGTCGCTTCGGCAACGATCAGATGCAGCTCCTCCGCTGTCACATGCTCCTGCGATTCCCGATCCATCCGCAGCAATCGGAAAATCAGCGCCGACGTCCCATCGAGCAGCCACACCAGCGGCGCGGCGACGCGCGACAGCACCAGCATAGGCCGCGCGGTCAACAGGGCGATCGGTTCAGGCGAGCGCAACGCGAACTGTTTGGGCACCAGTTCCCCCACGATCAGGGAGGCGAATGTGGTCAGGCCAATGACAATCGCGAAACCGGCACTGGTCGCGACTTCGGCATCCAGACCGAACACCGCCAGACGATCCGCCACCGGCTGACCGAGGCTCGCTCCGGAATAGGCGCCCGCCAATATGCCGATCAGGGTGATGCCGATCTGGACGGTCGAGAGGAACTTCCCCGGGTCTTGGGCGAGCCGAAGCGCGGCATCCGCGCCGCCTTTCCCTGCCTTCTGCGCCGCCTGCAACCGTGGCCGGCGCGCGGATACGATCGCGAGTTCCGACATCGCGAACAGTCCATTCAGCGCGACCAGCGCCAATATCATCAAGACATCCGCCCATGGGAAGGGCGTCAGAGGAGGCATAGAATCCATGGTGTCGCCGTCTTAATGCCGGGATTTTTTTCAATGTACAACCATTGTGAAGTCAGGCCGCGTTCATGTCGCCAATGGAACAATTCGACGTGTCAGATGCTCTTATACGGGGCGTGAAGACAGTTTTTTGGAAAGAGACACGATGAGAAATTCATTTTCGATCACGATTGGCACAGTTCTGGCCGCAGCGCTTGCAACCTCGGCATGCACCACCGACCCGGTTACGGGTGAGAGGAAAATTTCCAAGGCCGCCATCGGCGGTGTCGGCGGCGCGCTGGGCGGTTATCTGCTGGGTGATCTGGTCGGCGGCAAGAATGACCGCACCGAGAAGATTGTCGGCGCGGGCATTGGCGCAGTCGCCGGTGCGGGTATCGGCGCCTATATGGATGCGCAGGAACGCAAGCTGCGCGAAAAGACGGCGGGAACCGGCGTCGATGTCATCCGTGATGGCGACAATCTGTTGCTCCGTATGCCGTCGGGCATCACCTTCGCCACGGACAGCGCAGCGGTACAACCCCAGTTCCAGCCGACGCTCAATGAAGTGGCGTCGACATTGGCCGAATATCCGAAGACCTATATCGACATATACGGGCATACCGACAGCACCGGGTCGGACGCCTATAACCAAGGCCTGTCCGAGCGGCGTGCCCAGTCGGTCGCCAACTATCTATCCGTTCATGGCGTGCAATCCGCGCGCATGGCGACGCGCGGCTTTGGCGAGACCCAGCCGATTGCCGATAACACCACGGAGGAAGGCAAATCTGCCAACCGCCGCGTCGAAATCAAGATCGTGCCGGTAACCGAAGCGGACGTCGCCGCGAGTTAGTTCCTGAATGGGCGGGGCGGGAGGTAACTCTCGCCCAAGTCCGCTTAGTCGTGGAAGGCGGACATTTGCTTCCCAGCGCCTTGCTGATATGCATCGCCTTCCGTCGTTCTTAACGCGACAGGCGATGCCAAGAGGGGAAATTGCAGGCGTGAAATATAAAGGAAAATCACTGGACAGAGTGCTCTATTATGGCATCCAGGCATTAGGGGCTATTATTTGCTTGTTTGCGTCAACAAGTGAAGGGTGGACTGCTCTATTGTGGGTTTTTATAATAGGAGTTCTCGGCGTGTTTCTGTTGGAGTCGACTTGTGAAAACTGCAAAGAAGGACTCTTCATTAACCAGAGAATGTTTTCTGAGGGAATTGTGCGCAGCTTCTTACGCGCTAAACCGTTCTTGTTACCGCGGAAATGCCCTAACTGCGGCTTAGTCAGATGGTAGCAGTCAAACGAACTGAACCCCCAATTATGTCCGCAATGTTGCCGTCTCCTGACAGTCCTCTACCGTAAGCATCCAACCCAATCGTCAGAAACTGGCGCGGATCCCGTCGATCACGAATTGAACGGCCAGCGCCGCCAATAGAACGCCGAGCAACCGCGTAATTACGGCTTCGATTTTCTGCCCCAGCACAGCCATGATCGGCCCTGCCGCGACGAGAGCAACCAGCATCAAAACCAAATTCACACCGACCGCGCCGAGGACAACCGCGCGTTCCTCAAATCCGTCCGCGCGCGCCATCAACAGCATGACCGTCGCGATGGAACCCGGCCCGGCAATCATCGGCATCGCCATCGGGAATACCGAGACATCTTCTATCTCAGGGGTTTCGATGATCTTTTGCGCGCGGTCCTCGCGCCGTTGCGTGCGTTTCTCAAACACCATGTCGAGCGCGATCATGAACAGCATGATGCCGCCCGCGATGCGGAAGGAATCGAGATTGATGCCAAGCACACCAAGCAATTGCTTGCCGTACAGCGCGAAGATCAGCAGGATGATCGCGGAAATCGCGACGGCGCGGATCGCCATCGACCGGCGTTGCCGCGCCGATGCCTCGCTTGTGATGCTCGCGTAAATGGGCGCGCATCCCGGTGGATCAATCACCACGAACAGGGTGATGAAGGCCGAAATGAACAGCTCGATCATGGCGCAGCCACCTTGTCGTCGATCACAAGATCATAGCCTTCACCATTCCACATGCGCACGCGCACGGCGCGGCTTGCATCGTCACCGACCACATAGTCCCACATCAGGCTTTCATCAGCGGGGCGCTCTCCGGGTTTCACTGCATCGCGGTTGCGTTCCCCTCGCTTGCATGTCGCGACACGGCCTTTCACCGCATCCTGCGGCGCCAGAGGCTGCTTCAACGCATCGCCATGGTCGAGCACCCAGTGCCATTCATCCTTGTCATCCAGCCGCCAGATCGTCGTGAAATAGCCTTCGCTTCCGTCCGGTCGCTGCCACGCGCCGGTGGATGCGGCTGTGCGCCCGTCGCAGGACACATAGATGCGATAGGGCTGCCATTGCACAGGCGCGGGCGGGTTGGCGCGATCCTTGAGCCATGTTTTCGCACTCACCTGTTGCGGCACGAACATCACGGCATCATCGGCTGCGGTTTCGCGAAAGGCGGTCCATTGGCCCTCCTCCCGCGCAAGGCGATTGAAGGCGATCTCGGTGGCAAAGACAGCACTCGGGTTAGGCTGAACCGGTCTTGGCGGTTTTTCCCGCGCACATGCGGAGCCTGAAATGGCGAGCGCCGTTGGCGCAAGCGCAACCCAGGCAGCGCGCGAATTCATAGCCCCTCGG
>CAYGOH010000146.1:0-4521 GCA_964351385.1 uncultured Sphingobium sp. | reverse complement strand
GATTCTAGTGTGGTTTATGGATTTGAAATACGCTCTCGTCCTAGCCGCTATAATGGCGCGTATTTAAAATCCACCACACTAGTATGACCGGCGGGATCGGCTATAAGCGCGCCTCCCGCCACCGATCCACCCGGAGTATCTGATGACCATCCGCATGCCCGCCGAATGGGAACCGCATGAGTGGCTGTGGATCGGCTTTCCATGGAATGCTGACGAATGGGGCGACGCCGCTACCCTGTCGCGCGCACAAGCGCAAATAGCAGGTTTCGCCGATGCGGTGCGCGCAAACGGCAGAGGCGAGCAGGTTCGCCTCGTCTGCAATGATGAGGCGAGCGCCGATGCCGCGCGCGCGCTTCTGACCAGCGACACGCAGATTGTCGTTGAGCGGTTGGGCGATGTCTGGCTGCGCGACACCGGACCGATTTGCGTCATGAACACGGCGGGCGAGCGCTCGCTGGCAGATTTTCGTTTCAATGGCTGGGGCGGCAAATATCAGATGCCCGGCGACGAGGATATCGGCGCGCGCCTTGCCGCCACGACATCGCTGCCCTACCATGCAGCGCCTTTCATATTCGAGGGCGGCGCGGTCGATACGGACGGCACCGGGCTTTTCGTCACAACCGAGCAATGCCTGCTCAATCCCAACCGCAACCCTGATCTCGACCGGCGACAGATAGAAACGCTGCTAACCGGCACATTGGGCCTCACCGACATGCTGTGGCTGGGCGATGGCCTCATCAACGATCATACCGATGGCCATGTCGACAATCTCGCGCGCTTCGTTGCCCCCGGCGTGATCGCCATTCCTGAGGCAACGACCGACAATGATCCGAATGCCGCCATCTATGCCGATGCAAGCGCGCGCGCCAGGGCCCACGGCCTGACGGTCGCACCCATGCCCTCCCCCGGCCTCATAGAGGTTGACGGCAACGTGATACCGGCAAGCTATATGAACTTCACGATCGGCAACGCCGCCGTCATCGTGCCCATCTATGGCGCGCCCAATGATCATGCTGCGGTCGACGCGCTCAAGCCCTTTTTCCCGGACCGCGATATCGTCCCACTGCCTTCCGATGGCATATTGGCGGGCGGCGGCAGCTTCCATTGCACCAGCCAGCAGATGCCCGTTCAGCGGAGCTAAAGCGTCACTTGCGCATTTCTTGTCCAAAAGGAGAAGGATATGCTCAATCGGCTTTTGTTAGCGTCGGCATTGGCGCTCCCCCTGGCGGCCTGCTCGAAACAGCCGCCCGACCCCCGCGGCATTGATCGCGAAGAGGTGTTGCTAACCGTCACCCCACGGGCCAGAGCGAAACCCGGCCCGATCAGGCACTCTTCACCGTTGGGCTTTCTACCATCGAAGCGACATCGCGCAGCGCGACTGAAAAGAATAATGAGAAGATGACGAAGGTCGTGGATGCCCTGAAGGCACTTTCGGTCGGCGACAAGGATCTCAAAACCCAGAGCGTGAACGTCTCTCGTCTCGATTACGGCCCGAACAAAGGCAAATATCAGGCCAGCAATATGGTCGAGGTGCGCGTGCGCGATGTCGACAAGGTGAGCGCGGCTATCGCCGCGGCTACCGACGCGGGCGCGAATGTCGTTTCCGGCCCCAACCTGTCCAATGCCGATCCCGAAAAGGTCGCGCTGTCGTCTTACGGCGCAGCGTACAAGGCCGCCTATGCCAAGGCCGAAGCCTATGCCAAAGCCGCCAACATGCACATCTCGCGCGTTCTGACGATACAGGATGGCGCGGGCGGCGGCGGCGTTCCCCGCCCCTATGACGCGGCGCGCATGGCGAGCGTCGCCCCCGCTCCTGTCATGGCCGAGCAGGCGGCCGCGCCCCCCTTCATGCCCGGCATGAACCAATCCTACGCCTTCGTCCGCGTCGATTTCGCGCTGGAGCCGAACGACTGACCATGGCATAGGGCGGCGCATGTCCAAAGCCACTGTCGCCGCCCTTCAACTGAGCTTCACCGACGACCGGGAGTCGAACATCGCGCTCGTTGCCGAGCATGTGCGCAATGCCGCTGCGCGGGGCGCGCGGATCATCCTGCCGCCCGAGCTGTTCGAAGGCCCCTATTTCTGCACGGTCGAGGACGAGACGCTGTTCGAGCGCGCGCTTCCTGTTAGTGAGCACCCGGCGGTTACCGAAATGCAAAAGCTCGCCAAGGAGCTTCAGGTCTATATCCCGACCAGCTTTTTTGAGCGCGACGGTCAGCATCACTACAACAGCCTGGCGATGATCGACGATTCAGGCGAGATCATGGGGCTCTATCGCAAATCCCATATTCCCGACGGCCCCGGCTATGAAGAGAAATATTATTTCCGGCCGGGCAATTCCGGATTCAAGGTCTGGCCCACGAAATATGGCACGATCGGCGTCGGCATCTGCTGGGATCAATGGTATCCTGAAACGGCGCGCGTCATGGCGCTGATGGGCGCGGAAATGTTGTTCTTCCCGACCGCCATCGGCTCGGAACCTTATGACGATGATCTCGACACCAGCCGCATGTGGCGGCGGGCGATGATCGGCCATGCGGTTTCCAACTGCATGCCGGTGATCGCTGCGAACCGTATCGGTAAGGAAGGCGAAGGCGACGCAGACCAAAGCTTTTACGGCCATAGCTTCATCACCGACGAATGGGGCGATTTCGCCGCCGAGGTCGAGGACTGGCAGAGCGGCGCGATCGTCGCGACGCTGGATCTTGCTCGCGCGCGCAAGCATCGTGCGGGCATGGGCTTTTTCAGGGATCGCCGCCCCGATCTCTATCAGCGGCTGGTGCAGGATATCTGATTGGCAAAGAGGCTCCACAGCTATGCGATTGCCATTGGCTCCAATCAATCGCGCGCGCGCAAACTGAGCCCGCACCGGCTGGTCGAAAAGGCGATTGCGCGCTTCTCGCGCAAATCCTTCAAACTGATTGCTGCATCCGCGATCAGAGCAACCGCGCCGCTCGGCCCTTCCCGACGGCGCTATGCGAACGCGGTGGTTCTTGTGAAAACGGAGCTTGAACCGGACGCGCTTCTCGCCAAGCTGCAGAAGATGGAGAACAAGGCCGGGCGCAAGCGGCATCGCGCGTGGGGAGCGCGCACGCTCGACCTCGACATCATCCTGTGGAGCGGCGGGATGTGGGCCGATAACGACCTCGTGGTCCCCCACCCCTCCTTCCGCACCCGCGGCTTCGTGCTTGAACCCTTGGCGCAAATCGCACCGCACTGGCGCGACCCGGTTTCGGGGCTCAGCATGCGCCATCTCGCCGCCCGCTGGAAAAAGCCGCGCGGAAAGCGGAAAGCAGGTTGACCCCGCGCGTCTCGCTTACTAGGTGGCTCCCAGTCACAAGCGGAAACCGCTCCGCCTCGTGGGCCCTTAGCTCAGTCGGTAGAGCAACTGACTTTTAATCAGTAGGTCGCTGGTTCGAACCCAGCAGGGCTCACCAAAATTCTCATTTATTTTCAGATATTTAGACGAAATTGGGAGCAAATGCAAAATTCTGCACTCAGCGTTTGGGCACCAATTTGGTCACCAAATGTCCGCGATTTTCTCATGATCACGGTCGTCGGAAAGGAAGCCGATCTCTTTCGGAGTTCGGATGGCAACGGCTATCTTGTCAGCGGATAGACTTTCCTGGCCGCTGCCCGAGCCGCCAGCCAGTCGTCGATCTCAGTCTCAATCCAGCGATTCGTCCCTTGGCCGAGCTTCACCGGAGCAGGAAAGCTTCCGCGCTTTACCAGTCGAAAAATATGTTGGCGCGAGAAAGGGATTCCCTTCTTCTGGAGGTCAGAAAACGCGAGCAAGGTCACTCCCATGATCCCTCTCCCCTCCTCCGGTAAATGCGAATAGGGTACACTCTCATTGTGGGGTCCTCGCAAAAATCTCGGAACCAAATCTCCTGGTGAGATTCTGAGCAACGCTCGCCGAATAGCGGTGTTGCCGCCAAGCGGTTGGACTATGATAGAGACCTACCGCAGCCCAATAGTCACCAGTAGCCGAAAGCCCCGACAAAAAGATCCAGCGCGCGGCCTCTGCATTGAAGCAGGGATCAAAACGCAGCCAATGGCGAACATGGTTCGACGGCCTGCCGATCAGGCCAGCAATCTTCGGCACCCACCAGCTGTTGATCTGAAGCGGGCCGAGATCGTGGCTGCCGTTGGTGTTCCGGATTTCCGCGCCGATCCAGCCCGCCTCCTGATCTCTCAGGCCCCAAAGCGTCTTTTCGAGCCAAGCCTTTCCGCCCGCAGCCTCATGAATGCAACGCGCAATCTGCCGCTCGCCATCGTCCGAGCCGACAGGCAGGGCTGATGCCACCACGGACGCTCTCGGAACCAAGAGGGCACCGCCCGCTATCAGGATTGCTGGAAGGGCTCGAAATGATTGATGGGAAGGCATCATATCAGGGCTCCTTTCCGTCAGTGGTCGTGATCATGGGATGGTTCGTGGACATGACTTGCCACCACCGCGGCGCGATCCTCGCGGGTGGGATCATCGCGATCCGGCTGACGATCTGGGATGGGGCTGCGATC
>CAYGOH010000145.1:0-4525 GCA_964351385.1 uncultured Sphingobium sp. | reverse complement strand
TCAAGAATTCACCTCTCGGCGCGCTAATCAACCCGAAACGCGATTTCACCAAATTCAGCAAGGTTATACAGACCGGGGACAAGCGCATTTTATCGGTAGAGGCACACGACCCCAAGCGGCCCGAATTCGGCACTATCACCCTGGTGTTCAATCGCAAATCCTCGGCACCCGCGGGGCTGGAGCTATATGGATGGGTGGCGCGCGATGCACAGGGCAATCGCACGGCGGTCCGCCTGTCGGAGCACCGGTATAATGGCCCCGTCGCCGACTCGACATTCCGCTGGAAAGACCCGCGTATAACCAGTCGCAGGCCCAACAGCTGAACTGCCGCAAATCAACGACGAAAATCGCAAAATTCATATTCGTTCATCCTGGCGACAGCCAGACCAGAGTATAAGAAATCAACCGCAGAGAGAGGCATCGGGCTTCCCCCCTGTTACCTGAGGCTTCTCTCTGCGACCGCGCAAAAAAGCGCCCATCGAGACCCTCGCTCTAAGCCCCCAGAGCGAGGGTCTTATATTTCGTCCCCCGGCTTGCGTCGCTCGCCTATGCCCCCTAGTGGAGTGGCATGCCTCAAAATCTCAAAATTGCATCATGGAACATTAACAGCGTCCGTGCCCGTATCGACATCGTAACCCGGTTCCTGACCGAGGAAGCACCCGATATACTCTGCCTGCAGGAAACCAAGGTGGTCGACGATATCTTTCCCGGCGGCGTGTTTCGCCAGATGGGATATAATCACCAGATTCTGCACGGCCAGCCCATGCATCACGGTGTCGCCATCATCAGCCGCGTGCCGATCCGCGAGGACGACCGGCTCGGCTGGCAGGCGAACGGCGAAGCGCGCCACGTCGGCGTCAGTCTGGACAACGGGATACGGCTGGAAAATGTCTATGTTCCTGCCGGCGGCGATGTTCCCGACCGCGAACAAAACCCCAAATTCGGCCAGAAACTCGATTTTCTAGGCCGGATGATCGACTGGTCCAAGACCCTCGACAAGCCCACCATATTGACCGGCGATTTCAACATCGCTCCGCTGGAATGCGACGTATGGAGCCACAAGCAGCTGATCGACGTCGTCAGCCATACGCCTGTCGAATGCGATCTGTTGGGACAGTTGCAGGCGGCGCATGACTGGGTCGATATCGGACGCCAGTTTTACCCCGCGCCGGAGCGGCTCTACACGTGGTGGAGCTATCGCGCGAAAGATTGGGCCGCATCCGACCGGGGCCGGCGTCTCGACCATATGTGGGTCAGCCCTGAGCTGGCGGGCAAGGCCATCAAGCACCGCGTGGCGGAGCCATGCCGCAGCTGGATAAAGCCGTCGGACCATGCCCCGTTGATTACGGAATTCGTGTTCTGATGAGCGCCAAGGCGGCCCGCGATGTCGCCCGCGCCATCGACGCACTGCGTCGCGGCTGGCCGGTGGATGTCACGGCGGACGACGGCACGGTGTCGGTGCTCGCGGTGGAGAGTGCCGATGCGCAAAGCCTGCCGCAATTCGATCCTGAGGCCAGCGCCAATATATTGATATCATCCGCGCGCGCCCAGACCCTTCGCCTCGCGAACCAGCGCGAAGCCGCGGGAAAAATGGATAGATCTGGCCGACGCGATGGCGCTTATCGACCCGGTTCAGGATCTCGCCACGCCTCTCAAAGGGCCATATCGTGCCCTGCCCATTACCGCACCCAAAGCCGCCAGTGCTGCGCTCAAGCTCGCGCGACTGGCGGGCATCATGCCCGGTTTCTTCGTCGCGCCCGCGCCTGTCGCTGCTGAGGCCAGCGCGTCCGCCGATGCCATCGACATGTTCGCCAGCGGTGAGCAACTCTATATTGCAACGCGCGCGCGCCTGCCGGTGGAGGCATCCGAAACGAGCGAGATCGTCGCATTTCGCTCACCGGGCGATCCGCGTGAGCATGTGGCGCTTGTCATCGGCAAGCGTGACGGCAGCATCCCGGTCGTGCGGCTGCACAGCGAATGTTTGACCGGAGATGTATTGGGGTCGCTCAAATGCGATTGCGGCCCTCAATTGCACGGCGCGCTGCATGAAATAGCGAGTGCGCAATGGGGCGTCCTGCTCTATCTGCGCCAGGAAGGGCGAGGCATTGGCCTCATCAACAAGCTGCGCGCCTATGCGTTGCAGGATCAGGGCTTTGACACAGTAGACGCCAATGTGCGCCTGGGCTTTGCCATCGACGCCCGTGATTTCTCGGTGGCGTCGCAGACGCTCAAGCTGCTGTCGATCCCCACAATACGCCTGCTCACCAACAATCCGGCGAAGGTCGAAGGGTTGCAGGCTGAAGGGATAGATGTGGCCGAGCGTGTTCCGCACGCGATAGAGGCCAATCCCCATAACGCCCGCTATCTCGACACCAAGCGCGACCGCACCGGGCATCAGTTGTGACGGTTGCAGTGCGGGTCGATACCGACGCGCGGACATTGACGTTTGGCGATACGGCCATTCCCTGCGCGATCGGCAAGGGCGGCGCCTGCGAAGCGTCCGCCAAGAAGGAAGGCGATGGGTGCACGCCGCTTGGGATATGGCCGATAAGAGGCGCGCTGCTGAGGCCCGGACAGGTAAGACTGCAAACGTCACCGCATATCCCATGGCGCTGGACGCGTGAATGCGACGGCTGGTCGGATGGCGCGGACGATCCGGCATATAACCGCCCCGTGCTGCTCCCCCGGTCTTTCTCTCATGAGCGGCTACAGCGGGACGACGCGGCCTATGACATCGTCATCGTATTGGGCCATAATGATGCCCCGCCGGTCCCCGGCATGGGTAGCGCGATTTTCTGGCATATATGGGTGCCTGATACGCATGATTTACCCAAGGCGACCGAAGGCTGTGTCGCAATCGCTCGAGAAAAGATGGACCAGCTGCTGCCTCTGCTGCGTCAAGGCATGGCGATGGAAATCATCTAGGCCGCAAGCTGCTCCACGACAGTCGCCTCAGCCGCCTCCAGCAACCGTTTCTCCAGCGTCTGCAGGCGCGCTTTGCTCTCTATCTTTCCACCCAGAAGATCGGTGATGTAGAAGGTATCCACCGCGCGCTCGCCATAGGTCGAAATATGCGAACTGTGCACGGTCACCTTGGACTGGAACAGCGCATAGGACAGGTTGAACAGCAGCGCCGGTTTATCCCGCGCATGAATCTCTATCACTGTGAAGCGGTTGGACGCCTTGTTGTCGATGATGACATTGGCGGCAATATCAAAGGCTTCGGCGCGTGTGCGCGGCAATGGACGCGCTTCCAGCTTGGGTTGCAGCTTTTGCTTGTTGGCCAGCGCATCCTCTATCGCCTGCTTGATCCGCGCGAGCTGCCCCGCATCGTCGAACGGCCGCCCGACTGGGTCCTGAACCAGGAAATTATCGAGCGCCATACCGTCACGCATCGTATGGATACGCGCGTCGATGATGCTGCCCCCCGCCAGATAGATCGCGCCCGCCATCCGGTAGAACAGGCCGGGGTGATCTGCGGCATATACGGTTATCAATGTAGCACCACGCTCGGGATACACTTCGGCATTGATCGAGAGTGAAGCCTTGCCCGCAGCCAATATGTGGCGCGCATTCTGGAGCAGGATGTCCTCCGCCTCGGCGATCCAGTAGCTGTCGGGCAGACGCTTGGCCAGCTTGTTGAATTGCGCATCCGATACATCAAGCGCGCCACGCAACGCTTCCTGCTTCGCCTTGATCTTTTCCTTGCGCCCCGTGCTCTTGTGCCCGAGCCGCAGTACCTCTTCAGCAGCCGTATACAGGTCGGCGAGCAACTGCCGTTTCCAGCTGTTCCATACGCCGGGGCCTACCGCCCGGATATCCACCACCGTCACCATGAGCAGCAGGCGCAACCGTTCCGCGCTCTGCACGATGTCGGTGAAATCCATGATCGTCTTGTAGTCGGAAAGGTCGCGCTTGAACGCGGTCGACGACATGAGTAGATGATAGCGCACAAGCCATGCCACCATTTCAGTTTCCGCCGCGCTCAGCCCCAGGCGCGGGCAGAGCTTTTCCGCCACCTCCGCGCCCAATATACTGTGGTCGCCGCCGCGCCCTTTGGCGATGTCATGCAGCAAGACCGCGATGTACAGGACCCGCCGCGACACCAGTCTGCCCATTAGCTCGGTCGAAAGCGGGTGATCTTCTGCCAGCTCACCCTTTTCAATCCGCGCCAGCAGGCCAACCGCGCGGATAGTATGCTCATCGACCGTATAATGGTGATACATGTCGAACTGCATCTGCGCGACGACGCGACCGAAGTCGGGAACAAATCGCCCGAAAACGCTCGCCTCATTCATCCAGCGCAATACGGTTTCCGGGTCACGCGGCGACGTCAGAACGTCGAGAAAAAATGCGTTGGCGCGCTCGTCCTTGCGGATGCGATTGTCGATCAACGGCGCATCGCGCCGCGCCGCGATCATCGCGCTGGGGTGGATCTCAAGCCCGTTCCTGTCAGCCAGCGCAAAAATCTCCAGCAGGCGCACCGGGTCCTTCTGGAAGAAATCGTCGCTGGGCAAGGCAATCC
>CAYGOH010000144.1:0-4532 GCA_964351385.1 uncultured Sphingobium sp. | reverse complement strand
CGCGCTCGCCATCGCCGCGCCGCGCGACATCAGCGCCGCGTGGCTGATGCCGCGCCTCGCCGACTATCGCCGCGATAACCCCGATTTGCTGTTCACGCTGATCGCCGCCGATACGCCGCCCGATTTTACCGAGGCCAATCTCGACCTCGCGCTGCTCCTGACGGAGGGGCCGGGTGAGCATGAGGGCGTGTCGCTTGACGATGCGGGCTTCATCACGGTGGAGGCCGTGGCGGGTAGCGCGGACATGCTGATCGACTGGCAGGGCTGCGGCCCGGCGGAAGGCGCGGTTATCCGCGTTGCGGATGCAGGCCTCGCGATCGAGGCGGCGGCGAGCGGCTTTGGCCGCACCTGCGTACCCCGCCTGCTGGGCGAGGCTGCGATTGCGGCGGGCGCCGTCCGCCAGGTCGGCAAGGCGACGCAGCACGAGCGCGGCTACTGGCTGGTCGCTCCCACCCCGCAATGGCGACAGAAAAAGGTCAAGGCGCTGGTCGCGGCGTTGGCGGGGTAAACAAAAAGAGGCCCCGCAGCGGAGCCTCTTCTCGCCTTGAGTTGTCGGATATTCAGAAGCGATAGCTGGCGGTTACGCGGACCGCCTGCACGTCGAACTTGTCGTTCGTACGCTTGAACACCGTTTCGCCTGCGGGGGTGATGACGAAGGGATTTGTTGCTGAGGGCGGGGTGCCCTGACCTGCGGTTACGCGATAATCGTTGGGCGTGAAGCGCGTATATTTGTACAGCAGCCCGATCGAGAAATTCTCGCTGACTTTCTGCTCGATACCGCCGCCCAGCGTCCAGCCCCAGTCGTCTTCTTTCCGACTTTCCTCGGTGAAGCTGTTGAAGCCGTTGCTGGTGAAGAAATCATTCTTGAACTTGCCATAGGCCAGGCCGCCGGTTCCATACACCAGCGTGTTGGTCGGAAGGACATATCCGGCGCGCAGCCGGGCCGCGCCATCCCAGTTGAGGCGGCGGTTCATGGAATAGAAGGCGGGCGTCGTGCTGAATGCCGTTACCTTGTTGCTGACAACGTTCCGGCCATATTCCACCACGCCGCCGACTAGGAAATTGCCCATCTGATAATCGTAACCGGCATGGACCGACCAGCCGACATGGCCATCATTGTCGCCGCGACAGTTGCCAGGGGTGGGCTGATTCGTCGCGCCGCGACAAAAACCGGGGCTGAATGCGTTGGCGCCTGTCGTGGTGGTCACGCTGTCGTTGAAAGTGCCGTCGCCATCCGTATCGAAACGAATGCTCTCCTTGGTTTCGCGATCATGATTGGGTTGCCATCCATAGCCAAGCGATCCCCCGATATAGGGGCCGGACCAGTCATTGCTGACGGTTTCATCTTGCGCTATCGCCGGGACTGCAAGAATAGATCCAATAATAGCCAGCGGCATATATTTAATATTAACAGACATTAATAATTCCCTTTTCTCCGTTTCGGAACGGACAGGGCAAACGAAAATTATAAAACTATTGTTCCAACGGTTCGTCGATTCGCGTTTTTATTGCGACAAGGCGAAATGGATGTCGGGCGAGGCCTGACCCAATTCTCTTGCGTGCCCAACTCCCGCCGCCCTATAGAAAACCCATGTCAGACGATCTGTTCGGGTCCGCGCCCTCTACATCTTCCGGTAATTACGACGCCTCGTCGATTGAGGTGCTGGAGGGGCTGGAGCCGGTTCGTCGCCGTCCGGGCATGTATATTGGCGGCACCGATGAGCGCGCGCTGCATCATCTTGCCTCCGAAGTGCTCGACAATGCAATGGACGAGGCGGTTGCGGGGCATGCGACACGCATCGAGGTGATGCTGGAGGCGGGCAATCGCCTGACCATCACCGACAATGGCCGCGGCATGCCGGTCGATCCGCACCCCAAATTCCCGGACAAATCGGCGCTGGAAGTCATCATGACCATGCTCCATTCGGGCGGCAAGTTTTCCGACAAGGCTTATTCGACCAGCGGCGGCCTGCACGGCGTCGGCGTTTCCGTGGTCAATGCGCTATCGGTCGACACGCAGATCGAGGTTGCGCGCAATCGGGAGCTGTACCGGCAGGCGTTCTCGCAAGGGCATCCGCAAGGGCCGCTGGAAAAGGTCGGCGCTGCGCCCAACCGGCGCGGCACCTCGGTCAGCTTCGTGCCCGACAGCGAGATTTTCGGCGCGCATCATTTCAAGCCCGCCCGGCTGCACAAGCTGGCGCGGTCCAAGGCCTATCTGTTCGCGGGCGTGGAGATACGCTGGAAATGTGACCCCGCGCTGATCATCGACGAAACGCCTGCCGAGGCGGTGTTCCAGTTTCCCGGCGGCCTTGCCGACCATCTGGCCGAGCAGGTGGGCGAGCGGCAATGCGCGACCAAGGATTTCTTCTCAGGCACGCAGGAATTTGCAGGCTCGGTCGGGCGCGCGGAATGGGCGATCGCCTGGCCGCTGTGGTCGGACGGCTCCTATAGCTGGTATTGCAACACCATCCCGACGCCCGACGGCGGCACGCATGAGGCGGGCTTGCGCGCGGCGCTGGTGAAGGGCATCCGCGCATTCGGCGAGCTGGTCGGCACGAAGAAGGCCAAGGACATCACCGCCGAGGACGTGATGACCGGCTGCGAGCTGATGCTGTCGGTCTTTATCCGCGACCCGCAATTCCAGAGCCAGACCAAGGACCGCCTCACCAGCCCGGAGGCCGCCAAGCTGGTCGAGGCTGCCGTGCGCGACCATTTCGACCATTTCCTCACCGACAATATGGACCGCGGCAAGGCGCTGCTGTCCTATGTCGTGGACCGGATGGAGGAGCGGCTCGCCCGCCGCGCCGAAAAGGAAGTGAAGCGCAAGACGGCGACCTCGGGCCGCAAGCTGCGCCTGCCCGGGAAGCTGACCGATTGCAGCGCGGACGACCCGGCGGGGACAGAGATCTTCATCGTTGAAGGCGACAGCGCGGGCGGTTCGGCCAAGCAGGCGCGCGACCGCAAGACGCAGGCGATCCTGCCCATTCGCGGTAAAATCCTCAATGTCGCCTCGGCCACCGCGCAGAAGATCCTCGCCAACCAGGAAATTGCCGACCTTATTCAGGCGATCGGCTGCGGCACGCGCAAGGATTGCAACCCCGACAATCTGCGGTACGAGCGCGTGGTCATCATGACCGATGCCGATGTCGACGGCGCGCATATCGCGACACTTTTGATGACCTTCTTCTTTCAGGAAATGCCGGAACTGGTGAAGCGCGGGCATCTTTATCTCGCGCAGCCGCCGCTCTATCGCCTGACTACGGGCGGCAAGAGCGTGTATGCGCGCGACGATGCGCACAAGGATGAACTGCTGGCGGGTGAGCTGAAGGGCAAGAAAGTCGATGTGTCCCGCTTCAAGGGGTTGGGCGAGATGAACCCGGCCCAGCTGCGTGAAACGACGATGGATCCGAAAACGCGCGGCATGATCCGCATCTCCCTCCCGCAGGAATATGAGGAAGTGGCGGGCGTCAAGGATCTGGTCGACCGGCTGATGGGCAGCAACCCCGCGCACCGCTTCGCGTTCATCCAGGATAATGCGGCGGCGGTCGACGAGGATATGATCGACGCCTGATTTGGTAGATCTAACTTCCTAGGTTGACGACAGCTTTTATAGAGGCTGGCGGTGGTCTGGGTTGTCGAGCGGCGGTTTTACGCGAGGGCTATAGTCACGATTCCATTCGTCCCACAGGCTCACCCATAACAACAGCATGAATGCACCCGCAAGGAAATCTACTAAGACCACCAAACCGAACCTGATAGGTGTATGCTGAAAGGTTACCTGCCCCAGACGTCTTGAAATCACTTCACCGTCAAGAAGATCGAATCCCAACACCACGAAGGTCAGTGTTGTAACCAAAGCAAAGCCCAGCAATTTCCAAGGTCTATGTCGCAGCTTCATCAGCATTTTCCCAGAATGAGATAAGGCCGACATAAGTGACAAATATTGCAGCCAGCTTAAACTGACGTTCGCTCGCTACCCGCTACTCCGTTGCCGTTATCTGATTGGTGTATGTTGACTAGGCGTCAGCTGCGCTCAGCGTTGCGGTGTAGCAGGTGCCGTTGGGGGTTGATATGCAGCTCAAATCGGCGCGGGCGGTGCGTGCGAGCGCGTTGAGGAAGGACCGACCCTTGCCGTCGCCGGACGCATCGGCTTCAAACCCGACGCCATCATCCTCTATCGTCATGATGGCCTCGTCGCCCTGCGCCCTAAGCGATACGCGGATCGTGCCGCGTTCCCGGCCCGCAAACGCATGCTTGACGGCATTGGTGATGATCTCATTGACCAGCAGGCCGACCGCGCCCGCATGGGTCCGGTCGAGGTGCCACTCATCGGCCTCCACTTCCACGCGGACATTGTCGCCAAAACCCGATGCCCGGTGCATCGCGTCGATCAGGCTTTCGAGGAAGGATTTCATCTCGATATCATTGTCGCGCGTGTGGCGCAGGTTCAGGAAGTCATAGGCCTGCGCCAGGCTGAATAGGGTCAGGACTCATTGATCAGAGCCAGAAGATGACGGTAGCGGCGAGAACGA
>CAYGOH010000143.1:0-4569 GCA_964351385.1 uncultured Sphingobium sp. | reverse complement strand
CGAACCCGCATAACTAGCTTGGAAGGCTAGGGCTTTACCACTAAGCTATACCCGCTCAAGTTGCGCGGCTTTGCCACGATCCGGGCTGGTACGTCAACGCCTGTTATGATTCATTGCGCAAAAGAGTGTGGAGACCGTTTGCAGGGGCTAACCTCCTTCATCATTTCCTTTGATAGATTTTATATGTGAATGATTTCTGATGTAAGGCACTTGGGCTGCCTGTGGCAGGCGGCCTACGCCAAGCAATCGAGCAAGGTTATCGTTCCTGCAGCTATGGGAATTCAAGTCTCTTCCTGCCCTGGCGGCAGGCGCCGCAATCCCCGGCCTGGAGCGCTTTCAAGCAGTTAACAAATTATCAATTGTCTGTCGGCATATGCTGGTTGCGGGACGTGGAGACGCAATTTGCGTAGACTGGGCAAACACTTGCTGGCGAAGATCGCCGGCTCTGACTCGCACGAGGCCGATATTCGTCGCGCTCTCGTCGAGAGCCTGTACGCGTCCCCGACATCTCTGGGTATCGGTGCCCTGTCCGGCCTTTTCCTCAGTATCGCGATAGCCAGGATTTCCCATGATCCCGTGATGACCGGCTGTGCCGCCGTCATTTCCCTTATCGCCATGGCGCGTACCGTTTCGGCCATTGTTTATTATCGCAAGCTGAAATCGGGTGAGGCAAAGACATATCTCGGCTGGGAAGTAGCCTATGAGCTGGGGGCCTGGGCTTACGCCGGTATGCTGGGCGTATTGGCGCTGGTCACCCTGCTGCGTTCCGATGATCCTGCGCTCCATATCCTCTCGGTCGCGCTGGCAACCGGTTATGGCGCCGGTATCGCGGGTCGCAATGCCGGCCGTGTGAAGATTGCGGTCGGCCAGACCTGCCTGGCGCTCTTGCCCACGGCGCTCGGGCTCTGGCTGGAGGGGCATTTCGGATATCGCGTGCTGGCCGTCGTGCTCGCGATCATGGTGCTGGCGATGCGTGATATTACCACGACGACCCATCGCATCGTGGTAGAAGCATTGCGCGGAAAGCAGGAAAAATCGATGCTGGCCGACAAGTTTGAGCGGCTGGCCCGTTATGACAGTCTGACCGGCGTCGAAAACCGCATGGCAATGCAGATGCGATTGCGCGAATTGTTCGATTCCAACAGGCGTAGCCATGACGCGCTGGCGATTTTGTGGCTCGATCTCGACCGGTTCAAGGAAATCAACGATTCACTCGGGCACATCGTCGGTGATGCGTTACTGCGCGCCGTGACGGATCGGCTGTCCTATGTCCTGGATGGTCGTGGCCATATCGCGCGGTTTGGCGGGGATGAATTTGTCGTTCTGTGCCCGGGCATCAATCGCGTTTCGGCACAGGCGATTGCAAATGAGATTATGGAAGCCTTTTCGCATGGCATAGATGTTGGCGAGCATCATCTTGTTATCACGTTTTCCGCCGGCATCGCGGTAGGCCCGCAGGACGGTCGCGATGCGGAAGAGCTCATGCAGCATGCGGACCTCGCGCTGTACGAAGCGAAAGCGCAGGGGCGCAAGCAGGCAATCAGCTTCGCCTGGTCGATGAAAGAGCGTTTTCACCGCATCCATGAGCTCGAAACCGGGCTGCGCCGCGCGATTGAAAATAACGAACTGCTGATCAAGTTTCAGCCGATCTTCGATGTAAAGAGCGGGAGAATTGCGATCTGTGAAGCGCTGCTGCGCTGGAACCACCCGACGCTGGGCATGGTTTCGCCGGTAGAATTCATTCCCATCGCCGAAAGCACGGGCGCCATTGAGGAAATGACCCATTGGGTGATCGAAAATGCGTGCCGGGAAGCTGCTCAGTGGCCTGAAGAGGTTCGCGTTGCGATAAACATCTCGCCGGCCTCGCTACGGTCGGGGGAGTTGCCGGGCGCTATTATCGGATCGCTTATGCGGACCGGCATTGCAGCGCGCAGAGTTGAGCTTGAAGTCACCGAGTCCATCTTCCTGCACGATGACGGCCAAACCCACCAGATGTTGCGTGAGCTGCAGAAGATCGGCTTGCGGCTTGTGCTGGACGACTTCGGTACCGGCTATTCGTCGCTCAGCTATCTGCGCTCCTACAGCTTCGACGGGATCAAGATCGATCGCAGCTTCATGAATGGGATTGAAGTAAGCCCTGAGGATCAGGCGATCGTGCGCGCGGTAGGCTATCTCGCCGACTCGCTCGATATGGAAATCGTTGCGGAGGGTATCGAAACCATAGAGCAGCTGGAATATGCGCGCGCGGCCGGTATTCATAATGTCCAGGGCTACCTGATGGCAGAGCCGCTGGCGGCCGCCAAGGCAACCGAGATGGTTCAGCGTCATGTCACCATTGATGAGGCAATATCCGCCAAGGCGATGGAGATGGCCCTGCGTCGCGCCTGACCCCAGTTTCCTGATTTACCGGCGATGCAGGCGGGTCTGCGCGGCAGCCAGCCGGCGCATCATTTTGAGATCTCGATCCGTCAGTTTCATCGCGGTGTCGACCCAGCCGTCGACGATATCGCGCAACTCCGCCAGATCGATAGGATTGACCCTGCGTCCGGCGCGATAAACCCCCATCTGCCCGGCATGCCGTTCGCGGTTGGATTGTATATAGTCGCGCGCCATTTCTTCGCCTTGCCCCGGCTCGGCGAGGTGCGTGACCACTCCCATCTCCTGCATCTCTTCCGCGGAATAGACCTTACCGGAAAGAATCATCCGCTCCGCAGTCACATGACCCAATTTTCTCGCGAGAATTGAGTACGCGCCCATTCCCGGGAACAGCCCGAACAAAACCTCGGGCAGGCCGAAACGGGCCTGTTTTTCGGCGATGATCACGTCAAAGCACATCAGCGCTTCAAATCCGCCTCCCAATGCGTCGCCCTGCGCAAGGCCAATGTTGATGACCGGCATGTCGTTGCAGTTCCAGACCCGGTCGACGATGTCGACGCACAGGTGGCTGTATTGCCGCAACGTCTCGCGATCCTGATTTTCAATGCAGCGGGCGAACATTTCGAGGTCGCCGCCCAGATTGAAGACGCCGGGGAAACGCGAGCCAAGCACCATATATTGCAGGGCTTCCGGGCGCTGCTCGAAAACCTTTTTTGTCTCCATCTGCCATGCCATCGTGTCGCGCAGCAGACCCAGATTGTAATTCGGCCGGTCAAGGGGAGTGATGAATGCCCATAACGTCCCCAACTCCGCTTCCCAAGTGACATCGATCTGCCCCAGATCGAACAATTTGGATTGGCCCGGAAGGTCGAAATAGCTGTCCGGCGCCCGATCCTGAACAAAACCATCCCCGTCGGTGACAGGATGGGATGCCTCACCGATACCGTTACCGTGCTCCAGACCGGTCTGCGGTGTGTTTGACAAGGATTGTGTTTCGTCCGTCATCAAAGACCCGTCCTCGCTTTTTGCATTCAGCGTATCGAGCCGAACTTCTTCCATGACTTGCCCCACTTGATTGTCTTTGAACGACTGAGCACAGGGAACATGGGAGCCCTCTTCAAAGCAACGACAGTTATGGTCAAATTGCGGGGCGTTAACCATTTTGCCGCTATTCTGTGTCTGATAAACAACAATAAAATCCGATATTTTTAACTTTTATGGTAAATGGGCAACAGTTGGCTCATGAGGAGGGAAATCGGCGGGCAAAGAACCATTTCCTAACTTTCCGAATCTATCTCTGGCTGCATGATTCGGAAATATCGCGATAAAAAGCAGGTCACGCTGATACTGCAAACTGATGAGGGGCTGAGCTGGCCCTTGCGCCTGTCGTCCGACTGCATGCAGTTCATCGGGCGATATCGCCGGATCGACAATTTCGGCCCGCCGTCCGGCCTGTTGCACTTTTTGCCCGGCCACATAGCCTGACGGCCTATATCGGGCTGACATTCGCCCGGACAGACGATAAGGGCGGCGTACATGGATCGTCCCCGCTTCTCCTTTTCCATCGCCGCCACGCAGGGCAAGGCGCGCACCGGCCTTGTCAGCATGCGTCGCGGCGATATCCGCACGCCCGCCTTTATGCCGGTCGGGACCGCGGCGACCGTCAAGGGACTCCGCCCTGCCGAGGTGCGTGCCGCAGGAGCGGATATCATTCTCGGCAACACATATCACCTGATGCTGCGCCCGGGTGCCGAACGTATTGCCGCACTGGGCGGCCTGCACCGGTTCATGGGGTGGGACCGTCCCATCCTCACCGACAGCGGCGGCTATCAGGTCATGAGCCTGTCGGCGCTGACCAAGCGCAGCGAGGAAGGGGTCGCGTTCGCCAGCCATATAGATGGATCGCGGCATATGCTGAGCCCGGAACGATCGATGGAAATTCAGCGGTTGCTGGGCAGCGACATCGTGATGGCGTTCGACGAGCTGGTGCCCACGACGACCAGCCATAGCGAGCAGGCCGATGCGATGGCACGCTCGATGCGCTGGGCAAAACGATCCCGCGCGGCATTCGATGGGGGAGGAGCCCATGCCGAACGCGCCGCGCTGTTCGGTATCCAGCAGGGGGCGTTGAACGAGACGCTGCGCAAGGAATCCGCAGGCGCTTTGATCGACATCGGATTTGACGGTTATGCG
>CAYGOH010000142.1:0-4599 GCA_964351385.1 uncultured Sphingobium sp. | reverse complement strand
GCGATAGTTGAACGTATATTTCGCCTTCTCGCCCTGGCTCGCCCAGATCAGCGTTTCATGCGCGTTGGTGAAGCGGGTGCCCTTGAAATTGGGCATCGGATTCGCTTTGCGCCAGATGATGTCGTTCAGGATCCAGAAGCCTTGGTCCTGCAATGTCGCGCCAACGCGGAAGATGTTGTGATAGCTGCCGATGACCCAGAGCGTGCCGGTGGGCTTCAGTATGCGCTTGGCCTCGATCAGCCAGTCGCGCGTGAACGCGTCATAGACGGCGAAGCTGTCAAACTTGTCCCATGCGTCCGTCACGGCATCGACATGGCTGCCGTCGGGACGGCTCAGATCACCCCCTAATTGAAGGTTGTAAGGCGGATCGGCAAAAATCATGTCGACACATGCGTCGGGCAAGCGCCGCATCTCCGTGATGCAGTCGCCGCGGATCAGCCGGTTGGTTTCAACTTCAACCCGCGCCGCAGGCTTTTTCACCCGCGTGCCGACACGTTCCATAACACCCATATTCGTAATCCCCCAGTAACCGGTTGCCGGAATGAATCTTGGGATTCCGAACGTCAAGTTCGGTAAACATGGTTAATTTTCCGTTAATTGCGCGACGAAGTGAGTCTAAAAAGGGAACGGTTCCAGATGTTGAGTCCCCGCTGACATCACAGACTCAAGATTTGGGGGTGTGACGAAAAAGACTCACACTCGATTTTGTCGAAAAAAAATTTTCACAGCATAGTCAATTGCGCGACCGGGGCGAAGCTGCGGCGGTGCAACGGCGTCGGTCCATGCGTGCGCAGCGCCGCAAGATGGTCGGCGGTGCCATATCCCTTGTTGCGTTCCCAGCCATAATGGGGATGCGCGAGCGCCGCTTCCCGCATGATCGCGTCACGATGTTCCTTGGCGATGATCGACGCGGCAGAGATGCAGGGTTCCAGCGCATCGCCGCCCACAATAGCGCGGGCGCTCCAGCGCCAACCAGCAACGCGGCCGTCGGGCGTCTTGTTGCCGTCGATCAGGACTTCGGACGGATTGGCATCGATAGTTGCGCACAACCGATCGACCGCCAGCGTCATCGCCAGCATCGTAGCGGCAAAAATGTTGATCCGGTCGATTTCCTCCGGCTCCACCACGCCGACCGCCCAATGGCAGGAATGCTTGATGGCCTCGGCGAGCGGTCCACGACGCTTTTCGGAGATCTTCTTGCTGTCGCCAAGACCATCCGGGCATGGGTCGCACAGGATCACCGCCGCCGCGACGACTGGCCCGGCAAGCGGCCCCCTGCCCGCTTCATCCACGCCAGCGATCACTGGAACGGCTCGACCGGAAAACCCATCGGCCCATGCCCCTTTCCCAGTCCGGGAGCAGCCGATAGCGCGGCGCGGACATAGCGGCGGGCGCGACCGATCGCGTCCGGCAAGGTCACGCCCTGCCCCAATCCGGTCGCGATGGCGCTCGCCAGCGTGCATCCTGTTCCATGAGTGTGCACCGTATCGATGCGCGTATCCTGCCAGACATGGCCCGCGCCATCGCGTTCGACCAGTCGGTCAATCAGCACATCGCCCTCGCCATGCCCGCCTTTGATCAGCAACGCCGTCGTCCGGCACAGCACAGCCTCCTCCCCACCCATAGCCGCAAGCTCAGGCAAGTTGGGCGTGGTCAGCGTCGCAACCGCCATCAGCCGCTCAAAGGCCGCGATGGTGGCGTCATCGGCCAGCGATGAGCCGCTGGTCGCGACCATCACCGGGTCGAATACGATCGGCACATCCGTCAACCCTTCAAGCCTGTCCGCCACGGCATGCGCCGTTAGTGCCGAGCCGATCATGCCGATCTTCACCGCATCGACGCCGATATCGGACAGCACGGCATCCATTTGCGCGACCACCATATCGGCAGGAACGGGATGTACTGCCGAAACGCCCGTCGTGTTCTGCGCGGTGATCGCGGTGATTGCCGTCATCGCATGGCCGCCCAGCGCGCTGACCGTCCTGATATCTGCCTGTATCCCGGCACCCCCGCCGCTATCGGACCCGGCGATGATCAGAACGCGCGCCATTTCGGAGTGCGCGTTCACCCCTTGAAGCGCCGCTCTGTCGAACCGGGATGCTCCGCGAGCAGCTTGCCCCGGCGCGTCGGGCGGTCGAGCAATTCGCCCCCGCAATTGGGGCAACGGTCATCGAGCGCCTCGGCGCATTCCGCGCAAAAGGTGCATTCGAACGAGCAGATGAACGCGCCGCCCGCCTGTGCCGGCAAGTCCACGCCGCAGCGTTCGCAGTCAGGACGCATTTCCAGCATCAGGCCGCCGCCTTCTCCACCGCCGCGCAGATGCGATCGACCACGTCCTTCACCTGATCCTCTCGGTCGCCCTCCGCCATCACGCGGATCACCGGCTCGGTGCCGGAAGGCCGTATGACTAAGCGCCCGCAACCATTCAACTCCGCCTCGGCCTGCGCGATCACCTTGCGCACATCGTCATGCTCCAGCGGCTTGCCGCCCGAAAAGCGCACATTTTTGAGAAGCTGCGGCACCTTGTCGAACTGGGTGAGCAGTTCGCTCGCGGATTTGCCCGAGCGCACCAGCGCGGCGAGCACCTGCAGCGCCGCTATCGTGCCATCGCCGGTGGTCGCATAGTCGGTCAGGATCATATGGCCGGATTGCTCACCACCGACATTATATCCCTTGGCGCGCATCTCTTCGAGAACATAGCGATCGCCGACCTTGGTGCGGACAAGGCCGATACCCTGCCCCGCAAGGAAACGCTCCAGCCCCAGGTTGGACATCACCGTCGCAACCAGCCCGCCGCTTGCAAGACGGCCTTCCTTCGCCCATTGCGACGCGATCAACGCCATGATCTGATCGCCATCGACGATCTCGCCCTTTTCATCGACGATAATCACCCGGTCCGCATCGCCATCAAGCGCGATACCGATATCCGCGCCTGCCGAAACCACCATTTCCTGCAATGCTGCAGGCGCCGTCGACCCGCACCCGCCATTGATGTTGAGGCCATTGGGCTGCACACCGATGCTGATCACCTCCGCGCCCAGTTCCCACAGAGCAGACGGCGCGACCTGATAGGCTGCACCATTCGCGCAATCGACGACGATCTTCAGCCCATCCAGTCGCAGGTCGGCCGGAAAGCTGGATTTGACGGCGTGGATGTAGCGCCCGCGCGCGTCCTCCACCCGGCGCGCGCGTCCGATGTCCTTGGATTCCGCCAGAGGAATTTCCGTGTTCAGCAGCGCTTCGATCTTCGCCTCATCGGCGTCGGACAGCTTGAACCCATCCGGCCCGAATAGCTTGATGCCATTGTCATAATAGGGGTTGTGGCTGGCCGAAATCATCACACCAAGGTCGGCGCGCATCGAATGGGCGAGCATCGCGACAGCAGGCGTCGGAATCGGACCGAACTGGACGACATCCATACCGACCGAGGTGAACCCGGCCACCAGCGCGTTTTCGACCATATAGCCCGACAGGCGCGTATCCTTGCCGATCACCACCCGGTGCCGGTGGTTGCCGCGCAGGAAATGCTTGCCCGCCGCCATGCCGACCTTCATCGCCAGCTCGGCGGTCATCGGCCAGCTGTTGGTCCGTCCCCTGATGCCATCGGTTCCGAAATATGTACGTGCGCTCAAAATGCCAATCCTGTTTCCCTGTGGGCGAATACTGACCCTAGCGCGAAGCATTATGGCCCGAAAGGCTTTGCTGCAATCGGCAATGGCGAATAAGCCTGTCTATGGAACCAAAAACAGGGACGTCATCGTGCGCAAAGCCCTTTTCATTCTCGCCAGCCTGTTTGCGGGCCTGCTGATCGGTATTGCAGCTAAGGGCGCAGCGCCGGTATGGCGCGAAGTGGCGGACAGCATCGGCACCATGTGGCTCAACGGGCTGCGCATGACGGTAGTACCGCTCATCATCTCCCTTCTCATCGTCGGAATCGTGCAGACCGCGACAGCGGCCAGCGCGGGGAAGCTTGCCGCTCGTGGCGTCGTTTTGATGATCGCGCTGCTCTGGCTTTCGTCGGCGCTGGCGGCGATCCTGTTCCCCGCAATCGTTACGCTTTTCCCGATACCCGCAGAGGCGGCATTGGCGCTGCGCGGAGCGCTGTCGCACAGCATCGTGCCCGGCACCGTTCCGCCGTTCAGCGAGTTTTTGAAGGCGATCATCCCCACCAATCCGGTCGCAGCCGCTGCCAATGACGCGATATTGCCGCTCATCATATTCGTACTGATTTTCGCGTTCGCCGTGGTCCGCCTGCCCGACGCGCAGCGCGCCACCATCGCGGGATTTTTCGAAGCGACGGCCAACGCCATGATCATGGTCGTCCACTGGGTCCTCTGGCTCGCCCCGCTAGGCGTATTCGCGCTGGCGTTCAAGCTGGGGCAGACGGCGGGTATGGCGGCCTTTGGCGCGCTCGCGCATTATGTCGCGGTACTCGTCGCCATTGGGGGCGCGCTCTGGATATCCAGCTTCATTCTCGCCACGCTGGGCGCGCGGCTGAATCCCGTCGCCTTTTTCCGCGCAACCATCCCGGCGCAGGCTGTCGCGATCTCGACCCAATCGTCCCTCGCCTCGCTGCCTGCGATGCTGGAGGGCGTCGAC
>CAYGOH010000141.1:2924-4610 GCA_964351385.1 uncultured Sphingobium sp. | reverse complement strand
TGATCGACGATATCGTCGATTCCGCCGGCACGCTCTGCAATGCCGCCGTCGCGCTCAAGGAAGCGGGCGCGGAGGATGTCGTCGCCTATGTCACACATGGCGTATTGTCCGGCGGGGCCGTCGCGCGCGTCGATGGCTCGCAACTGCATGAGCTGGTGATCACCGACTCCATCATGGGCAATGATCTGGTGCAGAATTCCGCCAAGATCCGGCATTTGCCCATGGCCCCGCTGCTGGGCGAGGCGATCAAGCGTATTGCCGACGAAAGCTCCGTCTCGTCGCTATTTGACTGATATTATTGGGTAAAATCTGACGTCACAGCGTCAGGACCATGGTGACGTCAGAGTTGCGCCGCGCAACTTTGATTTGGTTTCAGCATACTGAAACGGGCCGGTACCGCTTATCCGCATGAGCGGACCAAGATCACGCGGGCATCAACACTAACGGCACGGACAGCAGTAATGCGATGCAGGCGGCGGCGCGCTGTTTGCCATTGAGCAAATCCGAAAGCGGCGGGATTTTCCACACTGCCGGGCATGCAAAGAAGCTGGCCGCGAACAGTCCGGTCGAGAGCGTCTCGCCGAGCGCGCGCGGCAGGTCGTTCTGGGCTGTAACGCCGCCCAGAAATGTTCCGATGCAGATGATCCAGGCGAGTGCCGCCATGTCCAGTCTCCCTCATCCCTCTATAACGGATCAGGGTTAAGGGAATTTAGCGGCTTATGCTTATCAGGGGCTTGCACTGGGGTACGTGCTGGATCAAGGAAGAGGCATGAGCCTCACCGATGATCTTGCACTCGCCAACCGTCTCGCCGACGCGGCGGCGGATGCCATTCGCCCTTTCTTTCGCGCCGCATTCCAGACTGATTATAAATCGGACTCTTCTCCCGTGACCGAGGCTGACCAGGCAGCCGAATCTGCCATTCGGTCGATATTGGAGCAGGAACGGCCTGAGGACGGCATCATCGGTGAGGAATATGGCGCAGTTCGGGAAGACGCCGAGCGGGTGTGGATTCTCGATCCTATCGACGGGACGAAAAGCTTCATTGCCGGCCGTCCGATCTTCGGATCGCTGATCGCGCTGACCCAGGCGGGATGGCCAGTACTCGGTATTATCGACCAGCCCATTGCGGGGGAGCGTTGGGCAGGGCTGACCGGGCAGGGCACCACGTTCAACGGCAAGCCGGTCAGCACACGCCGCTGCCGCGAACTGTCCGATGCGATATTGGCGAGCACCGCGCCGCAGCTTTTCCCCGGCTGCACCGGTGAGCATTTTTCTCTGCTGGCGCGCGACTGCCGCGATACGATCTGGGGCGGGGACTGCTATAATTATGGCCTGGTTGCGTCTGGCCATATCGACATCGTTGTCGAAGCGGGCCTCAAGCTACATGATATCGCTGCGCTGGTGCCTGTGGTCGAAGGCGCGGGGGGCCGCATGTGCGACTGGTCCGGCGCTCCGCTCACCCATGACAGCGACGGGCAGGTGATCGCCATTGGCGACCCGGCACGTCTCGACGATGTGCTGGAGGCGCTCAATGCTGGACATGAACATCACTAAGCATGATTGAAACGGAGCGCCTCGTTCTGCGGCCTTATGAGCTGGCAGACTTCGAGGCCTATCGCGCAATCGTGTCCGATCCCTATGTCATGCGTTTCATTGGCGGCGCGCCATTGACCGCTGAGGATGCG
>CAYGOH010000141.1:0-2914 GCA_964351385.1 uncultured Sphingobium sp. | reverse complement strand
GCGGTATGCGGGACACTGGCAATTGCTAAACTTTGGCGTGTTCGCGGTACGTGAAAAGGCATCGGGTGAGCTGATCGGCGAGACCGGGCTGTTCGACTACAGGCGCGGGTTGGGAGAAGATTTCGATCATTTTCCTGAAGCAGGCTGGATCTTCCGCACCGATATCCAAGGCAAGGGCTATGCTTATGAAGCTGTACAGGCGGCGCATGGCTGGCTCGATGCCAATCGGGGTCAGGCGAGGACCGTATGCATGATTGATCCCGAAAACACACCGTCGATGCGGCTGGCGGCAAAACTTGGCTATGCGCCATTCGGTCAGCGGCGCTACAAGGATCACGATGTGATCGTGCTGGAACGTTTGCCGGATTAGCGCGTTCAGGCCGAGAATTTCCCGATCATCTGCTTTGCGGCATACCAGCTGACCGGGATTGCCAGTACAAAGCCGATGGCCGCCGCTATGGAAATGGGCTGCCATGTGCCTTTGCCTATCGAAAGCACGATGACGACGCCGATACCCATCAATACCGTCGCGACCATTGAGAATAATATCATCATCAACCGGATCATCTGCCTCTCCATATTCTTTATGGCGGAAGGCTGTGCCTGTCGAATTGTCCGCGCATTGACCGGGATCAATGAAATGGGTTTCCGTGTTTCAGCGCATCATTTCATATAAGCGCGCCACATCGGCCGGATCGCACAAATCCGTCCCCGGCGTCAGCACAGCGGCGGAGCCTGCCGCCATACCGTGAAGGAAAGCGTTGCGCGGTTCCCATCCCTGCATCAGGGCGTGCACCATTCCGGCAACGAAACTGTCGCCCGCGCCGGTGGCGCTTTTCACGGGAACATCGGGCGGCGTGCAATGGAAATGCCCTTCGGCGCCGGCATAGACCGCACCGAGATGGCCCATGGTAACGGCGATCATTTCCGCTTTGCCCTGCCGGGCAAGGGTGCTGGCCACCTCGCCAATGTCCGCCGGGCCCTCGCATTTCCGTCCGATCAGCGCTTCGAACTCGCCCTGGCTCGGCTTCACCAGCCAGAGACTGCCAGCGTCTATTGCGCGGGCCAGCGCTGCGCCGGATGTGTCCAGCGCTACCCTGCCGCCATAGGCGCGTATTTTTTCGGTCAGCAGCGCGTAAAAATCATCCGGAATGCCGGGCGGCAGGGAGCCGCTGGCGACGAGCACCGACGGCTGCCTTTCCGCAATGACGTCAATCGCCTGACGCCACTCCGCTTCGCTGACATGCGGGCCTTCGGGCACGAAGCGATATTCTTTCCCGCTCGAGCGTTCGTAAATGGCGTGGCTGATACGGCTGTCGTCATGGATCGGGATGTCGATACGCGCCACGCCGCACTGGTCTATCAGCCTGTCGAGCAGTGCGCCGGTCACGCCGCCGGAGAGGTAGCAGGCGGTGACCGGGTCCCCGAACCGCGTCAGCACCCGCGCGACATTGATACCGCCACCACCGGGATCGTACCGCTCATTCGATGTGCGGATCTTGTGCGTGTGACGCACGGTTTCGGTTTCGCACGCGCCGTCAATGCATGGATTGAGCGTCAGGGTGACGATATCGCCGGTCATCGCGCAGTGCTTCTCCCGCCTTTGTAACTATGTTTTCCTATCCCGGAAGGGCGCGGGCTTACAACCGCACTTTCCCGAGGATTTTCCTTGCCCTCCGCGCGTTCGCCTCCTATAGGCGCGCCTTCGCGTGGCATCCCATGCGATTCTGATGGGATGGACGGGCCAGTAGGGCTGCCTTGTTCATCTGCAACCGTCAAAGGCTTAAGGCCTTCAAAAAGGAGACGAAAATGCCCAAGCTCAAGACCAAGAGCGGTGTGAAGAAGCGCTTCAAATTCACCGCCTCCGGCAAGGTGAAGCATGGCGTCGCTGGCAAGCGTCACCGCCTTATCAGCCACAATGCCAAATATATTCGCCAGAACCGTGGCACCGATGTGCTGTCCGATGCCGACGTCGCGCACGTCCGCCTCTGGGCGCCCTACGGCCTGAAGTAAGGAGTAGAGGACTATGGCACGCGTAAAACGGGGCACCACCACCCGCGCCAAGCATAACCGCATCCTGAAGGACGCAAAGGGTTATTATGGCCGCCGCAAGAATACGATCCGCATTGCTCGTCAGGCGGTCGAAAAGGCAGGCCAGTACGCTTATCGCGACCGCCAGGTCAAGAAGCGGAGCTTCCGCGCTCTCTGGATACAGCGCATCAACGCTGCCGTTCGCATGGAAGGCCTGACCTATGGCCAGTTCATGCACGGACTGAAGCTCGCCGGCGTCGATCTGGACCGCAAGGTTCTGGCCGACATCGCGATGCACGAAGGCGAAGCGTTTAAGGGCATTGTTGCCCAGGCTCGCGCTGCCCTTCCGGCAGCCTGAGGCATAACAGGGAAATTGGAAGGGCGTCGGGGGAAACTCCGGCGCCCTTTTCCTTTGGTACTGTAATATGCTCTATCGTCGTTCCCGCGTAGGCGGGAACCCATCTCCCAACGGTTAGCCTTATCGACAGGACTGGAGATGGATCCCCGCTTTCGCGGGGATGACATAAATGAGGATGCTATGCGCGATGGCTTTCAACCCACTGTCTATATTCTCGCCAGTCATCGCAATGGTACATTATATATTGGTGTCACGTCTGATCTTGTTCAGCGCCTGTACCAACATCGTGCAGGCTTGATCGAAGGGTTCACGAAAGATTATGGCGTCAAGCGGCTGGTCTGGTTTGAGCAGGGCGCATCAATGGAAGAGGCTATCCGCCGGGAAAAGCAGCTTAAGAAGTGGCAAAGGCAATGGAAAATCAATCTGATCGAGCGGGAAAATCCCGATTGGCGGGATCTGGCTGTTGACTTGGGGCTGGAGATGCTCTCCGAGAACCGGCGTATAGATTGACCCAGAGCAGGAGAT
>CAYGOH010000140.1:0-4717 GCA_964351385.1 uncultured Sphingobium sp. | reverse complement strand
CACTTCCAGAAACATAATGAGAGACCTCCGAGCAGCAGCGATGGGGAAATGGAAAATCGCGTCCGCCCCTGCTGGATGAAATTTCGGCTCCGGGCATTCGCTCGCGCAACAAAAGTTTACCTGACAGTCCTATCTGAAAAACCGCAGAGACTGTACCAACAGTTTGCAACTTTCCAAGAAAATACTTTAATTTCAATATTTTATGGCGGAGCGGGAGGGATTCGAACCCTCGATACGGTTTTGCCGTATACTCACTTTCCAGGCGAGCGCCTTCGACCACTCGGCCACCGCTCCGCAATGCCTGTTCGCTTCGCGCACCGCGCGGAACGTGAATCAGGCGATCTTCCAATCGCCATGGAATGCGCGCGTCTAGCCGGTGATGCCCGCGCTTGCAAGCATGATGGACCGCTAATGTGAAGTGCCCGCACAGGGCGCCGCCGCGATGTTATCCCGCCAACGCTTTCTGCCGCCGCCGTTGCACCGATGACCCTATGCCCATGGATTCCCGATATTTTGCAACCGTGCGCCGGGCGATATCGAACCCTTCCGCCCGCAACAGATCGACGAGCGTATCATCCGACAGGATTTTGCGCGGTTCCTCGCCATCGATCAATGCCTTGATCCGGCTTTTCACGGCCTGCGCCGACACCGCCTCCCCGCCGTCGGCCGATGCGATCCCGCTGGTGAAGAAATATTTGAGCTCAAATAGTCCGCGCGGGCAGGAAAGATATTTATTGCTGGTCACACGACTGACGGTCGATTCATGCATGCCGATGACCTCTGCCACGGCACGAAGCGTCAGCGGCTTCAAATGCGCCACGCCCTTGCGGAAAAAATCCTCCTGCTGGCGGACGATCTCGGTCGCGACCTTGACAATCGTCTTCTGCCGCTGGTCCAGCGCCTTGATCAGCCAGTTGGCATTGGCCAGGCAATCCGACAACCACGCCTTCGACGCCTTGTCCTGAACGCCCCCGGACAGCTCCGCATAATAAACGCGATTGATGAGGACATGCGGCAGCGTGGCGCCATTGACTTCAATGGCCCAGCCATCGCCCTGCGGCGTCACGAATATATCCGCCACAACCGCTTGCGTGTCGTTGGCGGCAAAACGCAGGCCGGGCTTCGGATCATAGCCGCGCAGCTCCCGGATCATGTCGGTGAGATCTTCCTCATCGACGCCGCAAATACGCCTGAGCTGCGGCAGCGCGCCTTTTGCCAGTAAATCGAGATTGGCGATCAGCGTCGCCATGGCAGGGTCGTAACGGTCGGCTTCCCTGGCCTGCAGCGCAAGGCATTCCGAGAGGGATCGTGCGCCCACGCCCACCGGTTCGAAAGTGTGGATGACCGCCAGCACCGCCTCAACATCCGCGCGTGGAAGCTGCAAGGCATAGGCAAGCTGCAACAGATCGACCTCAAGATAGCCGGCCTCATCCATCTGTCCGATCAGCTGGCTGGCAATGAGCAATTCCTTGCCTGAAAAGCACAACCGCGCCTGATCCATCAGATGCTCATACAGGCCGGTTTCACTGCCCGAAAAACTGTCGAAATCCGGGCCGTCCTCGCCAAAGCCGGAACCGCCTGCACCAAGGTCGGACAGACCGCCGGCACCGCTCAAGCCATCGCCCCTTACCGGTGCCGCAGAGGCTTCTTCTCCGCCAGACCCTTGCGTTGTGGACATATCGACATCGAGCAGATGCTCAGACGACGACGCCCCATCCCGCATCATGGCGTCACTCGCGGCCTCTGCATCGCTCGCAGATCGCTCCATCGCTTCCGGCCCGGCATCGCCGGGATCGGCATCTGCGCCATCGCGCGCAACATCGAGCAGCGGATTACGCTCCAGCTCGCCCGCGATATAGGCTTCGATCTCGACATTGGAGAGCGCAAGCAAGCGGATCGCCTGCTGTAGCTGCGGAGTCATCACCAGAGACTGGCTTTGGCGCAGGTCCAGACGAGGAGCGAGAGCCACTATGGCATCACCTCACAGCGAGAAACTCTCGCCCAGATACAGGCGACGAACGTCCGCATTGGCGACCAGTTCGGCTGGCTGACCCGCAAACAGCACCTGGCCGTCATAAATGATACAGGCGCGGTCCACGATCTCCAGCGTTTCACGAACATTGTGATCGGTTATCAGAACACCAATTCCGCGTGTACGCAATTGGCGGACGAGATCACGGATGTCGGAAATTGAGAGCGGGTCGATACCGGCAAAGGGTTCGTCGAGCAGCATGATGGACGGATTTGCGGCCAGTGCGCGCGCAATTTCGCAACGGCGGCGCTCGCCACCCGAAAGGGCCATGGCCGATGAATCGCGAAGGCGCGCAAGACCGAATTCGTCGAGCAGTTCCTCCAGCCGCTTCGCACGCGCATCTGCATCAGGTTCGGCAAGTTCGAGCACAGCCGTGATATTCTGTTCAACCGTCATGCCGCGAAAGATTGACGTTTCCTGTGGCAAATATCCCAGGCCCAGGATCGCCCGGCGATACATGGGCAAGCCGGTAATGTCGTGGCCGTCCAGCGCGATGCGGCCCGAGTCCGGCCGTACCAGTCCCATGATCGAATAGAAGCAGGTTGTTTTGCCTGCGCCGTTGGGGCCGAGCAGGCCGACGACTTCGCCCTTGGCTACGGTCAAGGATACGTCGGTCAACACCGGCCGGCGATCATAACTTTTTGCGAGAGAGACGACCTCCAGCCCACCGCGCTCTGCCAAGGCAGCTGCCTCCGCCTCGCTTTGCTGGCTTTGCCGGTCAATCACTGCAACATCATCCATGAGATGGTCCTGTTGACATGTATATGGTTAAAGAAATCTGAAATTTGCGGCGTTTGTTGAAATTGGCAAGGTTTATGCATGTGAGCCAGCCCAATGCAAGACGGCAAAGCCGTTAAATGCCGGAAAAACATTGTCGATTCGACAAGTTGCGCCGAATTTGCGCTATTGCTGCCGTTGCGGCACAGTGAAAGTGCCCGTGACACGGCCGCCATTACCGCCGCTCGTTCCGCGCGCCGCGCTGTGACCATCCACCGTCGACCGGCCACTGCCCAGATCCATCACCAGCCTGCCACCGGTCAGACGGTTGGCCCCCTGCTGCAATTCCACATTGCCGAGCATCGTGATGATGCGGCTGTTCAGGTCATAGATCGCCACATTGCCGCGCGCCCGCTCATTACCGCGCGTGACGCGCACATCGCCCGAAGCGTCGATCCGGTCGATCTCTATTCCCCCGTTGTTGCGATAGGCGACCGTCATCCGCGCGGAATTGAGCGTCAGCGCACCCTGCGTCACCTGCACATTGCCGGAAACGACGACGCGGTCTGCGCGGTCCTGCACCTCTATGCGGTCCGCCGAGAAATCCACCGGCGCATTGCTGTCATGGCCGCGCAACAGTTGGGCATCGGCTGTGCCGCCATGGACACCAATGGCGATTACGCCCACCGTGCAGAGCATGATCGAAACAGAGGCAAGAAAAGCAGAACGTCGCATACTCATCGCCCTTTGAGAGCATTTTGTTCGATACGCAAGCGGGCATTGCCCTGCAGCGTTACCGTGTGCGCATCAAGATCCGCCCGCAAATGATCCGCGTTGAACGTGCCAACCGGCATGCGCCCGACGACAGCGCCGTCGCTGCCCATCTTACGGTTCTTGAGGTCGATATTCACGTCGCGTGTCGTCATCCGGTAGCCTTGGGCGGAATCGAACTGCACCGGCCCGTCCACCTTGACCTGCTCGCTGTCCAGAAAATAGCGCCCTTGCCGCGCCGTCAGGACGGCTGGACCTTCGGTCATCAACAGTCGCGCCGACAGATCCCGCATTTCGACCACCGGGTCACGCGAGGTTTTTTGTACCGCCGAACCCGCGCGAAGAGAGAATGGCCGCCCCTTGCTGTCTTCCCCCCGATACAGCGCCTCACGCACACGCATCCGCTCGCTCGCAATATCGACGTCATTCTTGTCGAGAACGAAACTGACCTCGCCCCGCATCGCAAACGGCGCGGTCGCCAAAACAGCGGTGAGAATGCCGACGGCCACCGGCAACCCGTTTTTCAGCCACCCGACAAGGCGGTCGTGTGCGCCACCAGGCAATGCCCAGTGCTGCCTCTTGGTTCGTTGGGTATCGGCCAGTTGCGACATGGACTTTCCGGTGGCGCCGATCACATATGCGAGAAGATATCGATTTCCGGCCAACCGGCGAGATCAAGCAGGGCACGGTGGGGCAGAAAATCAAAGCAGGCCTGCGCCAGCTCGGCTCGGCCTTCGCGCGCCAGCCGCCGGTCGAGTTCCTCGCGAAGCGCATGCAGATAGCGCACGTCCGACGCCGCATAGTCACGCTGTGCGTCAGAGAGTTCTCGCGCACCCCAGTCCGAGCTTTGCTGCTGCTTGCTGATCTCCTGGCCCAGCATTTCGCGGACCAGTTCCTTTAAACCGTGTCGGTCCGTGTAGGTACGGACCAGGCGCGACGCGATCTTCGTGCAATAGACCGGCGCTGCCAACACACCGAGATAATGCTGGAGCGCGGCGATATCGAAGCGACCGAAATGGAACAGCTTCAGGCGCGCAGGGTCGGCAATGATCGCCTTCAGGTTGGGCGCGTCATAAGTGCTGCCTGCCGCGAACCGCACCAGATGTTCGTCGCCCTTTCCATCGCTGATCTGAACGACGCACAATCGATCACGCGGCGTGATCAGGCCCATCGTCTCCGTGTCGATGGCTACCGGCC
>CAYGOH010000139.1:0-4785 GCA_964351385.1 uncultured Sphingobium sp. | reverse complement strand
GTCGGTCGCAATCGGGATGTGGCTGGAGCGCTATATGCTGCTGATGAGCTCGCTCTACCGCGACTGGCTCGAAAGCTCCGAAGGCCTGTTCCGCGCGACATTCTGGGACTGGAGCCTTTACGCAGGGACCATCGGCCTGTTCCTGACGCTGTTCCTGCTGTTTATCCGCTTCCTGCCGATCATCTCTGCGTTCGAGATAAAGGAAGCCGAAAATGGCTGAGGCAGAAATTCCCTATGCGGTGCTGGCAGAATTTGACAGCGCCGATGCCATGAAGGCGGCGGTCGCGCGCCTGCGCGATCAGCATCTAGGTCTGCTTGACGCGTTCTCGCCCTTTCCGGTCGAAGGCGTGGCGGAGATGATCGGCAGGACCGACCACAAGGTCCCCATTGCCACGCTGATCGGCGGCGGCGTCGGCGCACTGTCCGGCTTCGCAATGCAGGCCGCGACCAATCTCGACTATCCGCTCTGGATCGGCGGACGGCCGCTCGTCGCCATACCTGCCTTCATGCTCATCACCTTCGAGATGCTGGTGCTGGGTGCGGTGCTCGCCTGCATCGGCACGATGCTGATCGCCAATCGCCTGCCGCGCCTGCATCATCCGCTGTTCGAGGCCGAGCGCTTCCGCTTCGCCAGCGACGACCGCTTCTTTGTCGCGGTGCATCCGGACAAGGATTTCGACCGCGACAAGGTCGGAAAGGCGCTCGCCGCGCTCAAGCCTCTGTCGATCATCGATATCCCTGCGGAGGCCTATTGATGAGAGCGCTGCCCGCCCTCCTCATGCTTGCCGCCTGCAACCAGAATATGGTGCAGCAACCGCGCTATGACAGCTATGAGGAAAACCCGCTGTTTGCCAACGGCCAGACCATGCAGCATCCGCCCGAGGGAACGGTCAGCCGCGATACCGCAGCGGCCGAGGCGGCAGCGCAGCCGGCCAAGATCACACCGGCTTTGTTAGCGCGAGGCGAGCAGCGATACACCATCTTCTGCGCGCCCTGCCATGGCGCGGACGGGCGCGGCGACGGCGTGATACCGTTGCGTGGTTTCCCGCACCCGCCAAGCTATCTCGAATCCCGTCTCCTCCGATCGCCGGACGCGCATTTCTATGACGTGATCAGCAACGGCTATGGCGTGATGTACAGCTATGCCGATCGCGTGCCGCCCGCCGACCGCTGGGCGATCGTCGCGCATATTCGCGCGTTGCAGAGGGCACAGAAAGGAGAGGCCGTTGCGGCGCGCTGACTTCCTCCCATGGCAACAGGCCGCGCTCGGCATCGGCACGTTGCTGACGCTCGCGGCGCTGGTGGCCGTCATTGTCGTCCCGGACGGCCTTGCCGGATGGCTCGGCGCCGCGATAGCGTTCAGTACGATACCCGCCGGGTCGCTCTACCTCATCCTGATGATGCGCCTCATCCCCGGCCCCTGGGGCGAGGAATTGCGCCTGACCGCCGAAGCCGCAACCCTGCTGGCGCCCCTGGCGGCGCTGCTGTTCCTGCCGGTCATCCTGATGCCGTGGGCGCTCTACCCCTGGGCGCATGGCGAGACCCATTCGGCGTTCCAGCGGCATTATCTGACGCCGGTCTTCTTTGCTGTTCGGACGGTCATCCGCTTTGGCGCATTATGGTGGGTATCGGCGCGTATGCGGGCGCGACGGGCGACCAAGGTAACGGCTGCGGCGGGTCTGGTCGTGCTGCCGCTGCTCGCCTTCATCATTGCGATCGACTGGCTGATGTCGATGGACCCTGCCTATGCCTCGTCCGCCTTCGGGCTTCAGTTCCTCGCACGGGAAATCCTCGCGGCGCTGTGCGCGATCCTGCTGCTGCGCCTCTCGGTCGCGAGCCCGCCGCCGCGCATCAGCATCGCGGGCGGCGTGCTGCTGACGCTGCTGCTGATGTGGGCCTATATCGAATTCCTACCGTTCTTCATCGCCTGGTCGCCCAACATGCCGGATAGCGCGGCATGGTATCTACGGCGGACGAGCGGTGGATGGCCTGCGGTGATCTGGGCGTTCGGAATTGCGGGCGGCATACCGCTTTTCATGCTGCTGTTTGCGCGGATGCGCGGCAGTGCTTTGGTCCTGCGAGTGCTGGCCGCAGCGATCCTTGTCGGCAAGTCGCTGGAAATCGCTTGGCTGGCGTTGCCGGGGCAAAGCCTGTTTGCTCTGGCCGTCTATCTTGTCGCGCTAACCGGAATCACATCGCTGGCCGCTGGCCTGCTGCCTTGGGCGCTCCGCAGGCGCGTGCGCGCACGCATGCCCAGAGGAACGAGTTGATGGCGCGCGAGACCCGCATCCAGCGTGCGCAGAGCGACGCCAGCGCCTCGGCCGCCGACCGGAAACGCGGTTATGAGAGTCGCGATATCGACACACGCTGGGTGACCCTTGCGATGGCGCTCTTCGTCCTTTTGCTGTTCACAGGGCTGGGGTCCGCAGCCGTCACGATCGGTTTACTGGGCGGGTGGAACAGCAAGGCGCCCCCGGCATCTCCCCGGCTTGTTCCGTTGCCGCCCGATGCGCCATCCCTGCTGGCCGAGCCGGTCCCGGCGCGACGGAAGCTGGAGGCGGCGCAGCGCGCGCGGATTGACGCCGCGCGGATGAAGGCAGCGGAAGCCGCATTGATCCGGAGGGGCTGGCCCGCGCCCGGCCCCTCCCCATCAGATGAAGACGCGGCAAACGCCCATGCGGAGGCACAGAGATGACCCTGCGTTTCGCCTGTCTCCTGATGCTGCTCGCATGGCCCGGCATGGCAACGGCGCAGCGCCAGTTCGATCCGTTCGGCGAAGCGCGGATTGACGAGAAGCCGGGTGCACGCGTCCCGCTCGACGGCCGTTTCGTTAATGCACGCGGTGCGTCGGTCACCTTGCGTGAACTTGCGAATGGCCGCCCCGTTGTGCTTGCGCCGGTGCTGCATAATTGCCCCAATATTTGCGGCGTGACGCTGGCGGGCCTAGCCGATTCCATACTCGGCCAGAAAAAAAAGCCAGGGCGTGATTTCATCGTCGTCGCTTTCGGCATCGATCCGAAGGAAGGGCCAAAGGACGCGGCGGGCGACCTTGCGCGGCTGGAGGATCATGCGCCGAAGCTCGGCACCCAGGCGATCTATGCGCTGACCGGCCCGGCTTCCGCCATTCATGCCGTCACCGGCGCGCTCGGCTATCATTACGCCTATGATCCGCGCATCGGCCAATATGCGCATGCGTCGGCGGTGGCGATCCTGTCACCGCGGGGCCGCCTTACCAACTGGCTGTATGGCCTGACGCCGCAGCCCGCGGCGCTCAGCCAGGCGATCGACGATGCGGCAAAAGAACGCCGACCGAGCCTGGCGGAGCAAGTGCTGCTGGTCTGCTTTCATTATGATCCCAAGACCGGCCAATATACCGCATCGATCCAGAAGATCCTTCGGCTGGCCGGCATTGCTACGGTCTTTGCCATTGCCCTGCTGATCTGGCGATCGAAACGGAAAGCGGCATGAGCGGCGGCGTCACCCTGTGGCCCGCGGCGGCATCGGTTCATGCGCGGTCGGTCGACCTCTTGATCGGCAGCTTCGGCGCGATGGTATGGCTGCTGACGATTCCGGTGTTCGTGGTCATGGCCTGGTTCCTGCTGCGCTACCGGCGCGGCACGCAGGTCAATCGCCAGCATCCGCCCAACGGCAATGTGTGGGTCGAGGCGAGCTGGTCGATCATTCCGTTCATTCTCACCCTGTTCTTCTATGTGTGGGCGACAAAGCTGTTCCTCGATGTCGAGCGGCCGCCCGCCGACGCGCTCGCGATCAACGTCATCGCCAAACAGTGGATGTGGAAATTCGAGCATCCCGAAGGCGCGCGCGAGATCGACGAGCTTCATGTCCCGGTCGGCACCGCCATCCGCCTCGTCATGACATCACAGGATGTGATCCACAGCCTTTATGTGCCCGCGCTGCGCATCAAGCAGGATGTGGTGCCGGGTCGCTACACCTCGCTGTGGTTTAATGCGGACAAAGCGGGCCGCTACCCAATCCGTTGTGCCGAATATTGCGGGGCGGATCACAGCGTGATGGGCGGCTCGCTGATCGTCATGAAACCGGGGGATTATGCCGCATGGCTCGCCCGCAACCGCGACGGCGGCATGGACGCGACGCTGGCGGCGAGAGGCGCCCAGTTGTTCCGGAAGCTGGGATGCAGCGGGTGCCATGGCCAGGCCTCCACGGTTCATGCGCCTCCGCTCGACGGCCTCTACGGCCATACGGTCGGCCTGTCGGATGGCCGCACTGTCACCGCCGACGAGCAATATCTGCACGACTCGATCATGCTCCCCAACAAAGAGGTCGCGGGCGGATATGATCCGATCATGCCGGCCTATGGCAATCTGCTCGATCCTTCCGAAGTGAACGCCCTTGTCGCCTATCTCAAGAGCCGCGCGGGAACGGAGAACCCATGACCGACCAATCTCCCGACGCAGCTATCGACACGGATCGTCCGCAGGATGATGTCAAGCGCCTCAGCTATCTGCGCGCCGGGCACAGTCTGCGCTCCTGGTTCTTCACCACCGACCACAAACGCATTGCGATTCTCTATCTGGTGTCGATCACGCTGTTCTTCTTCGTAGGCGCCGTGGCTGCCGCGCTGATCCGGCTCGACGAACTGACGCCGCAGGCCGACCTCATGACCAATGACGGCTATAACCGCGCCTTCTCCCTCCACGGTATCATCATGGTGTGGTTCTTCCTGATCCCGTCGATCCCCAATGTGTTCGGCAATTTCCTCATTCCGCTAATGATTGGCGCGCGCGACCTGGCCTTTCCAAAGCT
>CAYGOH010000138.1:0-4886 GCA_964351385.1 uncultured Sphingobium sp. | reverse complement strand
ATCGCGCGCGCGCCAGCACCATTCATTGTCTTCGGAAACCTCGGTACGAAACGGCCCTACCTTTTCAAACACGCTGCGCGGGCACAGCAGGTTGGCCGTAACGGTGAAATGCTTTTCCTTGACATAGGTTTCATTGTCGAACGCGAATATGCTTTCGAATGCCTCCGCCCCCGACATCGCCCTGTCGACGGGGACCAGAACCTTCATCTCTCCACCTACGAAATCTGCAGTTTCAAGCGCCGCGACGCCCCGCTCCAGCCAATGGACATCGGGCACACAATCGCTGTCGGTAAAGGCCAGTATCTGCCCCCGTGCCGCCTGTGCGCCTGCGTTGCGCGCGGGCCCGGCACCCGGCGTCATTGCCACGGTGACTCTTGCCCGACCCGCGACCGCCTGCTCCACCGCCGCAAGGCCGACCGGCGAATTATTGTCAGAGACTATGATTTCATACTCATCCGAAGACAGGGACTGCGAGGCGAGCGCGGCGAGACAGCGGTCGAGCCGCACCAGATCATTATAGTGAGGAACGACAACGCTTATGCGCGGCGTCGGGTTCGCACCGTCGACCATCGCCCTATTTCGATCCGCTCATGGGGCGCCCTTTTTCGGTCCAGCGCGACAGGGTTGCCGCCGTCGGGTGGAAAATCAGCTCTGGGTCGGCCTTGATCAACGCCTTGATTTGCGCGGGTTCCAGTTCCCACCAGCGGCTTTCTTCGAGGGCCGCGATCATGTCAGGCTCAAAACGATCCTTGATCTTCTTCGCCGGGTTGCCGACCATGATGGCATAGGCAGGCACGTTTTTCGTCACCACCGCTCCGCCGCCGACAATGGCACCCCTGCCGATATGCTTGCATCCCGGCATGATCAACGCATTATGGCCGATCCAGACATCGTCCTCGATGACGAGAACATCGTCATAGAAAATGTCCTGATCCACGCCGCCGAATTTCCGCTCGAACAGAACCGGGTGCGTGGTGAGGGCATCGAACGGGTGATTGATGGGAGCGGATTTTACGGAATTCGCGATGGAGCAATAGCGGCCTACCTTGATCGGGCCGGGCATGCGCCACCTGTCGAAACACCCATAGCTGTGCAACCCGACGTCGATCCGGAAATTGTCACGATAATAATCGCGCAACTTCCGGTTTACGTGCTGGTTGCGTCCCCATAGCTTTACCTTGAACTTCTCGACGAGCCCCGCAATCACAATGTTTTCCCTATCCGGATATCAGGCGCTCTGCGTTACTGCATATTTGTCGAGCAACGCATCCAGCAATTTCGTGCTGCTTTGCGTCCCAGCAAAATGCGACTGGGCAAGCTCAATCCAGAGGAATACCGGCACGCCTTCTTCGCGGAAATGATAGGCGCCGGCCGGATCATCCTCCAGGGGCTCCAACAGCCCATATTCCTTCTGGATTTTCTGCATATAGGTGAGGCCTTGCCCCGGCTTGCGGATGACCTCATCCGCCTGTTCGGGCAACAAACGGCCACCATAGTGCAGGGCGAGGCGCGCCAGCAGGCCGAGATTCGTCCCATGGCCATCGGCCTTGGCCTTGGACGCCTGGAACAGGCTGACACTCGACACGCGCTGACGGATTTCAGCAACAGCGTGATTGATGGCGTCGGAAACATCCGCTTTCTCAACCGTCGATGCGCCGCGATCAACGGCGGACAACCCAGCATGCTGGCTCAGCAGGCTCGCAATATAGGGAGAACCATAGGCAACAGCGCTGATGAACGCGATCGCATCGCGGTCAAACGTCAACCCGCAGATTTTCTCACCATTGTGAATCAGTTCCTCGATCTCATTATTCGCCATATTGGGCACCTGAAGGCCCAGGATATTCCGGCGAATCGATGGAATATGCTCAATCAGTTCCGTCAGATTGGCCGCCACGCCGGCGATGACGAGTTGCACGCGGCTCGACCGGTCGGACAGGTTCTTGATGAGCTCCGCGATCGACCGGCGGAAGGCGTGAGAATGCGCGCGATCAAACTCATCGAGGATGATCAGGACGCGGGTATTGGAAACCTTGGCGAACAGATCGCTCAGCTGCGGCACGGTCAGCGTACCCTCAGGCAGAAGATCGGCGAGCGAACGGCCACTTTCGATCTCGGACGATGTCGGCGCGAAATCGACATGATACAGCAACGGAATGTCTTTCGCGATCGCGCGCATCATATCGCTGAATTCGGTTTCTTCGCCACAGGAGGCATAGCGCACGATGTAGCGCGCATCCCGCGCCAACTGCGCCAATATGTGCAGCAAGGACGTTTTACCGATGCCCCTGTCGCCATACAGGACGACATGCAGTCGCTGATCCTCGATCGAGCGGATCAGGGTTTTCAGCACCTCGGTGCGCCCGGCGAACATGCGGTGGGACAAAACTGGCTGGGCAGGCGTGAATGCATTGCGCAGATGGAATCGAATCCGGTCCAGGCCCGACCTGCGGCCTCCGCTGCGGATCTGGTCCCCGGCGGTGCCCTGGAAACGCGGCAGGTTTTCATCCATGTGATCGCGCGAGCGATTGGCCGAAATACGCGCCGCCAGCCCGTCATCCTCTTCGTGATATACCGAATAGCGGTTCTTGCGGGATGAAGAAAACCAGTCTTGCCAACCCATATTAAAGGTAACCTTTCAAAACGCACGTCAATGTTGATGCTTAGGCAAATACACGGATTACTTTAACGCTTAGTATCCGCCATTCGTTTCGCATGCGCAACAGAAACAGTGCCAGTGCCACCGGGTTGGACCTTATTCCCGCGTTGCGTGCCCATCAGGCGCGCCAGCCTCGCAGAGACGGGCTTTTCATAAAAGCGGTGCATGATGAACCCTGCCCACACGCCCGCAACAGTCAGCACCGGCAAGAGTGCGCCGCTTTCGATGAGGTTTTGCGGTAAATAAGCTGTGGCGCCCAGTACAATGCCGCTGACGGGGGTGTGCACCAGATATATGGCATAAGAGGCCGAACCGAGCCTTATCAGCCAGTTGGATGGAGAAACGGCGCTTTCTATACACAAAAGCCCATAGACGACTGCCGTGAAAGCAGCACCGAGAACAGGTACCCAAAGGGCCGCCTCCATCGATACATAATCGGAGAAATCATGGCGTTTCAGATGGAAAACATGGGTGAGTGCAAGGGTCGCCGCCAAAAACGCGATGGCAGCAATCAATGGCCACCATCTGGCAGCAAATCGGCGATGGCGGTACAAGGCGGCCAGCGCGATTCCCATCAGAAAGTCCAGCGTAAAACTGGACAATATCATCGATGCGGCGGAGGGAATTCCATCAAACCCGGTCGCGATGGCGAAAATCGGACCCAGGCTGGTCAGTGACCAGACCAGAATGATCGGCCAGCCGATCCCTGGGCGCCATATGACAATCGCAAAGATTGCATAGAACAATAGCTCATGCCGAAGCGTCCAGACAACCAGCGGCGCCGCCTCCTCCAGCGAAGGATAGGGAATGGCCGAACGCACGATGGTCAGCACATCTACCGGATCGCCGGCCAGCCATCTGAGCGCGGCATAGCCGAACACGATCGCCCAAAGCAGCGGAAAAATGCGAATGAGCCTTTTCCGGACATAAAAGGACACTTCGCCTTCCTTGCCGATGTCATCTGCATGGGCGGTGAAGATGATGAACCCCGACAGCACGAAAAAGAAATCGACGCCGTGTTCCAGCATATTAAGCCAGGAAATATAGGGGCCGCCTGCAATTCGTGACCCGATATTGGCGTGAAACACAACCACGGCCAGCGCCGCAAGGCCGCGCCCTATTTCAACACTCAGTATCCGACCGGATGAGGTTTTGCCGACACAAGGACCCGCTTGTTTGGTCTGCACACTCAATTGACCCTGCTCATTTTTTGTTTGATTAAAAGATCTTGGGCTTCAGCACCAGATAAACATAGACGCCCACCGCCAACAGGATGAGAATGGCGACCCAGCCCATTCCTTCATTCCCCGCATAATTCGCAACCGCGCATCCCACCGCCGCCGGCAGATAATGCCAGATCGTGTCGGGTGGATCGTCCATTGACGAGCGCTGGAGAAACAGCACGATCAATCCCGCAAACGCTATAATGGCCAGCCAGTCGTAAATGGTTTCCATATTACTCTCTCCGGACCGATGCGCCCGCTATATCACAATGCCAAAAAGTCATGATAAACAATGTGGCAGCCACGTTTTTTTGTGGCAACAGTTCAAAAAGCCCCCTTATTCGCACGGGCATGTCGGCTGATTGCATCCCGATCAACTGGTGCCGCGCTGAAGCAGCGGACGCCACCATGCTTCATTGGCCAGATACCAATTGAGCGTCTGGGCGAACCCTTCCGCAAATGTCCGGCGCGGGGCATAACCGAGTTCTCCGCGTGCCTTGGTCTCATCGATCGCATAACGGCGGTCGTGCCCTGCACGATCAGTCACGAATGTCTTCAGGCTTTCAGAAGGCTTGCCGCGTGCGGCGGGTGCATCGGGGAAGCGCGCTGCCAGCGACGGGTCGGCCGCGAATGCGCGGTCCACGGTCGCGCAGATCTCCTCAATCACCGTCATATTGGGCAGTTCCTGCCCTCCGCCGATATTGTAGGTCTCCCCCGGTCGCCCGGACAGGATCACCTTCTCGATACCGTAGCAATGATCCTCGACATGCAGCCAGTCGCGCACATTCATGCCATCGCCGTAGATCGGCAGGTTCTGGCCATAGAGGCAGTTGAGCAGAAAGAGCGGGATCAGCTTTTCAGGAAACTGGTAGGGGCCATAATTGTTGGAACAATTGCTGGTCGTCACGTTCAGCCCATAGGTATGGTGGTAGGCGCGTACCAGATGATCGGAGCCGGCCTTGCTCGCCGAATAGGGAGAGTTGGGCGCATAGGGCGTCGTCTCG
>CAYGOH010000137.1:0-4897 GCA_964351385.1 uncultured Sphingobium sp. | reverse complement strand
GTCGAGACCGGCAAGCGCATCATCCGCCTGAGCGATGATAATGGCGTGTCGCTCGCGGGGCGCATCGCCAATCATTTCTACCGCCTGACCTGGCGCACCCCGCTGCACGCGATGCGGCTGAAGGGCAAATATCCGCTGAAGCTGCTGGCGGTTCCGCAAGACAAGATTGCCGGAGACGTAAAGGCGGGCAAGGCGATCCGCGCGGGTTTCTTTCTGTTCCGGGGCCAGAAATATCCGCTGCCCGAAATCAATTTTGCAGACCCGATGCCGCCCGCGCTGGCCGAATATCTGCACGGGTTTCGCTGGCTGCGCGATCTTGCCGGCGCCGGGACGCGCGAACAAGGCGCGCCCGTGGCAGAGGCGATCATGCGCCGCTGGTTGTCTGCGCATGCAGAAAAGCCGAGCGAACCGGCGTGGAGCGCCGAAAATGCCGGGTGGCGGCTGCTGTTCTGGGCGTCGCACGCGCCGCTGATCCTCTCAAGCAGCGACCTCGTCTATCGCTCGCTCGTATTGAACTGCTTCGCGCGCACCGCCCGCCATCTCGACCGGGGCGCCGAAAAGGCTCCTGCAGGCTTGCCCCGCCTGACCGCGTGGACCGGCATCGTCGCGGCGGGCCTCATCCTGCCCGGTGGCGATCCGCGCCGCCATTTCGGCGAAGCGGGCCTCAAGCGCGCGATCGAAAGCACCTTCTACAGCGATGGCGGCATCATCAGCCGCTCGCCCAGCGACCAGCTGACTGGCATAGAGCTGCTGTCGATGCTGCTCTCCGTTTATGATGCGATGAATCAGGATACGCCCGATTTCCTCGCTGAAACCCTGAACCGCACGATTGCGGCGTTGCTCGGCATCAGCCATGGCGATGGCGGGCTGGGAAGCTGGCAAGGCTGCGGCGCGATTTCCGCTGGCCGGGTTGCCTCTGTCGTTCAGGCAAGCGGGGTCCGCACCCGCCCGCTGCGTCAGGCGCGCGACTGGGGCTATCAGCGGATTGCCGCCGGGTCGACGGTTCTGCTGGTCGATGCCGCGCCGCCGCCGGTTGCGCGGCTGGCGGGCGCGGGCTGCGCCTCAACCGGCGCGCTGGAGATCAGCGACGCGGAAAGCCGCCTCATCGTCAATTGCGGCGGCGCGGACCTCGCCGGCACGCAAATACCGGAAGAACTGGGCAAGGGGCTGCGTAGCACCGCCGCGCACAGTACGCTGATCCTTGATGAGCGCAATTCGACAGCGATTCAGGCGGACGGCACGCTGGGCCGCGGCGTTACCGAGGTTGAACTGCACCGGCAGGAACTGGAGAACGGCAGCCGCATCGAACTGAGCCATGACGGCTATGTCCGCCGCCTCGGTTATATCCACCGCCGCCTGCTGCTGATGAGCAGTGACGGCAAGGATATTCGCGGCGAGGATATGCTGTTGCCCACGCAACGCCGCAGAAAGCCTGCGACCGCACCCTATGTGCTGCGCTTCCACCTCGGCCCGCAGGTCGATGCCTCGCTGACCGCCGACGGGCAGGGTGCATTGCTGCGCATCGACATGGGCGCGCTGTGGCAGTTCCGCTGCGGCACGGGCGAACTCGCCATTGAGGACAGCCTGTGGATCGATGGCGACGGCAGACCGCACGGCACCAAGCAGCTCGTCGTCAGCGCGACCGCCGAACCGGGCGGCAACAGCATCGGCTGGCTGCTGAAACGGGTCGGGTAAACCAACCTCCATTCCATCACGGTACGCAGGCCCGCATCCGCCGAAGCGATGGATGTTTGGGGCTGTTATTTTCCGTCTGCCGCACCTAAGGGGTCAGGAAACTTTCAGACAAACCAGAATCAGGACCCTCGCATGACCGACGTCACCATAACGCGCGCCCTTCTCTCCGTTTCGGACAAGACCGGGCTGGTCGAGCTGGGCAAATCGCTCGCCGCGCATGGCGTGGCGCTGGTGTCGACGGGCGGCACGGCAAAGGCGCTGCGCGATGCGGGCCTCGACGTTTCCGATATCTCCGACCTCACCGGCTTCCCCGAAATGATGGATGGCCGCGTCAAGACGCTGCATCCCAAGGTGCATGGCGGACTGCTCGCCGTGCGCAATAATGAAGAGCATGTCGCCTCCATGCGTGAGCATGACATCGCGCCGATCGACCTCGTCGTCGTCAACCTCTATCCGTTCGCGCAGACCGTCGCGAAAGGCGCCGATCGCGACGAGATTATCGAGAATATCGACATTGGCGGGCCTTCGATGGTCCGTTCCGCTGCGAAGAACCATGAAAGCGTCACCATCGTCACCGACCCGGCCGACTATGGCCGCCTGATCGCGGAGATGGACGAAAAGGGCGGCGCGACCAGTTATGATTTCCGTCGTCTGTGCGCGGCCAAGGCCTATGCCGCCACCGCCGCCTATGACACGATGATATCGAGCTGGTTCGCCTATGCCGATCAGGGGCAGAAATTCCCTCCCGCCCGCGCGATGGCGAGCACGCTGTCCGACACGCTACGCTATGGCGAGAACCCGCATCAGGACGCCGCGCTTTATATTCCGGTCGGCCCGCATACCGAAGGCATCGCGCAGGCGAGCCAGGTACAGGGCAAGGCGCTGTCCTATAACAATCTCAATGACGCCAACGCCGCGCTGGAGCTGGTGGCGGAATTCCGCGACGGCCCGCCGACCGTGGTTATCGTCAAGCATGCCAACCCCTGCGGCGTGGCCACGGGCGATACTCTGGTCGAGGCCTACAGAAACGCGTTCGAATGCGACAGCGTGTCGGCGTTCGGCGGCATCATCGCAGTCAACCGGCCGCTCGACGGTCCGACGGCAGAGGCGATCAGCGAAATCTTCACCGAGGTTGTCGTCGCCCCCGATGCCGACGATGCGGCAAAGGCGGTGTTCGCAAAGAAGAAGAACCTGCGCCTGCTCCTCACCAACGGCCTGCCCGACCCGGCGCGCCCCGGCCAGCAGGTGACGGTGATCGCGGGCGGCGTCCTGGTGCAGGACCGCGACAATGGCCGCGTCACCCGCGACATGCTGAAAACCGTGACGAAGCGCGCGCCCACAGAGCAGGAGCTCAACGACTGCCTGTTCGCCTGGACCGTCGCCAAGCATGTGAAGTCGAACGCGATCGTCTATGCCAAGGACGGCGTGACAGCGGGCATCGGTGCTGGTCAGATGAACCGGCGCGACAGCTCCCGCATTGCCGCGGCCAAGGCGAAGGAAGCGGCCGAAACCTTCGGCTGGGCCGACGCGCGCACGATGGGCAGCGCCGTCGCATCCGACGCGTTCTTCCCGTTTGCCGACGGCCTATTGGCCGCGGTAGAGGCAGGCGCGACCGCCGTCATCCAGCCGGGCGGCTCCATGCGCGACGAAGAAGTCATCGCGGCGGCTGACGAAGCCGGACTGGCGATGGTGTTCACGGGCATGCGGCATTTTAAGCATTGATGGGGCGAAGCAGGAGTTCAGCTCGTTGCCGCGATCTCGCGCTTAGGTTGTGCGGTCGACCAGATATCCTGCATGTTTTTCCCGACATATGCCTGCGGTTTTGATGGGGTCAGGCCATCGGCTTTTTCCCAGACTTCCAGCTTCGCTTTCGCTTTTTCAAATGTGTCCCGCAGAGAAGCTCCGCGCTGCAGCGAGCCTTTCAGGAATGCCTCGCCGAAAAAGGTCATTTCCCGTTCATCGGAACAGCCGAAAGATGTGCGGTCTGCCGCCGCAGCGGTAATGACAATCGTGTCGTCGTTCGCCAGAGCCGGAATCCAGCTGCCCGAATAGCAAGCGGAGATTATTATCACGCGCTTGCGAATGCCACTGCCCTCCAACGCCTTGGCCAGTGCGATGGATGATATCGGCTGGACACGGTCGTAATTGGGCAAATCTGTCATGAGCACCGCATCACGACCGCCGTGTGCGGCGAGATACATGACAACGACGTCCTTAGCGGGGTCCACATTTTTCCCGATGGCCCGTGCCACGGTTCCAATATTTCCGCGTGTCGCCAATGGGGCCTGAAAAAAGTCGTTGCCTCCGTTCGACAGCAGCACACCGCCGCGATACTCGCTACCGAAGCCGGATGCGAAGGCACCAAGAGCATTGTGCACTTCGCGTGAGAAAAGCTTTTGCGTACCCTGTGCGGCAACTGCGATCGCGTAGATATTCCGCTTTCTGGACTGGGGTTGATCCAGAGCCGAAAGCTGCTTGCCGACCAGATCAGGCTGCGCCTCCCACAGGCGATCCGTTTCTACTTCCCAACTATTTTCGTCTTCATCCTCCTGCTGCGAAACAGAGCTGGAATGGAGTTGACTGACTTTCGTCGATACCTGCCAGAACATCGGATCGAGGCCGATGAAGGTTATCAAAATGAAAAAGACGGCTACATATGACGCAATTGCACCCGCGCGCCGCTTCCGGCTGTGCGCATGGCCGCAAAATTGCCAGATGATGTAGCTACACAGCAGCAGTTCGACCGCCATAAAGGCGGACGATACAATCATGCTTTCCGAAATCGCACCGCCGGACTGAAACTCTGACAAAATATAGATGCTGCCCACGACAAGATCAACTCCGGCAATCAATACGACAAGCCTAAGCGCCGATTGTCGCAGCCGAAGCACGCCGCTCGCTACCAGAGCCGCGAAAATAGGAACTCCGGCCAAATAAAGGTTGGAACTGACGCGCCAATTTTCCTTGTCAGGAAAAGAGACCGCATCAAGCACGATCAGAGCAGTTGCGATCGCCCAGATGGCCGCAATGAGGCCTGGCCCTGAGGGGAATGTATGAAAAATCCCGTCCGGCGTAGCGGCTTCCCCAGCCTGGTTTGCGCTATAGTCATCCTGATCCAACTTCGCCGCCTCCAAATGAAGGCCTCAAGCTAGGCGGCGTGGACAAATTGGTTGACGTTACGACGGACGGTTGATTCAAGGCT
>CAYGOH010000136.1:2928-4969 GCA_964351385.1 uncultured Sphingobium sp. | reverse complement strand
GCCGCCGCCGCCAGGCCGCAACAGGCGGCGAATCACGCATTCCGCTCGACAGCGAAACCGACCGGATCATTCGCGCAGCAGGCTATACAATGGACGATATCCTGCCGGAGGGGCAGGAGCTTCAGGTGCGGAAGACCGCAAATCTGCACACCGGAGGCACTATTCACGACGTAACCGACAGCGTGCACCCCGAACTGATTGATGCTGCAGTCGCTGCCGCCAAGGCGATAGACATTCCGGTGGTTGGCATCGACCTGATGGTCAAAAGCCCCAACAGGCCGGATTATGTCTTTATCGAGGCCAATGAACGGCCGGGCCTTGCCAATCATGAACCGCAACCGACGGCACAGCGTTTCATCGACCTGCTTTTTCCGTTATCTATACCGGCAGAGGTGCGAAACGCGCGCGCCAAGAGAAAACCAAAAGAATAGAACGAGACCAGACCGTGACCCGACTGACCATAGATATCGACTATCTGACCAACATTCTTGGCAAATTGCTCAAAACACCAAGCCCCAGCGGTTTTACTGATAATGTGGTCAGGCTTGTCTCGGCCGAGCTGGATTCGTTTGGGCTTGATGCAGAACTGACGCGGCGTGGCGCCATTCGCGCTATTCGGCGGGGCAAGGACCCTCGCGGTGCCCGCGCGATTGTCAGCCATGTCGACACGCTGGGCGCGCAGGTGAAGAATCTCAAGCAGAATGGCCGGCTCGAAATTGTGCCGATCGGGCATTGGTCGGCTCGCTTTGCGGAAGGCGCGCGTTGTACTGTCTATACGGAAAAGGGGACCTATCGCGGTTCGATACTGCCGCTCAAGGCGTCGGGTCATACCTTCAACAAGGAGATTGACGAGCAGCCTGTCGCATGGACCAATGTCGAAGTCCGGGTCGATGCCTATGCACGCGGGCTGATCGGCCTCCAGAAGCTCGGCATTGAGGTTGGCGATATCATCTCCATCGACCCCCAAACCGAAATGCTCGACAATGGCTATATCGTGTCACGCCATCTCGACGACAAGGCGGGTGTCGCGATCATGCTGGCGGCGATCAAGGCGCTGCAGGTCGAGGATGTCGAAACGCCTGTCGATATCCATTTCCTCTTCACCATTGCCGAAGAGATCGGTGTAGGTGCGTCCTCTATCCTCCTGCCGCAGGTTGCATCCATGGTCGCCATCGACAATGGTACGACTGCTCCCGGGCAGAATAGCGACGAATTCGGCGTCACACTGGCGATGGCCGACCAGACCGGCCCGTTTGATTATCACCTCTCGAAGAAGCTGGCGCAGCTCTGCATCGAAAACGACATACGCTATCAGAAGGATGTGTTCCGCTATTACCGTTCGGACTCGGCTAGCGCGCTGGAGGCTGGGGCCGATGTGCGCACCGCGCTTATCACCTTCGGCATCGACGCGAGCCACGGTTATGAACGCATTCACATTCACGCGCTGCGTTCCGTCGCCGAGCTGGTGACCGCCTACGTAACCAGCCCGGTGATGATCGAGCGCGATTTCGACCAGATCAGCGATGTACGCGGTTTCACGCGCCTGCCCAGCAAGAAGGCGAAGCAGAAGCTGTCCGCCGATATCAAGGTCAGCGACGCCAAGGCCGATCCCAGCTAAGCTGGCGGTTTCAGTGGGCCAAGCCCTATGGTTTCGGACAGGTTGCGGCCGATTGCGATCAATAGAGCCTCGTCGAACAGCCTGCCGGTCAGCGTCACCGCAAAGGGTACCTTGTGGAGAGCCGCTCCTGACGGCCTCTTTTCCGGAGGTACATATTCGGTGAACCCTTGCCTCGTCGGCTGATCCAGGAAACCCACCGGAATCAGCAGCGCCGGATTTCCGCAGCAATTGCCGATGCCAAGCAGGTTTCCGGCGGTGTTGGGATGAAGTATCGCGTCGACACCCGCCATGGTTTCTGCAAATTCCTGCATCAGTCTGCGCCGCAAACGTTGCGCCTGGATATAATTGACCGCAGTTTCGAAACGCGCCGCCCGCCACCAGTTCGGCCAGGCGACGTCGTCCTGCCATGTAAGCATGTCGTCG
>CAYGOH010000136.1:268-2918 GCA_964351385.1 uncultured Sphingobium sp. | reverse complement strand
CTGAAAAGCGGCGGCGGCCTCCAGCACGACAAGCCCGCCCAGACCGTCTATTGAGACATCCGGCATGGCGATTTCGACGAGATCGAAGCCCGCCCGTCTTGCCGCCTCCAGCGCGGCTCGGTCAGCTGGGGAACCGGACGCGAACCATTCTGCACGATATCCGATCTTCACGTTCCGCGCTTCGATATGCGGCAAGGCCGGAAGCGCTTCTTCAATGGCGCAGGGGTCGGCTCCGTCAGGTCCGTTGATGGACTCGAGCAGCATTGCGGTATCCAGCGAATCGCGCGCAATCGGGCGGAGTTTGTCAAGCGACCAGCATAGCGCCATCGCTCCGGTTCTGGGTACCCTGCCGAATGTCGGCCGCAAACCGGTGACGCCGCAGCGCGCCGAGGGACCGACAATCGACCCCATGGTTTCGGTGCCGATGGCAAAGGCGCATAATCCATCGGCCACAGCGGCCGCACTGCCTGCGGACGATCCCGACGATCCCTCTTCGATATTCCAAGGATTGCGCGTTCGTCCGCCATACCAGATATCGCCATAGGCAAGCGCCCCGCTGGTCGTCTTGGCCAGCAGGATTGCGCCGGCATCAGACAGGCGTTTCACCAACGTTGCATCGGTATCGGGAACACGGCCGCGATAGGGCGCAGCGCCCCAGTCTGTCACGACACCGGCTGTGTCTATCAGGTCCTTGAGGCCATAGGGCAGGCCATGTAGCGGGCCGCGCAGCTTGCCCTTAGCGAATTCTTTGTCGCAAGCCTCGGCTTCTTCTCGGGCGTTGTCGGCAAGCAAGGTCACAATACATTCCAGCCGCGCCCCGCGCGTGTGGATGCGCTCGATATAGATGTCGGTCAGGCTACGGGATGTGAGCTTGCCCTGGCGGATCCATGCGGCCAGCTGCCAGGCAGGGGCGAAGGCGATGTCTTCCGCCGTGGAAGGCAAGGGCGGGGGCGGTGGCTCGGGCGCTATGACCGCCGCCGCCGCCGGGGGTGTCCAGCCCGGCAGCCGCGGGTCGAACAGTTCGGCTGGAGCAAGGGCGTTGTCGAGCCGAAGCGACGCCAGACCGCGTGCGCGCTCGACAATATCGTCGACCATGGCCAGCATCTGGCTTTGTTCGGAGTCTGTGAAGGACAAACCTGTCAATGCCTCGCACGCATCCGGTATAGCGGCGGATGCGGTGCGGATACTGGCGGCTGCGCCAGTGGCCAAACCTATCCCGGTCAGAAAGCCTCGCCTACCGAATGTCGTCACAGGCTGACGCCCTTTGGTGTGTCGCGCCGATGGTGCCGGGAATATGTCATCTATACAGTAGGACCCCTCGTTATATATTTGGCCCGGATGTTTCTAACCGGCGTTGGACAATATGGGCAAGGGGGGACGCAATCGGCCTGGGTGGATTTGTGCGTTCAATGAGATTTCGATTGAAATGACCGAATTCTCCAGCCGGTATCAATCGACAGGGCGGTCGATGACACCTGTGTCGATAATCGGCGCCGCGTCGATATCTTCGGCGCCGAGCAGTTCGCCTATATGCTCCAGCGCTGAGAGGATCATTGCCTGTTCCCATGAAGCCAGCACGGAAAAACGCTCGCGGAATTGCGTCTGAAGTAGGTCGGGCGCGGAATCGAGGATCTGCCGCCCTTCTTCGGTAAGCCGCAAGAGCACCTGTCTCCGGTCCAGCGCGCTACGCTCCCTTGTCACAAGGCCGGCTTTGACAAGGCGATCGACGATGCTTGTAACCGTGGGCTGGCCGAACTGGAGCGCTGCGGCGATGACAGAGGGTGTGGCGTCTCCGCGCCGGTCGATTTCCTGGAGCAGCAATATTTGGGATGGTGTCAGCCCAGTGGTCGAGGCCAGACTTTTTCCCACACGGTCGGCCACCCTTAAAATGCGTCTCAACGCCTTCAAAGTGGGATTGGCCAACGATGCTTCCATCCGCTTGATCCTATAAGAATGGCGGAAAAGCGCCAGACTGATAATACTTCACTATGAGAAGTATATTTTAATCGCCGTTGCCATGCCGTTAATACCGATATGGATATTACTGCCGCTGAAAGGTTGCAATTTCTCAGGAAATTCGTTAGTGCCCCGCACGAGAACAAAGGAGGCATGGTTTTTCACCGCCACAAAATCCTTCATATAATGAAGTATGTTTGCTCGGCTTAGAGCTAAACCAGCATGTTTATGACGCTTATGAACCCCGTGCGCCGTAGCGGCAGCGCGATTACGTTTCGCACCCCTTGTGCCGAGGACGGCCCTGCCGTCACCGCGCTGATCGCCGCGTGTCCGCCGCTCGATCCCAATTCGGCCTATTGCAACTTGTTACAATGCACTCACTTTGCCGATACATGCATCATCGCCGAGCGATATGATGAGGTCGCTGGCTGGATTTCGGGATACCGGTTGCCCGCCGATCCATCGCGCTATTTTCTCTGGCAGGTCGCTGTATCGGCTTCGGCTCGGGGTGAAGGACTGGCTGGGCGCATGCTCGATGCATTGCTCATGCGGCCTGCTATGGAGAGTGTAACTCATCTCATCACCACCGTTACCGACGATAATGAAGCCTCATGGGGCCTATTCCGCAGCTTTGCGGAACGGCGCTCCGCTCCGCCGAGCGAGATCGAGGATCAAAGACCCAAGATCAAAGATC
>CAYGOH010000136.1:0-224 GCA_964351385.1 uncultured Sphingobium sp. | reverse complement strand
TTTGTTTCGACCGAGATGCGCATTTCGCGGGTCAGCATGCCAGTGAATGGCAAGCGGAAATCGGGCCGTTTTCGACCGCCACCCAATTATAATCATAACAACACCAATAAAATCGCAGGAACATTAAACAGGAGGAACCTCCATCATGAATATCCCCCCCAAACCTTCGGGTGAAAGCCCGGACATCAGCCTCTATGAGCGTCGCGAATCGCAGGTTCGCAGTT
>CAYGOH010000135.1:0-5086 GCA_964351385.1 uncultured Sphingobium sp. | reverse complement strand
TATCGTCTCCCGGGCGAATGATTATCTCGCCGCCGCGATTGCGCGCCACCCGACGCGTTATGTGGGCATGACCAGCATTGCACCGCAGGACCCGGAATGGAGCGCCAAGGAAATTCATCGCGGCGCCAAGCTCGGCTTCAAGGGCGTGATGGTCAACAGCCACACCCAGGGCGAATATCTCGATGACCCGAAATTCGATCCGATCTTCAAGGCGCTAGTCGAAACCGGCCAGCCGCTCTACATCCATCCATCAACGCCGCCGGATACGATGATCGATCCGATGCTGGAAGCTGGACTAGACGGCGCCATATTCGGCTTTGGCGTTGAAACAGGCATGCATTTGCTGCGCCTGATCACCATCGGTATTTTCGACCGCTATCCCGATCTTCAGATCATTGTCGGCCATATGGGCGAAGCCTTGCCATACTGGCTCTATCGGCTCGACTACATGCATCAGGCCGGCGTGCGCTCGAAACGATATGAACGCATGAAGCCGCTGAAGAAATCCATCGCGGACTATATGAAATCCAATGTCTACATCACCACAAGCGGCATGGCCTGGGAGCCGGCGATCAAATTCTGCCAGAACGTGCTGGGTGAAGATCGCGTGATGTATGCGATGGACTATCCCTACCAATTTGTCGCTGACGAAGTAAGAACTCATGACCTTCTCGACATCTCGGCGGAAGCGAAAAAGAAACTGATGCAAACCAACGCGGAACGCGCGTTCAAGCTGTAAGCATATTTGCGGGTAAGGAACTGACATGGCGGCGAATGAGACCGGCGGCGCGGAAACCAGCGCCAATACGGTGAAGCTTGGCGGCTGGGCCGCGTGGGGAACGCTGGCAATTGTCATGCTGACCACGGCGATGTCGCTGGTCGATCGGCAGATCCTGGCGATCCTGGCGCCGCAGATCAAAGCGGACCTGAATATCGGCGATGCTGAAATGGGCGTCCTTTACGGCGCTGTCTTCGGGCTCTTTTACTCCGTTTTCTCACTGCCGCTCGGCCGGCTCGCCGATGGCTGGGTGCGCACAAAATTGCTGAGCATTTCCATCTTCGGCTGGTCGATCATGACCGGCCTTGCCGGCTTTGCGAATGGCTTTGGCCTGCTCGCCCTGTCGCGCCTTGGCGTCGGCATTGGCGAGGCGAGTTCTCAACCGGCCGGCATGTCGCTCCTTTCCGACATTTTTCCCAAGAGCCAGCGCGGCACGATTACCGCCGCCATGTCCATCGCTGTGGCGCTTGGCGTCGGCGGCGCGTTGATGCTTGGCGGCGCCGTCGCCGATGGATGGGATGCGGCCTACCCGGATGGCGACGCGCCGCTCGGGTTAAGAGGCTGGCAGGCGGCGTTTCTGGTCGCCGCTGCGCCGGGCTTTGTGTTGAGCGCATTGCTGCTGTTTGTGCGCGAGCCTGTGCGCGGCGCGGCGGACGGCGTCATCGCGAAGCCCGATCCGGCGCCGTTCAGCGCCAGCCTCGACACGCTTCTCGGCATTCTGCCAGGTCTCGCATGGGTCGAATTCGCCCGCCGCAAGGCGCCCGCGAAATTATGGATCATCAACATCGCCGCCGGCGCCGCGATCATCGCGCTGGCATTCATTCTCACCCATTGGACGAACGGCCTTCGCCCGGTGAACCCGGTCGCCCTCAAACTGGGATCGTTTGAACTCACCGGCAATTCGCTGCAATGGGCGATCACCGGGGTCGGCGCCTATATCGTCATTTGCTGGATGCAATCGCTTTTCCTGCGCGACAAGCCGGCCTTCGAAGTCATCGTTAAACAGCCCTCCATGGGACTGGTGATCGCCATTGCGGCTTTACAGTCGGTCTTGAACTATGGCGTCATGTCCTGGTCGGCGGTCTACGCCATCCAGCATTTCGACAAACCCGCCTCGGTTATTGGCGCGCAATTCGGCCCCATCATCACCATTCTCGGAATCGCCGGCCCCCTGATTGCAGGGCCGGTTTCAGACTGGGCGCATCAGCGCATCAAGGGCGGGCGCATGTATGTGACGCTGTTTGCGCTTGTCGGCTCGCGCCTCCTCGCCATCGGCGTTTTCAATGCGCAATCGCTGAGCGAGTTTTACGCATGGTTCGTCGTCTATTCGCTGGTGCTGACCATGTGGCTGCCGCCAATCTATGCGTCGCTGCTGGACCTCACTCTTCCGCGCATGCGCGGCATGGTGATGAGCTATTACATCTTGATGATGACCATCACCGGCATGGGGCTGGGCCCTTATGCGGTCGGCATGATGAGCGACGTGAATGGCGGCAAACTGGGCGAGGCCATTTTGAACCTCTACTGGATCGGTCCGGTCATCGTCGTCCTGATTGCAGTGCTGATCTGGCGCATGCCGAAAGACGAAGCGTTACTGACGGAACGGGCGCGCGCCGCAGGCGAGCCGGTTTAAAGGACCCGCCAGACCCAGAGCTTGATGCCATTCGCATAACGCGCCCCGGCGCACACAAAGACCGACTTGTTGAGCCAGTCATATTTGCCGATGGGCGCGATGAATTCGGGGATTGTGCGGAAATAATATTCCGCCGGGTCCACTTCCTCACCGGCGACAAGCCGCTTCATCACCTCGGGTGGTCCGTGGCGCAGTCCGCGATTGTGGATCTGGATGACGACGCCGTCATCGGTCTGCATCGCATAGGTCGCATCAGCAACGGTCACGCCGTCCGGGCGGGTCAATTGCCAGTCCGCAGCATTGCCGAGCAACTCGCCTTTGATACGCGGGCCCTCAACCGGCCCCTTGAAGATCGGAATGATGCGGCGCGTCCCGTCGACCGTTTCCCCAATCGGAATAGGAGCGCCTAGCGCACCGCCAGGCGCATAAACGAATTTAAGTTCCGGTTTGATCATCGCCGCGATCAGGCGACCATGCCGATGTCTGCTGCATCGGCCCAATTGCCGTGCAGTCCGAAACGCAACCGCACCGGAATTTTCACCGTCGCGATTGGGCCCTTTTCAATCTCCAGCGCATCGAACACCAGCAGATCGCTGCGATGTTCTTCCAGCCGGTTGCAGACCATTACGATCCAGCCATCGCCTTCCGGCGCATCCTTCGAACGCGGAATGAAGCATGGCTCCTGCAGGGTCGAAACCGGCCCGCACCACCATTTCTGCTCCTCGCCGGTTTCATGATCGACCTTGCCCAGCGTATTCATCAGGAACCCGCCGGCGCTGCCGCCCTTTAACTCGCAAGGCTTGGCCATATCCACCACCAGCATCCAGCCATGGCGGTATTTGAGCCCCGCAAAGCGGTCATCAATGCGCGGAAACTCGCCGAACATTTCGGTCAACCGCGTCTGGCTCTCAAATGCGTCGGAGTTCGACGCCATGTTCACCGTCCAGCGCGTCAGGAAGCTTGACGCCTCCTGCGGATTGAACGGCGCGCCATGAACATCCGGGAAGAACGGGAACATATTGTTCTTCGCCTGCGGCGTATCGAAATGAATGCGGTCGCCATCCTGATAGGCGTTCATCACATGGCTCGCGAAGCAATTATCCGTCTTGAACCAGCGAATATCGTCCTTGGTGGCGCCCTTGCGACGCGGCAACACGCCAAGATAAACCGGCATCGTGGTGTCAAAGCCGAAATGCGGCATGCCTTTTTCCAGCCGCTCCCAATTCGAGGTCGAGGGCACGACATGAAACAGCGCGTAGTCTTCCGTAATCGCGAAATCATGCATCATCGCGTAATACGGATTTTCAAACCAGATTTCGTTCAGCAATTCACCGTCAGGGCTGACCTCGTAATAGGTCATGTCCAGCGTCAAAATGCCTTTTGAGGCATAGCCAAAGGCTATCATATTGCCGGTTTTCGGGTCGATCTTCGGATGCGCCGTAAAAGTCTGGCCGGTCATCTTGCCGCCGAACTTGGTGTAGCCTTCCGTTTCAAGCGTCACCGGGTCCATCACCAGCGCCGGCGAATCTTCCTTCAGCGCATAGAGCTTGCCGCCATAGACGAAAGCATTGGTGTTTGCGGTGCCGCGGATCTCTCCCTTTACGGACGGATCGTCAAACAAGGGATTGCGGTAGGCCCCGAACAGCCCTTTGCCGGCCTCGTTCTCGAGCTTCCATTTATCGGTTTGCGCCCAGCGCTGGCGAAAGCTCACTGTGCCATTATGGAAGCGGAACTGCGTGATCATGCCGTCGCCGTTAAAGGCGATATCATCGCCCAGGCGCGGCGGAAATTGCGGATCAGGCTGGACCCGATAGAACGCCCCATGCATCTCGGCCGGAACCTCGCCCTCTATGTCGAGGTCAGCGATATCCGCTTCAATTCGCGATGGGGTATTGAAACCTGTAAAACTCGGTGTATCAGGAAAATGGGCCATGGCTTTCTCCTCAGCAAGAATTGTATATGGTAGCCTAAAGGGAGCCAAGGGACATAAGCGTGACAAAACGCAGTCAAACAACAAGAAACGTGCAATCAAAAAATGATCCGCATGAGGAAGCCGATGCACCGGGCATCGGCGAGATCGACGATATTGTCGGCTTTCATATCCGCCTCGCCTATACGGCGGTGTACCGCCACTTTATGGATACGTTCTCCGATCTGGACATGACGCAAAAGCAGGTCTCCGTCCTGTGGCTTGTGGATGACCATCCGGGCATCGCTCAGACAGATCTCGCCAAGCGCTTGCGCATGGACCGGGCGACCGTCATGGCGATCATCAACCGGCTGGAAGGACGCAGATTGCTGCGCCGCGGCCAGTCAACCAGCGACGGGCGCAAGCAAACGCTGAGACTGACGCCAACCGGAGTCAAAATACTGGCGGAAGCAAAGATCGCCGTACACGAACATGAAGACTGGCTGAAGCGCCGGTGTTCAAAACAGGAAATCCGTACGCTGATCGACTTCCTGCGCCGCATTCACGACTAGCGCCGGAACGCTGCGCCTAGTCTAGCGGCGGCGCCTTTTCCGCGCCGATTGCGAAAGCGCGTTGCACCGCGTCCCGCGCTTCTATTCGTTTGTACCAGCGGCTGACATTGGGATAGTCGGCGAGTTCCACTCCTTGCCAGGCATGGCGGCGCACCCAGGGGAACGCCGCCATATCCGCGATGGAGTAATCGCCG
>CAYGOH010000134.1:3339-5091 GCA_964351385.1 uncultured Sphingobium sp. | reverse complement strand
ACTTTTTGTCATCACACTCTAATTCATCCCGGCGGCGAACGCGATCTTCAGCGTTTCCGACAGCGAATGTGTGCCGAGCTTTTCCATCAGGTGCGCGCGATATATTTCGACGGTGCGCGGGCTGATGTCGAGGTCGATCGCGATCATCTTGTTCGACTTGCCTTCCAGCAGCCCATGCAACACATCGGTTTCGCGTGATGTCAGGCGGTCGATCTGGCGTCGTGCCTCGATCAGTTCCGCATGCTCCTCAACCATTTTCCGGGAGGATTCCAGCGCTTCATCTACAGAAGCCAGTATCTCCGTTTCCGGGCAAGGGTAGAGCAGGCAATCGGTCGCTCCGGCTTTCATGGCGTCTATTGCGCTGCGCAGGTCTTTTTCGGTCGCCAGCACGACGCAGGAGAAACGCTTTTCCTCGCATAGACGGTGTATGAAAGCCACAGGTTCCCGATCGTTGCTCTGGCCGAACAGAACGACGCAACCGGGATCGAGCATCTGCGCGGCATCGAGAAAATTTGCGCGCTTTTTATAGGCGCGAACCGCCAGATTCTTGCGACCGGCCAATATCTTGTGCACGGAGCTTCGTCGCGCATCGTCTGCGTCGATCAGGTAACAATGCAACAGGCCGGCAGGCGCTGGCGCTTCAATGGCTGAAGGGCCTTCGCCGATCATCGCATCATCGCGCACTGCGGCAACTGATGCGTGCGCTCGCGAAAAATGGCGGTACGAAGGGCCGGTGTTATAACCATTGGCCATCGGAAAAGGCGCTGTTCCTTTTCGGTCCGAAAGACCAGGCTCGTCGGAATATGAATCTGCCTCTGCATTCATCATCACGGTAGGTCCTCCCGCTGTTATTTTGGCTCGAAGCTCAGAAACATTATAGGATGATTACTGACTGTGAATCGTCGACCTGATCCATTTTGACCACTTGTCACCTGCCTCGCTGCGAGGGACGAAGCAGACGGAATTGTCGCGATCATGCAGGCCGCGCGGGTGACGCTCGCCGAAAACTCTGTCCAAATCGGAGAAGCTTTCAGATCAGTCCGGCAAGGTTCATTCCGCCGCCAGTCCGTCCATGATCAGCCGGTTGATCTCGATCAGGTCTCTCAGTTCCGCCCTGCCCGATATGATTTCGCTGCTGTGGCGGTCGACCCATAGCGACAGGGAAATGATGCTGGCGCGCAGTTCGGGCGGCAAACGGTTGGCGGCATCGGTGCAGGTCGCGCCGAAAGTCGCCCAGATTTCGCGGTTCCAGTGCAGTACGTCCATCAGCGCCGCACCTTTCAAATTCGCTCGTTCCGCCTCTATCATGGCGCCCGTCACTTGCCCCAGCAACCGATGCTCCGTGCTGCGTGGGGCCTCCGTGAAGGTGCGCGCGCGCTGATATGCGGAAATACCCATGTGGTTCCTCATGTGCCGGAGCGGATGCCTGACAATCGCCGGCCCGGCTTCTTCATTATAGCGTCGTCACGGAGCCGATGGGCGCGGCTGGCGCTGTTTCATCATGGTAAACATTCCTGTCGCCTCACGCCCGGACGCGGACAGGTCATCCTATAATTCCCCTGAAGGTTTTCGATAATCCAAGAGGGACTGCCACCAAATGCTGAACGGCGTGGGCTTCATCATCATTCTGGGTTGCGTGTTCGGCAGCTTCATCATTGCCGGCGGCAAGATGGACATCATCCTGCATGCGCTGCCGCATGAGATGATGGCGATTGCCGGCGCGGCGGTGGGCGCGTTCATCGTCTCATGCGG
>CAYGOH010000134.1:0-3329 GCA_964351385.1 uncultured Sphingobium sp. | reverse complement strand
ATGCATACGATAAAGCTGGCGGGCAAGGGGCTGGGGCGCTCTTTCAAGGGGGCGCGCTGGAAAGACAGCGACTATCTCGACCTGCTGACTCTGCTCTTCCAGCTGCTGACGCTGTTTCGCAAGGACGGCGCGACAGCGATCGAGCCGCATCTCGACAATCCGCATGAAAGCAGCCTGTTCAGCCGTTTTCCCCGTGTTGTCGCCGACCATCACCTGATTGAGTTCATCTGCGATTATCTGCGCATGATGACGGTCAATTTCGAGGACCCCAACCAGATGGCCGAAGCGATGGAGGCCGACATCGATCGCCATCATCATGAAGAGATGGAGCCGCAGCACGCACTACAGATCATGGCCGACGGGCTTCCCGCCATCGGCATCGTCGCCGCCGTGCTGGGTGTCATCAAGACGATGGGCTCGATTGACCAGCCGGTGGAGATCCTGGGCGGTATGATCGGCGGCGCGCTGGTCGGGACCTTTCTGGGCGTGCTGCTCTCCTATTGCGTGGTCGGCCCGCTGGCGGCGAAGCTGCTCCAGACGATAGAGGCGGACTCCAAACCCTATATTCTCGCGAAGACGGCGATCGTCGGATATGCGCAGAGCCTGCCCGTGCAGGTGGCGGTCGAGATCGCCCGGCGCATGACGCCATCGGCGCACGCGCCCACATTCCAACAACTTGAAACCGCACTTGATGAGGCGAAAAATGGACTCACTGCCCAAGCAGCCTGACGCGGCATTGGAGGGGCTGGACGCCGATGGCCGTCTGCGCCTTCCGCCCAATGTCACGACAACCATGGCCGAGGATTTGCGCGCCGCGCTTGTGCTCGCCGCCGATCATGAGGAAGCGATCGAGATCGACGCCGCCGACACGGTCAGCATCGGCCAGGCCGCGCTGCAACTGCTGATCGCCGCCAAGCTGGAGGCGGAGCGGCTCGATATGCCCTTTGCCATAGTGAATGCCCGGACCGAGCTGGTCGAGCGCCTCGACGCGCTGGGTCTGGCGGAAACCCTGGAGCTCGCCGCCGAAAAGGATCACCTGCAATGAGTAAGTTAATATTGACGGTCGATGACAGCGCCAGCATGCGCATGTTGCTCAAGGTGTCCCTCACGGCGCAGGGCTATGCCATTGAGGGCGCCGAAGACGGCGTGCGTGGGCTCGAACGCATGAAGGAGCTCGACCCGGACCTTCTCATCACCGATATCAACATGCCGCACATGGACGGTTTTGAGCTGATCGAGGCCGTGCGTGGCCTGCCGGAATTTCGCGGCACGCCGATCCTCGTGCTTTCGACCGAGTTTTCAGACGAGAAGAAATCGCGCGCCCGCGATGCCGGGGCAACGGGCTGGATCACCAAGCCGTTCGACGCGGCGAAACTGGGGGCGGCGATCCGCCGTGTGTGCCCATGAGCGACGATAAGGAACTGGATGAAATCCAGGCGATCTTCTTCGAGGAATGCACCGAAGGGTTGGGCACGGCGGAGGAAGGCCTGTCGGCCTTCGCCAATGGCGATAGCTCGCCCGATGTCATCGCGGGCGTATTCCGGGCGGTCCACTCGATCAAGGGCGGTGCAGGCGCGTTCGGTCACGATGCGCTGCTGACCTTTGCCCATGCGTTCGAGAATGTGCTTGATAAGGTCCGTGCAGGTGAGATTGCCGGTACGCCCGAATTGGGGCAGCAATTGCTCAGTGCATTCGACATATTGTCGGACCATGTCTCGGCCGCGATGGGCCGGGGCGATGTGCCGCAGGATGCGCAGGTGCTGGCCGGGCTGAACGCTCTGCTTGCCAGTGGTGGAGCGGCAGCGCCAACCGCGCAGGCAGAGGCCCCCGCCGCTGCTGACGCGTCTGCAGCCCCCGATGACGCGGCGGATGAATTTGGCTTCACGCCGGTCGCTGTCGAACTGGACGATTTCGACGCTCCCCAAGCCGCCGCGGATGCGGACCCTGTACTGGAGGACGACGACGGTTCGCCTTGGCGCATCACCTTCATGCCGTCGCGCGCAGCAATGGCGAATGGTGCCGAGCCGCTGCTGATCATCCGCGAGCTGGAACGCATGGGCGCGCGCGTGACCCGCGCCGATATCGCGACGATGCCATCGCTGCGGGAACTCGACCCCGAGCAAGGCTATATCCGGTGGGAAATGGTCATGGACGGCGCCGTCGAGAGGCAGGAACTGGACGAATGTTTCGATTTCGTCGCGCCCGACAGCGTGATCGAATATCACAAGGAAGAACCGCAGCCGATCGTGGCGGAGGCAGTCGGGTTGCAAGCCCCGCCACCCCCGGAGAGCGGTAGCGCAACGCCGGTCGCCGTGCCCGCATCCGATCCCGCCTCCGCCATATCGACGGGCGAAGCCAAGGTGCTCGATGCGGTGTCGCAGACGATCCGCATTGACGTGACCCGACTCGACCTGCTGCTCAATCTGGTCGGTGAACTGGTGATCCGCAATTCGATCCTGACCGACAGGCTGGGCCCCGCCGATCAGGAACGGGTGGAGTTGCCGCAGCTTGGCCGCCTGACCCGCGAGATTCAAGACAATGTCATGTCGCTGCGCGCGCAGCCGATCCGCCAGGCGTTCAGCCGCGTTCCCCGCATCGTGCGCGAGCTCTGCTCGGCCACCGGCAAGCAAGTGAATCTCGAAGTCGAGGGCGAGGCCACCGAAGTCGACAAGAGCGTGATCGAGAAGATCGGCGAACCGCTGACCCATATGATCCGCAACGCCATCGACCATGGCCTCGAAACGCCGGAACAGCGCGCTGCCGCAGGCAAGGCCCCGGTCGGGACGGTCCACCTTTCGGCAGAACAGAAGGGCGCGCGCATCGTCATCCGCGTGGCCGACGACGGCGGCGGCATCGACCGCGAGCGCGTCCGGCAGAAGGCGATCGACAAAGGCATCGTTCCGCCCGATGCGCAGCTGACCGATGAGGACATCGACAATCTGATCTGCGCACCCGGCTTTTCGACGGCGGAGACAGTGTCCAACATTTCCGGACGCGGCGTCGGTATGGATGTGGTGCGCACCAATGTGGAGGCGCTGGGCGGTCGCATCGATATTCAGTCCACGCCGGGGCAGGGCACCAGCTTCACGATGGTCCTGCCGCTGACGCTCGCCATCCTCGACGGGATGATCGTGCGCATCGCGGGTCAGCGCTATGTCGTGCCGCTGTCTCATGTCATCGAATCGATCCGGCCTTCCAAGGGGCAGGTGAAGGCGATGTCGCCAGACAGCGAGGTGATCGACCTGCGCGGCAGCTATGTGCCCGTATGCCGCGTTAGGGTCAGGACCCATTGATTTGCGGTGACGGTTGTGATTCAGGCTTGTGGTGAG
>CAYGOH010000133.1:0-5194 GCA_964351385.1 uncultured Sphingobium sp. | reverse complement strand
CAACCGCGCGCTGCCGACCAGATGCGGCATAATCCGGATCACGGCATTATGGGTCAACTCATGCAGGCAGGTGCGATAATAATTGATCTGCTCGAAGAAAGCCGGTTGCGGCGGTACCTGCACATAGTCGGGGTCCGGCGCATAGAAAGCGCGATCCCCACCGATGTGGAAGTCCACACCCGATGCGGCGATGACCTCCTCGGCAAGGGGCACGATCTCGCGCTCGGGCAGTGGCGCGGGGTCGGACGCTAGCCCCTCTCTCAGTCCCTCGCATTGCGCGACATTGAAGACGGTGAAGCGTTTGAGGAACGGAACGGCCTTGGCATCATCCCCATCGCGCGCGGCACGTTCCCTCTCCGCTTCGGGCGTGAACCTATCGGCATAGACCACGGTCACCCCGCGTTCGCCCTTGCGAACGCATCCGCCTGCATCAAGCGCCTGACGAAAGGTCAGCCAGCTTTGCGAAGACCAACCCTGCTCGATCACTGCGCCCCACAGGATCAGGATATTGATGCCCGAATAAGGTCGCGCGGTGAGCGCGTTGCGCGGCAGGCCGGGGCAGGTTGTCTGCGCCTGTCCCCATGGCTGCACCCATGGAAAGCGCCCAGCTTCCAGCTCGGCGACGATTTTGGCGGTGACCTCGTCATAAAGGTTCACGCGTTCGCGGTTCGCATCCTTTGCGCCCCCGTCGGTCTTGGCGCTGCGACTGGATTGTCTCGACATGGCTCCACCTTCCCGCCACCCCAAAAAGGCACACAGCCTCCCCGCGAAGGCGGGGGTGGGCGGCACCCAAGCGGCCGGCAGGCCCGGACAAGCGGACGAAGACACCGACAGGGCGCAGCACAGCGGAGCACCCCGAAAGCCCTGCTGCAGGGGTTGGCTTCGGCCGCGACGGGCCTAGAGGCAAGCGCCGCCCGCACCCGCCTTCACGGGAAAGGACAGACAGCGCCGCCGCGCCGTGCACAGAGTTACAAGAATTCCCAGGCCATGCGCACAGGGCGCTGCGCCCACATAAAGGCGTCAGCGATCGAAACCGTCAGGCCGAGACCGGAACGGGCTCGGCGGCGAAGCATCGAGCGGAGCCGTAGAGCGCGGTCGCGGCACCGCCGCGAGACGCTCATTCAATCTACCTTAGGCTTCCCGGCGACCGAACACCTCGATGGCCGATTCCAGTCCCTCGCCTACGATCCAACGCGCCCGGTCGAGATGCGACTGCCAGCAGGCCATCGCATCCGGCTCGTCCGCATCAATACCCATCAAACCAGTTGCCGCCTCACGCCAGTCCTGCCCAGCGTCAGCAGCATCGAGCAGCGCCGCATAGAGAGCGAGATGGCGGCGGTCATAGTCGACCGCGACGGTTTCAGAAGGAGCCAGTAATTCGACAAGCATGCGACGACCCTAATTCAATTCCAATGGGTCGTTCTACCATGCCCCGAGACGAATAGGAACTATCGTTCCTAGAAGCTTCGTTCCGGTTCCCCGATCCATTACGCATGGATCTGAAGGATGTTCTCGCAACGAATCTGCGCCGGCTGCGCCATGAGCGCGCACTGACGCAGGAAGACATTGCAGAACTAACCGGCATCAGCTCACGCTATGTCGGCTCCATCGAGCGGGCGCGTGTATCGCCCAGCGTCACAGTGCTCGGCAAACTGGCGAAAGCCTTAAAGGTCGATCCCTGCAAGCTGATTTCCCGCTAGGCCAAGCCGCGTCTATCGCAGCAAATCCTTATATCCCCCGTTCGCCATTGCACGTGCCGATGTAATGAGCCTGCGGCATTGCGATTTCAAAGATTCTCCCGGATCGCGCCATTCAGCTTCGATGCGTGCAAGCCCGAACAACGTGATACCGACATCGCGAATGCTTGCGCGTTGCACCAATGCATCATGAACGCGCAGCATCGATATAGTGCGATGTCTCATCCGGTTAGAGACAGGTCTATCGGGAAATATTTCACCCAACCGGCACAGATCCAGAAAGCGCCTGAGCGTTGAGATGGCTGGCTCAAACACTCCGGACCAGCCGATATCGAAACGCAGCTGGACGGGTCCGTCCAGCAACGTTCCGTCAAGGACGTGCAGATGAATATGATTGCGCCCTTCATACAACAGGCAATGTTCGTCGCCGTCGCGTCCCTGCCCAAACGCGACTTTGGATGCGCATTGGTCCAGATCGAAGATGTTGGATTGATCAAGCGCCGCTGCACATGCCTCCACCCGCAATACGGAAGCGTCGAGAACGGAATCCCACAACATTGGTATGTCTGGCACGGCCACATGCGGGTCTTCGATAAAGAGGCAGCCCCAGCGATCATGAGAGATGTCCGGCGCCGATTCGATAATCGTCAGGTCCGGCGATGTACGGCTCCTGATCGATGGGATCAGCTTCCGATAGTCTGGATCGCGCCGCAGCCATTCCCAGGCGAACTGGGAGCGGCTTGCGCCTTCTAGATAGCGATATTCTGCGACATCGTGCCAGAAGCGATGCGGGATATCCTGCATCGCAGCCAGGCCACATCATCACCCCTCAGCCCATCTCGCCCATCTGATTGCGGACGAACTGCTCTGCCGCTTCAGCCTGATCAGGTCGAAGCGCATCGATCGCGGGCAGGAATGCAGGCACATTATCGCGCAGCAGGATGGACGGGCATTGCCCCTCGACATTTCCGAGATTGGGACGGTGCTGCGCATAGCCGACCATTGCGGCAAGCTCCGGTGAGAAATGCCGCGCAACGCTGGGCGGATAGACCAGCCATTGCAGCTCGAAGGGTTTGAGCCAGCCCAGGCAATAGCTGACAATAATGCCGCGCCGGGGCGCCGTGCTCACATTGCCACCACCGCCATGCAGCGTCGATCCGAGAAACAGCAGCGCATCGCCAGGAGTCACTAGCGGCACGACAGCCTCTTCCACTGATACCAAAGGCACGTCCTGGTCGAACTGGCTGCCCGTCCAAAGACGCGTCCCGCCATTGTCGCTTGTGAACGGTGTCAGCGGCCACATCACATTGACGAGATATTCCAGACTGCCTTTGGGTCCGGCCCACATATCCTGATCGCGGTGTGGCAGCTGCGGCAATGCGCCGGGATGGATTTCGATGGCTTGGGTCAGGTTCAGCGCGATCCGGTCGCACCAGGGCAGCAATATCTGCTCGACAATCTTCAGGATCAGCGGATCCATCACCAACTGCTGCGCCAGCGGCGACCGGGTCAGCAACGAACCGAAACGCCGCGTTCGTTCGCCGTAGAAGGCGCCGTGGCATAGCGGAGTCTTCGCAAAGGGCTCCGCCAGATCGGCTTCGAGAGCATGGAGAGTGCCTGGATCGAGCGCACGTTCGATCACGCACCAGCCATCGCGATTGAGCGCGACGGCATGACGATCAGCAGCGACGCTCATGCCTGACCCCATAGGGTTTTGCCGGTATATGTTCCGCTCCATCCCAGGCGTTCAGGCGTATCGGCGTCGATACTGACGGCAAAGGCGCCGACCGGTCCGCCCGGCATCCGAACCGCCGGCCCAAGTGGTTCGGCCTGCCAACCCATGGTAAGCACTTCCCTGCGGAACGGATCGGGCAATACGCCAGTATAGCGCTCGATACCCCGCTCCAGCGCTAGGTCGGCCATCGCTGATATCAACCGGTTTCGTAGAATCTTGCGCCCTGCGGCGCCATGACGCTGCGGCAAGCAAAGCCGCGTGCTTTCCCAGATCGTTTTGCCTGCAGGAACGCCGACCGGGCATAGATTAGGAAACAATGTATCGAGCATGTGCGGACGGTCGGTCGGCAAAAGGCGCAGTGACGCTGCATGCTCACACCCCTCCGCAATGACGATGTAAACCGCATCTGGTGTATCGAACTGATCGATTTCATACTGGTCTTCGACCACGGGCACGTCCCATTTGAACAGGTCGACAAAGAGACTTTTACGATCAGCGAACATGGACCGCAGCATGGGCTGACATCCCGCCGCGAGATTGTTGTCAACAATATGGATCATGAAAAACTCCCAATCATGTGGCTTTCGCGCACAAAGGGAGCAGCAATCCATGGAGTAAAAAAGCCGAGCGATTACTCGGATTGACGGGGTTTTAGCTCATAAAGGTCGACCACTCCCGACAAAATGGCACTCGCCACTAGTTCTGTACGATCATGTGCGCCGAAGAGGCAGCGAGCTTCGGTCAAATAGCCATCGACTGTGCGCGGTGAGATCGAAAGTGCGCGGGCTATTTCCTTGTTGGAATAGCCGCGCCCGACCAGCACGATGCAATCTCGCATCCGGGGATAGAGACGCGGAGTTTTCATTGCCACCGAGACATTACCCATCAATCGTCGTGCTGTTTGAAAGGCGAAAACTCCGACCATCTGCGCAAGGCCGAGATATCGCGGTGCACGATCAGGGTACCGCATCCCTGCGAAGGTGCAGGAACCCATGCATTCGCCAAGACGAACGTAGGGCACCGTGATCCCTTCGTTCAATCCTGCACGCGCACCGTAATCAAGACTTATACGATCTTTACAATCGAGACAAATTATGGACGGCAATTCGGACCAAAGGAAAGCGCTACCAGCGAACAGACAGGCTCTGATCACGGGATCCCTGCGATAGCGACACTGTTGGATGAGGCGATAAGAAACGTTTTCAGGGTAATCTTTTAGGTTTACCAGTCTCTCTCTAATCTGCCGCAAATCTGCGTGGTTGATCAGAGCCCAATAGCGGCAATCTATTTCATTCGCCAATTCATTCATCAGACGTTTGAGATCGTCATTGCTCATCACCGAGCGCAATGCACTAACCACATTATCCGCAAGAGGTAACAGTGGGGTCATTTCTCTAACGCGTCGCCCCCGCAACACTTTTGCGGGCGCAGATTAACGCGAGATTGGCGATGCGGTAATGCTATCCATGCCATCGGATAAGAAATTTCGGAGTCCACAGTTGCGTCTACATTTTTTGGGGGGCTTATTGGTTGAAAATCAAGTTCTGGGCTGGGCTATCAGTGGCATCTGCAGAAACCCGGAAACGTGCCAAGTCAGTTCAAGCGTCGTCGCTCATAGTTAGAAGCGGATTCTCGACTAATTCTCTAAACTTGGACATGAACTGTGCAGCAATAGAGCCATCAATCGCGCGATGGTCAAAGCTTCCGGTAACGGCAATCAGGGTTGAAAGACGAATATCTCCATCAATATTACACGGCTGCT
>CAYGOH010000132.1:0-5214 GCA_964351385.1 uncultured Sphingobium sp. | reverse complement strand
GAATCAGGATATCCTGCCCCTTGCGCGTCATGAGATGACCGACGCACAGGATGACTTTTCCCTTGAGGCCGAAATGCGCCTTTGCCGCTGTCCGGTCTTGCGGGGCGAAACGGTCCAGATCGACGCCGGTATAATGGACCTTGATCTTGTCCTCGCGCATGCCCAGCGCGACCATCGACCGCTTCATCGCATGCGAAACGGCGAGGAGCCCCGCAGCGTCCCGGGCAGCTTCCCGAACATGGCGGCGCACGCCGGGCATTCGGCCCCAGATATGAACGTCCGACCCGCGCGCCTTCACCGAATAGGGTATGCCCAGCATGGCGGAGATGCGCTGGGCAACCGGCCCGTCCGGATAGAAATAGCTGGCGTCGATGACATCGAACGGCGCATCGGCATGAAGCTGTTTCACGAGGGGCAGAATGGCGCGGGTCATCATCGTGACATGAAAGCGGCCACCGACCTTGGGCAGTATCGGAAAACGCGGGCGGTGAACCGTCAGGTCGCGCCATTTCTCTTCGAGCGGAAGGCTTTGCAGCGACGCATATTGCGGCAAATGCGTTAGGGGCCAGAGCGCAATGCCGATGGGGGCCACAACGGTCACCTGCCGTTCAACAAAGACGCCGAAATTGGGACGGCTCATGTCCGGGAACAGGGTCGACAAGGTAAGAACGCGTAATGTCATTGCACCTCGATACCATCCAATATGTTCGATTGAGCCCGAATGCGACCGCGCTACAATGTCCGGATCAATTGTGTGGCCACCGCCGCCCAGGGAGGGTCGGTCAAGATCTGCTGCCGGGCGTGGGGCGTCAACGGCAATATCTGCAGACGGTCGCCCTCTCGCCCGATCAACCTGCCGAACAGAAAACGGCCGCCAGGCCGGGGAAACAGTACGTCCCGGTTAAGCGCTGTCGCAAAATCGCCGGGAGAAATGCGCTTGCACCAGACCTCGTCTCCGGACCTATAGTCGCCGATACTCGCCATAATCCGCAGACCCACCATATCGCCGTCCACCAGCGGCGCGACGAAGCTGGAGGGGCGCGCAGGGGCATAGGCGCCATCCCCGCCTAAATAGGCGGCCACAGCGATATTTTCCTTGCCCGGAAGGTCGACCAGATCGGCGGCGGTCACGCCCAAAGCCGTGGCAATCCGGTTGAGCCAGCCGATCGAGACGGTGCGCGTTCCGGTTTCGAGCCGTCCGATGGTTTGGGCGGTAGTTGGCGGGTCGCAACGCTTCGCCACGTCATCGAGGGTCAGCCCCTTTGCGCGGCGCACTTCCCGTATGCGTGTGATCATTGCCTGTTCCAAATTTAACCTATCTGGTTTTCCGCTTTCCTACATCCGGTTGTGGATGGCAAGAGGAAATGCGTCCAGAAGGAGGGAAGATGCCGAGAAAACCGCGCCAGTCAACGCCGAACCAGGCCTCGCGCCACATCGATGCGACAATTGAAGATCCATCTGGAGAAATGCAGGCGGTCAAAATACATATCGGAGAGTCGCCGCTGCTATGGCTGCGCTCCAGAGGGCTGTTGAGCGAGCGATTGTTTCTGGCAGGAGATCGTTTGCGCCACGATTGGGAGCTTGCGGGCCTCGGGCCACGCGTCACCATGGCGTGGGACGCGGCGCCGCCATCAAGGGGCAGTCGATCGCACTCGCACGATATGCCGCTTCACGTGCATCAGATGTCCGCCCGACAGCGTCTGGATGCGGCGCTTGCCTACGCAGGCCCCGGCCTGAAGGACATATTGTGGCGGGTCGTGTGCGCAGGCGAAGGGCTGATGGCTGCCGAGCAGGCGCTGGGATGGCCGAACCGGGCGGCGAAGCTTGTCCTCGGCTTCGCGCTTGAGCGGGTCGCCGATTATTACCGCATAGCCTGAGCTTCAGGACTTGAGCGATTCGGCCAGCTCCGCCAGTTCGAGCCACCGCTCTTCGGCTGCATCCTTATCCGCGCGAGCCTGCTCGATTGAATTTGTCAGCGCAGCAAACCGATCCGGATTTTTGGCGTAAAGATCGGGATCGGACAATGCGGCTTCATCGCGGGCAATCGCCGTTTCTATCTCCTCGATGCGCTGGGGCAGAAGGTCATAGTCGCGCTGATCCTTGTAGCTCAGCTTGGTTTGCGTTTTCGGCGGTGGGCTCGCTGCACCCGATGACGGCGCGGAGGATGCCGTCGATTTCGGCTTGGTCGTCTGTCGGGTGCGTTTCGCCTCCCAATCGTCATACCCGCCGGCAATGATGTCGATGACGCCGGAGCCATCGAGGCCGAGCGTGACCGTTACCGTCCGGTCAAGGAAATCGCGGTCATGGCTGACGATCAGCACGGTGCCCTGATAATCAGCAATCACTTCCTGCAACAGGTCCAGCGTTTCGAGATCGAGATCGTTTGTCGGTTCATCGAGCACGAGCAGGTTGGATTCGCGGGCGAATTCGCGCGCCAGCAGCAGGCGGGAACGCTCGCCGCCCGACAATGTGCCGATCTTCGCTTCGGCAAGAGCGGGGTCGAACAGGAATTCCTTCAGATACCCCTGAACATGCTTCCTGACCCCGCGAACGTCGATCCAGTCGCCGCCCTCGGCCAGCACGTCGCGGACGCGCTTCTCCGGCGCCATCAGGCTGCGCTGCTGGTCTATGATGATGCCGTCCAGCGTTTTTGCGCGCGTGATGCTGCCCTCGTCGGGATCGATTTCTCCGGTCAGCAGCTTGAGCAGGGTCGTTTTGCCGGCACCATTGCCGCCGACGATGCCGATCCGGTCACCGCGCTGAATGCGCAGGGTGAAATCACGGATGATCGTGCGGTCGCCAAAGCGCTTGGTCACATTCTCGGCGGCGATCACGCTCTTGGTTTTGCTTTCGTCGCTAACGACGGCGAGCTTGGCGGTGCCCTGCGGCCCCATCATCGCCGCGCGTTGCGCGCGCATTTCATGCAGCTTGGCGAGGCGACCCTGATTGCGCTTGCGCCGTGCCGTCACGCCGCGCTCCAGCCAGTGCGCCTCGATCTTCAGTTTCGCGTCGAGCTTGTCCGCAGCGCGCGCTTCGTCGGCATAGACTTTCTCCATCCACGTTTCGAAGCCGCCGAAACCGATTTCATTGCGGCGCAGCTCCCCCCGGTCCAGCCAAATGGTCGAACGGGTCAGCCGCGTGAGAAAGGTACGGTCGTGGCTGATGACGATGAACGCGCCGGTATAACGGCCGAGCCAGTCTTCCAGCCAATCAATCGCCGCGATGTCGAGATGGTTGGTCGGTTCATCGAGCAGCAACAGGTCGGGTTGGCTCGCCAGCGCACGGGCAATGGCTGCGCGGCGACGTTCGCCACCGCTCGACGTTGCGGCGTCACGGGACAGGTCGATTCCGATCTGGTCGGCAATGGCTTCGACCTCGTGCGCAGCCGCAGAGACATCGCCCGATAGCGCAAAGTCCCGCAGCGTTGCAAAGCCGCTGACGTCCGGGTCCTGCTCCAGCATCACGACATGGGTGCCCGGTACGACGGACCGGCGCCCGGCGTCCGCCTCGATCTGCCCCGCGATGAGGCGCAGCAGCGTTGTCTTTCCCGCGCCATTGCGACCGATCAGCGCCAGCCGGTCGCGCGCGCCGACATGCAGGTTCAACCCCTGAAACAGCCAGCCAGCCCCCTGAATGAGGCCAAAATCTTCGTAGGACAGGATCGGTGCAGCAGCCATGATGGCAGTGCGCCTAGGCGCTAAAACGCGGCACATCAAGGGGGCGTGCGTCGGGCACATTCATGTCCCGGCAATGGAACAGACGGCAGATCGTGCACGTTTGTCGGTGAACGCAAAGGAGGATGCCCAATGACAATGACACAACTGACGATCATGGCGGCGGCACTTGTCGCGCCGATTTTCGTTGCAGGCCCGGCCATCGCACAGCCGGTCGTTCCGTCCGCGCCCTATCAGACCGTCGACCTACCGCTGATCACCATATCCGCCAATGCTGAGGTTGATGCCGCTCCAGATATGGCGACCGTCGGCACCGGCGTGCAGACCCGCGCCGCGACTGCACGAGAAGCGGTAGGGCAAGCCAATTCCAAGACACGGGAATTGATCGATGCGATCGTCAAGACCGGCGTCGCTCGCAAGGACGTGCAGACCAGTCAGATCAGCCTGAATGCCGAATATGATTACAACGCGGCCCGGCAAGCGGGCGGCGCGCCCAAATTTATCGGCTATCAGGCGGGCAACCAGCTGACGGAGACGGTGCGCGACCTCAAGAAGCTGGAAAAGGTAATCGATAGTCTGGTCGCGGCGGGCGCCACCAACCTGAACGGTCCGAATTTCGGGATCGCCGATACGGCGCCGCTGATTGTTGAAGCGCGCGAGAAAGCGCTGAAGTCCGCGCGCGAACGGGCCGAGTTTTACGCCAAGGCGTCGGGTTATCATTCGGTCCGTCTGGTGAGCATTTCGGAGGGCGGCTATAGCGCGCCGCGCCCCTATCCCATGCCGGTCAACGCGGTGAGAATGGAAGCTGCCGAAAGCGCGGTCGTCGAACCGGGCCAGATCAACGTGCCGGTCGCGCTTTCCGTTCAATATGTGATGGAGCGCTAGGAGAATGGCCTCAGCCTGTCGGATGGCGGACAGGATCATTCACCGCTTGTTCAATGGTCGGCAGCTATGCCATGAGCATGGAAATGATCAAAAGGATTGCCCTGACGCTTGCGCTTGGCCTGTTCGCGGCTGGCACTATTGCCGCGCCGGACGCCTTTGCGCGCGGGCCGAAAGACGAGCAGGACGCCGCACGGCGCGCCATGCTGGAGGGGCGCGTCATGCCCTTTTCCGTGATCAAGCGCCGGTTGGAGCGAAAAATGGGCGACGCAACATATCTGGGTTCCGAATTTCATCAGCAATCGAACCGGTACAGGCTGAAATATGTGCGTGATGGACGGGTTTTTTGGGTCGATGTCGACGGTCGGACCGGCGATATCGCAGGCTGGGCGCATTAGAATATTGCGTGTGAAAGCGGGAACAGGTTTTGCGCTGATGCGATGCGGCCACAAATAGATTTTTAGGGGTTTGTCATGAGATTATTGATCGTTGAAGATGAGCCGACTCTCGGCCGCCAGTTGAAAACCACGCTGGAAAATGCCGGTTATGCGGTCGATCTGGCGACGGATGGCGAAGACGGCCATTTTTTGGGCTCGACCGAAAGCTATGACGCCGCGGTGCTCGATCTCGGCCTGCCGGAAATCGACGGGCTGACCGG
>CAYGOH010000131.1:4860-5441 GCA_964351385.1 uncultured Sphingobium sp. | reverse complement strand
GCAATGGCCCCCGCCGCGCGCAGTCCCGAAGTCAGCGATGCGACAAGCACGGCCAGTGCGGCGAGCGCGGGGGTGCCGATTGCCAGCCCGACTTCGAGGTTTGCAATCGTATCGCTTTCAAGTTTCAGCAGCGCTGCCGCCGGTAATGTCGCGATCATCAGCGGTGGGCCGAAGCCGAGCCAATGCGCCGTCATTTTGGCAGTGATGATCATCTCGTCGGAAATACCCCGCGACAGGAATTGATCAATGACCCCGGCATCGCGGTCCGGCGTAATCAGCCGCTCGATGGGCAACAGCGCTGCCAGCAGCGCCGCGATCCACAGCATGCCTCCGCCGGTCGCACCGAGAAGACGCGCGTCCGGCCCGACAGCAAAGGGATAGAGGGTCGCGACGAGGAGCAGGAAGATGAGCGGCAGCCACAGCCCGCCGCCGCTCCAGGCGATCGCCAGGTCGCGTTTTACCAGCGGCCAGAACCAGCGCCTCATGGCTGATATTCCGTCAGGTCGAGGCTGAGGCCGAAGTGGTGGGGAAGGTCGAAATGGGACGCGGCGATTACGCCGCCGCCGCGCGCCACATGCGCA
>CAYGOH010000131.1:0-4850 GCA_964351385.1 uncultured Sphingobium sp. | reverse complement strand
CCTCGCCCAGCGCCAGCAGCGAGGCTGTATCCAGCCCGTTGCCCGGCTCGTCAAGCAGCCAAAGTTTCGCGCCACTGGCGATCGTGCGCGCGAGGCTCGCCCGCTTGCGCTGTCCGGTCGAGAGCATGCGCACCGGGATATCGGCAAGACCGGAAAGCTGCAGCGCGTCGATGGCTTCGTCGCGCCTGTCTATCGCGCCGTCCAGGCTAGCCCAGAACCCCAGCGCATCCCTCACGCTCCTTTCAGGATCGAGCGCGGCGCGCTCATCGCTGAATGCGATCTGGTCAACGCGATCGATTGATCCTTCGGCGCAGGGAAGCAGACCCGCCATCATGCGCAACAGGCTCGACTTGCCGATCCCGTTCGGCCCGCGGATCGCCAGACTTTGTCCGGCATCGATTGCGAGGCTCAGTCTGGAGAACAGCGTCCGGCCGCCGCGCCGGCATGTTATGTTGGTGGCCTGTGCGATCATCCTCGTAGTCCGCCGTTACAACGTCGCGCCATTATAATAGTGCCAGGCGAGCAACGCGGCGGCGCTGCGATGCGGACGCCAGGCCTCCGCCAGTGCCCGCATTCTTTTCTCGTCGGGGCGTTCCGCCAATCCGACCAGTTCGCCAATCGCGATCTGCACCGCGAGATCGCCCGCTGGCCAGATATCGGGCCTGCCTTCAGCGAACAGCAGATAGATTTCGGCGGACCAGCGCCCGATCCCCTTTACCTGAACCAGCAGGGCGATGGCTTCTTCATCGTCCGCCGGGAGATTGTGCAGGTCCAGCGCGCCGGAAATGACCAGCTCCGCAAGGCTCCGTGCATAGCCCTGCTTCTGGCGTGAGAGGCCGCATCCGCGCAGCGCATCGAAATCTTGCGCAATCAGTGTGTCGGGCGGGCAGCCTTCGCCGAGCAACGCCTCCAGCTTGTTCCACACCGATGCCGCCGCGGCGACGCTGACCTGCTGTCCCACGATGGTCCGCAGCAATGTCTCATAACCCTTGGACCGCACGCGCGGCTCGGGATAGCCCAAACGCTCGATCGCATCGGCAAAGCCGCGCTCGACACTGCACAGCGCATCTATTCCACTGCGAAGGAGGATTGGATTATGTACCATATGGGTATTCTGTTATCCACTCTCAGGACCGCTCGCCAGCTTGAATTCTGCGGAATACCAGTTAAGGGACCATCCGAAGCAAACTATTTTCCCTTGGGAGCAGATGCAAATGGTGAATATCGTCGTTGTCGATCGTTCGGGTGAAGAGAAAAACGTTGAGGCCGAAGAAGGTCTGAGCGTGATGGAAGCCATCCGGGACAATGGATTTGATGAACTTCTGGCTCTGTGCGGCGGATGCTGCTCGTGCGCGACCTGCCATGTTTATATTGACCCGGCTTTCGCTGGCGAACTGCCGGCCCGCAGCGAAGACGAGGATGACCTGCTCGACAGCTCCGACTACAAGAATGAGCAAAGCCGCCTCTCTTGCCAGCTCCCGATTACGGCAGCGATGGCCGGCCTGCGCGTTACAATCGCGCCGGAAGACTGATCGTTCTTCTGATATGATAATGAGAGGTCGCTTCGGCGGCCTCTTTTTTGTCGCCCGCATCAAGGCGCAGGAAATGCTTGGAGCGGGTGAAGGGAATCGAACCCTCGTCGTAAGCTTGGGAAGCAAGTGCTTTGTGCGGATTTCTGCGGGCTTCGGAGCAAAATAGGGCGAAATTCGGCCCTTTTGTTTCAATATCTTACGGAACCCGAGCAAAACAAAACGGCCTTGCGCCATTGCCGTCGCCTCTGGGTCAGAAAGGCCAAATTGGCGTGGTCTGCCACTTTTGCGTTTCTTCGCAACAGTTGCATTTTCGGCTCTCTACGTCAGGTGGTCCAAAATCGCTGTGTAAGTGTGCTTCGTTGCGAGAAGCTAACATTAGGCCCAGAGTGTCCAAAGCTACTCATGTGTCAATGAGCCAATCTTGGAACCAGTGTTAGATCAACAGGAGAGTTAGCTCCTGAACCTGCTGAGCGCGCGCCTCCATTCTCGCTCCTCTGGCATGGGAAGCATGAACGTTGCGGGACGCTCGCACGCTTCGATGACGATGGGCCGCTGTTTCGATCTTCGGTGATGCCAGCATTTCAGGCAGTAGAACCGTTCCTGCATGTGCCGAAACTCGTCGGACCAGCATTTGCGGTCAAATAGCCACCATAGGCCGTGCGCCTGAAACAGCTTTTCATTGCCGCACCCGCAGACGATGCGAACACTCTTATGAAAGCAGGCTGCTTCAAAAATGCAGGTCGCTATGCGAATGCCATTGCGATTTTGGCTCATTGTCCGTTCTCACTTGAAGGGCGAGAACGTTAGAACGAAATAAGAACAAAATCCATTGTGAGAATTTTCAATCGATCTGGATCAACACCACGGGTGCCGACTGCCATCCCAGCGCCTCGCCAATCCTTCTTCAACGAGTATGGTTCCGATTGACCGGCCATCTTGCCATATGGTTCGCAGCTTGCGTCCAAATTGGTCGCTGTTATTTGATCCAGCCGATTTGACGGTGAACGGCCCTGCATTAAGCAACTCGTGCAGCCGCTTCGTCGCCTTTGCTCCCAATTCGGCCTCTAGTGCGCAACGTGGCGGGTGTGTCTCTGGCGCGTCAATGTCGGCAATGCGAATTTTCGTTCCGTCGAGCCAGATCGTGTCGCCATCGACCACACAATTCAAACCTCCGCCCGTATGGCAGAACGCGAATTTGCGGGAGGTGTCATCTTCGGCGAGAGACATAGAAAATGCTGAACTCATCGGTTGACCAAGATCGCCCTTGTTAAGCGACCAGACGCCTATCAGGATGCCCAAGAATGCGGCTGCTAACGCGCCCTGCCAAATTTTGGGTGTCTTGTTTTTCTGTAAAAATGGTTGCCATTGTTCGGGTAGTCGCGCTTTCCTTTTCGAGCGACGCCGAAATTTAATGACCTTACCCATTAGCGAACGGCCATTAGCTGTGAGGGAAACGGTGTCGCTAGCGACAATGCGTCATCGAGACCAGCCCTCAGCCATCGATCATAATCTTCTTCATGCAGGATCACGGGGCAGGCCTTGGGATGAATTGCGCCAACGACATGGTTTGCGGGGTCACCGTCATATCCGCAGGTAAGCAAGGAAAACACCGGCTCTTTATCGGTCGGTCGCCAGATGCCCGCAAATGCAAATAGGGGCGGGGAGGGCACACTGAACCAGTATGGACGTTTCTTGCCTGTCTCAGGGCTCGGCTTCACACTCCATTCCTGAAACGCGGTCACGGGCACGAGACAGCGCCGTGCGGGATTGGCCAAAGCCGATTTCCAGAAGGGTGAGGTATAATTGCGAACGTTTGTCACCGGCTTGCCGTTCAGTGGAAAGCCCCACAGCATGGTGCTGAGCATTCGCTGCCCATCTTTCTCACGAACGACATAACCCGGTTTGCCCGGCGCAACGTAATCCTTCTCGATCACCAGCTCACTGCGGGCATCGTCCTCCGACTGGAAATAGTCATTGAACTCCAGTCGTGTCACCTTGATATTGTACAGGTTGCACATGGCACTCATGTCGGCGGACAAATGCTAACGTGTCAATCAACCAATCTGCGAAAACTGCTATCGATCGAGACGGAAACGTATTCCAAGGATGGAAAATTCGCTGTTCGTGATGTGGACCGGTATCTGCCTGAAAATGCGTCCCCAAGAGTTTGAAAAAATTATAGAAAAATAGGGGTGGCAGAAACGGGCCAAAATAAAGGGGGGGCTGAGACCAGGAACATGGGAGATATCTGAACCATTCTGAACTTTGCAACAGTGGAAAACGGCAATCTGGCTACCCGCCTTGACGGCGAAGACAGCTTTGTGACTGAGGCTGCGTGGACAAATTCCACCCGAATGAAGTCCGGCTCTGGAAGAAAAATTTGAGAGTCGAAATGCAGAGATGTTTTAAGAAGGGGCATTCGGCTAGTGGCCGTGAAGGCCGATCCCGCTAACATAGCGGTCATTCGCAGCCTCGAAATCGTCCGTCGGTAGCTGCCGTCCATTCAACCGCCAGTAAATGGCGGCAACTGGGCCGCTTGCTGACTGACAGCTTTCAGGGGATCAAACGCGAGAAGCAGTCTCTCTCTCTCTCTCTCATGCACCCGCCGTCGTAGACCGATCCTGACCACTGGCTGCCAGTACGACACTGCCGGGTGCGCCATGGGACAAGGATGCCAGGCGAGGTGCTCCATGGCGCAGGTCGATCCTGCCCCCTTGCCAGATGAATCACTGAGCGGAGCTGAGGGTAGCTGGCTGAGGAGGCAGTAGGCTGCGAGCCGCTTTCCTCATGCAATTCCCGCATACGCGGGAATAAAGAGGGACCTCGCGAAAAATCTTCGGATAGGCGCGGAGCCGGCTGAACCCTAGTCGGTGACGTAGTGCGCGGTGGTCTTCCCGGCCACTTCCTCGGCGGTAACGCCCGGGGCCAGTTCGATCAGCTCGAACAGTCACGAATTCGATCTTCTTGTCGTAGGGCGCACCCACGACCATGCGATTGATGAACACGCCGGGCAGGTGGATACAGTCGGGGTCGAGCGAGCCTGCGGGCACCACCTCTTCCACTTCGGCCACGCAGATCTTGCCGCAGGTGGCGGCGGGCTGGTTGAAATTGCGCGCGGTCTTGCGGAACACCAGGTTGCCGGTTTCATCCGCCTTCCATGCCTTGATGATGGAAAGATCGGCGAAGGTGCCTTTCTCCAGGATGTAGTCCTCCGGCCCGTCCCCGGTGTCGAACTGCTTCACTTCCTTGCCTTCGGCAACCCGGGTGCCCACGCCGGTCTTGGTGTAGAAACCGGGGATGCCCGCGCCACCGGCGCGC
>CAYGOH010000130.1:0-5477 GCA_964351385.1 uncultured Sphingobium sp. | reverse complement strand
GGACCGGGTTCGCCTGAACGCCGCGATGGCGGGCAAACCGATGCCGCCGACGAGCGATGTGGAGGCGATTATTGTCGATTAGGGCGGCGCTGAGAGCTGCTCAAGCTATCATGTCTCGACTGCGCTCGACACGAACGGAGGGTGTCGCTTGACGCGAGTTGCGAGCCGTAATTGCCGAGAGGGCCGAGACCCAGGCGGTCAGAGACCGCTGGCGCTGTCGAGGCCGAACATGCGGTCGACCTCAAGAACCAGATCGCGCAGGTGAAACGGTTTTGACAGGACCTTGGCCTGCGGCACAGCCTTCCCGGCCTTCAGCGTCACTGCGGCAAAGCCGGTGATGAACATGACGCGCGTTTCGGGCGCGACCTTGGCGACATGCTGGGCAAGTTCAATACCGTCCATCTCGGGCATCACGATGTCTGTCAGCAACAGGTCAAACCGGTCGTTTTCCAGCAAGGGCAGTGCCTCGGCTCCCCTGTCTACCGATACAACTTCATAGCCGGACCGTTCCAGCGCGCGCGCAAGATATTGCCGCATCGCCTCGTCATCTTCGGCTAACAAAATCCGGATCATCGCCCCGTTTACCTCTTATTTCTCCGCTGCAGCATTGTGCTGCCAGCCGTTATGCCCGCTGTCAATCTGAGTAACTTATGCTTATCTTTTATGGAGAAGCGCTTAATATTGGCCTTACGGGAGCAAAAAATTGCCGATGAAACAGGATGATTCCGCAGAGTCTGGTGTCGCAAACAGCGCAAGAGATTCGGAATCGCCGTGTTTCAGCGTTCATGGCGCGGCATCCTGGCATTTGCCGGTTCTCATTTCCGTACCGCATGCAGGGCGAAACTATCCCGACTCGCTGTTGCAGCGCGCGCGTGTCCCCCTCGGCGTGATCCGCCGTCTTGAGGATCGCTATGTGGATATGCTTGCGACCGATGTCATCGACCGTGGATGTAGTGGCATTATCGCCCACACGGCGCGCGCAGTGATCGACCTCAACCGTGATCCGCGCGACATTGAAACGCGCATGATCGCGGACTTTCCTGACGGGGTGCCCGTCATTCAGTCGGCCAAGCAACGCGGAGGGCTTGGCCTTTTCCCCAAATCCTTGCCGCGTTCGGGCGACCTGTGGCGCGGGGCGGTCTCGTGGGAGGAAGCGAAGCGCCGCATTGACGAGGTCCATGTGCCCTATCATGGGGCAATCGCACGGCGAATCTCTGAAATCGGGCAGCGTTTCGGAAAGGCATTGCTGATCGACATTCACTCAATGCCGCCGCTTGATCGGCGCGCCGGAGGGGAACGCAGGCCCGATTTTGTGATCGGTGATCGTTTCGGGTCGAGTGCGTCGTCGCGTTTCGCCGATCTGGCGCGCGCGTTCGTCGCTAATGCGGGATATCATTGCGCCGTCAATCATCCCTATCCCGGTTATTTCCTGCTGGAACGCCATGGTCGCCCGTCCGAAGGGGTACACGCCCTACAGATCGAAGTGTCGCGCGACCTTTATCTGGACGACTCACTGGATAAGCCGGGCACAGGCTTGCCGGCGATCCGGTCCTTGCTTGCCGAGCTGATCGAGACCCTGGGCGAGGAAGCGCTGGACCGCAACCTGCCGATTGCGGCGGAATGAACTAAGTCACTGAAAGAACGAAATTCTCAGCCGAAGCGGCCAAGAAAAACCACCCTATGCAAACAGCATAGGGTGGCCAGGTTCAGGGAGGAGACGCCTTCGAAGGGGAAGGCATCCATGCATGTGCCCGAAAGGGGTACAGGCACCTGCATGTCTCCTAATTAAGGTACGGAGCGTAAATTTTCAACCACTCTGTGCCCTTGTTTTGAACCATAGGTGAAAAAGTCGTGCGAAATTCGTGATTTGGCCGGAAGGCCCAAGAATTTGCGCGCTTTTTCGCCGGAAATCCCGGGTCAGGCGACCGGCTCGGGAGCGGCCACCTCAGGCATTTTTCCCTGCTCGATCTGCTGCTGGAAAATTTCCCGCATCAGTTGCAATGAGAACAGGTGCGCATGGATCAACGGCAGCATGCCGTTCTGGTTGATCTTGCGCAGCTGGTCGCCGCGCAGGTCGCGCAATTTTTCCTCATTGACCATGATGAAGCCGCGATAGACGAACGGCTTTTCATTGCCGGGCATCTGGATGGATACTTCGCCGTCCATCAAAAGGTCGAGTTCCTTCAGATCCTTCATGAACTGCCCGGTGCGGTGCGCGGCCTGTTCAAAATCTTCGCAGAATTTGAGGATGTTCTTCGTGATCTCGGTCGGCTGTCCGTCCTCCAGCAGGGCGTCGCCATCGTCGAACGCGCCGACGACATCGCTGCTGGGGTCGAAGCACAGCGACAGCTCATCGCTGTCGGGGCGCAACTTGGCGAGCATCCACGGGTAACGGCGCACATAGGCCGGGACATAGGCCGGGCCGCGCAGTTTGCCGTCATCATCGAGGAAGGTGTTGACGCCTTCGTTCAGGCCCATCAGCGCGAGCGGAACCGGATCATTGCCCGCTGAAAAGATGATCGGAACGAACCGCTGGGCCGAGACGAACTCGTCAATGGTCAGCGGAACGGCGTGCTGATTGCGCAGGAACGGCGCCGCGTCGCTGGCCTTGACCTTGAATGCGCCATGCTCATTGCTGTTGAGCGGGACCAGATCATTGTAGAAAATGGGCAATGTTGCTTGCGGCGCTGTGGCCATCACGTCTCTCCAATCGGCTGAGCCTGACCTATGGCCACGCATGAAAAATATCGCGCCCGGCGATAAAGGTGTCAGCCTTCCGATGCAAGCGGGATGAGCTTCCCCGGATTCATTATATTGTGGGGATCTAGCGCCGCTTTTACGGCGCGCAAAGCCGTCAGACGGGCAGGGGACGCCAGCCTGCCGAGTTCCGCGCGCTTCATCTGGCCGATGCCATGTTCAGCGGAGATGGAGCCGTGCATGCCGACCACCTGATCATGAACAAACTGACTGATCACTCCGCCATTGGCGGCGATCCAAGCCGGGCCGTCTGTCGTGCCCGCTGGCGCGCGGACATGGAAATGAACATTGCCGTCGCCCAGATGGCCGAACGACGATGCTGTCGTGCCGGAAAAGCGTGCTTGTGCCGCCTGCGCGGTGTCAATCATGAAATCGGGCATGGAAGCCACGGGTACGCTGACGTCGAATTGCAGGGCCGGTCCCTGCGCCCGCTCAGCTTCCGAAATCGATTCGCGAATGCGCCAGAATATCTCTGACTGCGTTTCATTCTGCGCGATGACGGCGTCGGCCAGATGAAGGGTTTCATCGGCGAACATGTCGGCCAGAAAACGCTCCACCTGCATCATTCCGTCCGCTGCCATCGTAGTGAGATCGAGCGTGATCAGCACCTGCCAGGCGGCGGGCGATTGCAGGGGCATGCGTATGTCGGGGATGTGCTCTGCAACATGCTGAACACAGTCTTGCGCCATTACCTCAAACGCCTCGACGATTGGGCCGAAATGATCTTGCAGGCGCCGCAGCAGCACGAGGGCGTCATGGGGACTGGAAAGGCCGACCCAAATCGTTGCAGCGGCAAGGATGGGCGGGGCGAGTTTAAGCCGTGCCGCGGTCACGACGCCCAGCGTTCCTTCGGCCCCGATCAACAATTGCTTGATGTCGAAGCCCCGATTGTCCTTCTTCAGCGATGCCAGGCCATCGAAGATATCTCCATTGGGCAGCACCGCTTCAAGACCCGCAACAAGGCCGCGCATGGTCCCGTGACGCAGCACCTGCGTGCCGCCCGCATTGGTCGATATCAGGCCGCCGATGGTCGCGGAGCCCTTTGCGCCAAGGCTGAGGGGGAAACGCAGCCCTGCCGCTTCGGCCGCGTCATGCAGCGTCGAGAGGATGACGCCGGCCTCGCACACGGCCTCAAGAGCGCCTGCATCCACAGAGCGAATGGCGTTCATGCGACGCAGCGACAGAATGAGCGCGGTTCCGTCATCCGGGGGAGTGGCCCCTCCGACCATGGAGGTGTTGCCGCCCTGAGGGACGAGCGCAATATTGCGCTCATTCGCCAGCCGGATTGTCGCAGAAACTTCCTGGGTTGTAGCCGGGGCGATGATCGCCGGAGCCTTGCCAAAGAAGCGGCCGCGCCAGTCGGTCAGCCACGGCGAGATCGCGTCGGGATCGGTAATTACGCCCTTCGGACCGAGCGCCTGCCGGAAAGGGTCTAGCGAAATAGCGTCCGTCATATATCCGATATAATCATTTGCGGTCACAGTTCACCTGTTGTTCAACAGGGGCGGTTTATGCCAACTGCGATAAAGGTAACAGATCAAATGGCTTCGGGGAACGGCCAGAACGAAGGGCTTGCGTGACATCCTTTGCGATTTCACTGTTGATTATGTCGCTCACCGGCGCGCAGGCTGGTGACGCGAAGCCTCTTGGCGCGTCCTCTTCTTCTTCTTCTTCTTCTGAAGCCGGTGATTCCGGTATTCTGCCCGCTGGTGTGCAGCTTGCGCAGATGACCATCGAGCAGCGCGTCATCATCAGGGTGCCGATGGTGCATCGCGCGGTTCCTCCCCCGCCTGCGCCATCCCCGCGTGCCGAACTGGACGACCGCCGCAGAGTGGGTGGCGTCGACTGGGTCGAACGCGATGGCCCCAAATGCATCAAGATCGGGCGTGTTGTCGGCGCGGCGGTCACGTCCGACAACGGCGTGGACCTCATGTTGCGCGACAAGAACCGTATTCGTGCGCGCTTTGGCCGGGGGTGCAGGGCGGATGACCTGTATTCCGGTTTTTATATTCAGCCCCATGACGATGGCGCGTTATGCGCCGGGCGGGACCGCATTCTGGCGCGCAGCGGTGCCGATTGCGAGATCGTGAAGCTGAAAAGGCTGGTTCCCGAGCGCTGACACAGACCCTCAGACCGGGAAATCCTTGACAAATCGAAAGCTTTTGGCCAATGGCCGGGCCTTGAAGGGCGGTTTTTCGCCCATGCTTACTCTATCCCGGACATTTTGATGAATTTTGCCGATCTCGGCCTCTCCGAAGAATTACTGAAAGCCGTTTCAGAGGCGGGCTATGACACGCCGACGCCCATTCAGGCGCAGACGATACCGTCGGTTCTGATGATGCGCGACCTTGTCGGCATCGCGCAGACCGGCACCGGCAAGACGGCGAGCTTCGTCCTGCCGATGATCGACATTCTGGCGCATGGTCGCCGCGCGCGCTCATTCTTGAACCGCCGCGAGAGCTTGCCGCGCAGGTTGCCGAGAATTGCGAGAAATACGGGAAATATCATAAGCTCTCGATGGCGTTGCTGATCGGCGGCGTATCGATGGGCGACCAGGTGAAAGCGCTGGAGAAGGGCGTCGATGTCCTTATCGCCACGCCCGGACGCCTGATGGACCTGTTCGAACGCGGCAACATATTGCTGACCGGGTGCGGGCTGCTCGTCATCGATGAGGCCGACCGCATGCTCGATATGGGTTTCATCCCGGATATCGAGAATAT
>CAYGOH010000129.1:0-5490 GCA_964351385.1 uncultured Sphingobium sp. | reverse complement strand
CGCACTTGCAGCCAAAGCCGCAGCCCCCTCGACCAGCGCGACCGAAAACCGCAGCGCTTGCGCGTCGTCCATCCCCAACTCGCAGGCCGCCCTGGCAAGCGCGTCGGTGAAGCGGAAGAGAAAGGCAGGGCCGCAACCGGTCAGCGCGGTGACGAGATTGAACTGATCTTCCTGCTCCAGCCATTCGACCACACCCAGCGGCGTGAGCAGAGTTGTGGCCAGCTTGCGTTGATCGATATCAGCAGAAGGCCCGGCATACAGAGCACACACACCCTTACCGAGGGCGACCGGCGTATTGGGCATGATGCGAACAAGCGCCGCCGCGTCGCCCAGTGCGGCCTGCAGGCTTTCCACCGTGACGCCCGCCAGCATGGATATGACGGTCATGCCCTGCTTGAGCAGCGGCGAAAGTTGCGCGGCCAGGTCAGGCAGACCCTGAGGCTTGATCCCCAGAATCACCATCGCACCGTCGGGCAAATGGCCCGGTAGGCCAGGCAGCAGCGTTACATCCCCGGACAACTCTTTCCGGCCCGGATCGACCACGATCACCTGCTCACCACGCAGGCCACATTCCAGCCAGCGCGATAGCATGGCGCCTGCCATATTTCCGCACCCGATCATGACAAGGGGCCGGTCAAATTGCTCAAGGCTGGTCATCGGCATCCTCTTGGCCAGCAACGCCTGCGATCAGGCCTCACCACGCGTTTCGATCATGCTGGCGGCAATGGCTTCGGCTGGTGTCTTGCCACCCCATAGCACAAACTGGAAAACCGGATAGAAACGCTCGCATTCGTCCAGCGCGGCCTCGACCAGCAACTGCGCCTGATCGAGCGTCAGCGTGTCTCCGCCGGACAACAGCGCACCATGCCGGAACAGCACTATGCCTGTGCTCGACCATTGCTCGAAATGACCAAGCCAGAGCTGTTCGTTGATCAGCCCGATGGTTTCATAAATGGCGGAGCGCTTTTCTTCCGTCACGCGGATGTCGGGCAGCACCAGAAGTTGCAACACCTGATCCTCCGCGCGCCAGATTGCGCGGATCTCATACTGGGTCCAGCTGCCCTGCGTCGTGGCTGCAATTTCATCCTCGCCATTCTGCTCGAACGCCCAACCGTTCGCTTCGAAATAGCTGGCCAGCATGTCCAGCGGCTCGGCATCCGCTGCGTCATGCTCAAATTCATCGTTACCCATCATGCTTCAGATCATTTCCTTCATCCACGCCAAGCGGATTAGCACCCCGGCAGCACCAATCATACTCCATATCAGTGGAGAAAGCTGTGGATAAATTGTTGATAACTGTGCCCGTTCAGGACTCGCCACCGGTTTTGCGGGCATTGCTCGCTCGCGGAGCGGCAGCGCCGCCCTTTTCCAGCGCATCCAGACGCGCCTTCAGGGTCTCGACTTCTTCGCGTGCCGCGGCCGCCATAGCCTTGACCGCTTCGAACTCCTCACGGCTGACGAAATCCATGCCGCTCATGAACTCCTTCGCCTTTTCGCGCGCGTTGCTCTCAAATTCGCGGCCCACGCCGGCCACGGTGCCAACGGCCCCGTTGATCAGCTTGCTAAGATCGTCGAAGAAACGGTTTTCGCTTTGCATGGCAGCCTCAATAGCCTCTGGTTCAGACCCTATATCTGGGTGCTGAAGCCTGGCTCTACAACCCGTGCGGCATTCGGATTGAGTTGATCTATACCCTGCGTCAGCATCGCCGCGAAAATCAGCCACCCCAGATAGGGCAGCATCAGCACCGCCGCTGCGATGCGAATGCGCGCAAACAGGAAAGCCGTCACCGCCGACAGCAGGAATATGATCAGGATCAGCCAGAAGGCTTCCATCACCAGATGCATGCGGAAAAAGACCGTCGACCACATGAAATTGGCGACAAGCTGCGCAAGAAAAAGCAAGATGGCCAGACCGCGCAGGCGAGCTCCACGCGCATGAATTATGAACGCCACCGCCAGACCGAGCATGATGTACAAGATCGTCCATGCGACGGGAAAAACTTCCGCAGGCGGCATGAATTCGGGCTTTTTTAGCGCAGCGAACCAGCGGTTTCCATATCCGCTGTTGGCGACCTGACCCGACAGAAACCCGAGGAAGACGATAGCCGGAACCGTAAACAGCGCCCACCGCACATAGGACATGCGAAGCTGGCCCTGCGATGCAATTTCATTCATCCGTTCAGTCTTCCCGCCAGCGCGATCGAGCCCCCGTGGTCGGGAACACGCTTCGAATCTTCTCCGTCCACCATCTGAATGTGGTCAGATTTTCGCTGCATCGCAAGATGCTTATCCCATAGATGTAGGTTAAGGCGTCCCGGGATTGCACGGTTCGGGCCAAGATATGGTGTCAAACAGCCTGATATCGCGCGGCAATAAGGAACTCGACATTGCCCTCCGGTCCCGTGATCGGACTGGTCTCGATGCCCGCAACCTGCCAATTCTTTCCCCTCAACCAGTCTGCGACTTCATTGCAAACGCGCGAGTGGACATCGGGATCCCTGATCACGCCGCCCTTGCCGACTTCCTCGCGCCGTGCCTCGAACTGCGGCTTGATCAGCGCCAATAAACGCGCATCGGGCGCAGCGAAGCTCAACGGCGTGTCCAGCACTTTGGCGAGCGAAATAAAGCTGGCGTCGCAGACGATGACATCGATGGGTTCGGGTATGTAGTCGGCGGTCAATATGCGCGCGCTCGTCTGCTCATGCACGATGACGCGCGGGTCGGACCGCAATTTCCAGGCGAGCTGGTTGGTGCCGCTGTCGACCGCATACACCCGTGCCGCGCCGTTGGTCAGCAACACATCGGTGAAGCCTCCGGTAGAGCTGCCGACATCCATCGCAACCATATCCGTCACGTCCCAGCCGAAATGCGCAAGCCCGTGAGCCAGTTTCACACCGCCGCGCGACACCCAGGGATGATCGCGCCCGCGCACCTCCAGCGGCGCATCGTTGGCCAGCGCCTGCCCGGCCTTCTCCACCTTGCGATCGCCACTGAAGACCAGACCGGCGAGGATAAGCGCCTGCGCCCGGCTGCGGCTTTCGACAAGCTCACGCTCGACGAGCAACTGGTCGACGCGCGTTTTCCCTTTCATGACGGCTGCTCCGTCAAGCCAACAAGCAAAGCGGGCGTCAATATCTGCGGCAAGGTCTGCACATCCTCACCTGGCGCATACCAGAGGTATAGCGGCACGCCCGAGCGGCCATGCGCGGCGAGAAAGCGACTGATGGTGGCGTCGGCATTCGTCCAGTCTCCGACCATCACCTGCACCCCCGCCCTGTCAAAGGCTTGCCGCACCTCATCGCGATTGATCGCTGCGGCTTCATTCGCCTTGCACGTAATGCACCAGTCGGCGGTGAAATAGAGAAATACAGGGGTGTCGGCGGCGCGTAATTCCGCAAGCCTGCCCTCATCAAACGCGATGGTCGAGCCGTTCTCTCCCCGCTCGACAGATGTTGTGCGCTGCGCGCTGGTCGCAAGCGCAGCGGCTGCCACAACCAACAGCGCCACACTCACTATCGCCAGTGAACCGGCTCTGCCCCGACCATGCCGCTGGCGCGCGCCGATCCACCACAGTCCAAGGCCGACGACCAGCGCAGCCAGCAACCCCAGCGACATCGCCTCTGTGCCCGCCTGACGGCCCAGCAGCCACGCAAGCGCCAGCGCGGTCAGGAACATCGGTACAGCCATGATATGCCGGAACGTCGCCATCCACGGCCCCGGCTTCGGCAGGCGCTGTGCCAGCCCGGGCACAAACGCAATCAGCACGAATGGCAGGGCCAACCCGAAGCCAAGCCCGGCAAACACGGCAAGCGCCGCCGCGACGGGCAGAACCAGCGCCGCGCCTAATGCAGCGCCCATGAACGGCCCGGTGCACGGCGTCGCCACGAAGGCCGCCAACGCGCCGGTCCAGAAGGAACCGGCCGCACCACCGCTTTCGGCGAGACTGCCACCCGCCGTTACGCTGCCCAGTTCGAACAGCCCGGCGAGATTGAGCGATATGCCGACGACCAGCACAAACAGGATCAGAATGATTTCGGGACGTTGCAACTGAAACGCCCAGCCGACCGCCTCGCCGCCCGCCCGCAGCGCCAGCAAAGCAACGCCCAGCGCGAGACAGGTAAGGATAGCCCCCACCATATAAGCCAGCGCGTCCTGCCTGGCCGCTGCGCCGCCATGCCCCGCCTTGGCGAGACTCAGCGCCTTGAGGCTCAGGATCGGAAACACGCAGGGCATGATGTTGAGCAGCAGGCCCCCGATGATCGCGCCACCCAGCGCCAGCGCGATCATGCGCAGGCTCGCATACGATTCGCCCGCTCCACCAGCGCGCCCTAGCGGCTCGCCCGCAGCGGGCACCTGTCCTGGCTCCGCGACAAACGAGAAGCCGATATGCTGCCCGGTTCGTATGACCCCGGCGACCGTGCCATCCGGTGCGCCACGCGCCTTGCCATTGAAAATAAGCATATCGCCGGTGCGACTGAATTGTTGCGGCGCTGCATAGTCGATGACGCCATCGTTCCGCGCAAAAAACCACGGGTTGTCGACCTGCGCACCGCTGGGGAAAGGAATGGCCAGGCGAAAGCGGTCGCCATCCGACGTGTATCGCACTTGCGCATTCAGCGGACGCGGCAGGTGCGCGCGATAGCCGTCAAACTGCGTCCTGCGATCAGGCGATATCGTGCCGTCGCCAACGGATAGGTCCAGCGTCAATCGCGCGGTTTCCGGCACGCAAAGCTGATCGGTGCAGGCCAGCCAGTCCGCCTTTACCGCGATCGGCAGGTGCGTTCCATTCGGCAAGCCAGCGGGCAGCGTGAGCTCCCCAAGCACCGCATAATCTTCCTCATAGACATGGTTCATGATGCCGGAGATCAGCAATGTCTCAGGCACCGGATAATCGAGCGCGCCCGCCTCCACGCCGTCGGGCAAATCCCATGTGAGCGTCATGCCCAGCCCCGCATCGCCCGGATTTTCCCAATATCCGTGCCAGCCCGTCTCGGGCCGCATGACGAAGGCAATCGCAACGGTTTGCCCCGATGCCGGAGTATCGCTCTCGGCAATCAGCGTTGCGGCAATATGCGTCTTGCCAGTATCGGGCGATTGCGCCGCCGCAGGCACAGCGCCTGCCATCCACAGGACGCATAACAGGAAAAGGCGGCAGATGGCTTGCATCCGCCGCCCTATAGCGCCCTATGCCGCGTTTCGGCAAAAGGCTTTTTGGTGAGCCTCAGACTATGTAGTGGGCTGTCGTTTTTTCGGCGATTTCCTCAGCTGTAACGCCCGGCGCCATTTCCACCAGCTTGAACGGGCTGTCATGGTCGGCGCGTTGGAAGACCGCGAGATCGGTAACGATCATGTCAACGACATTCTTGCCAGTGAGCGGCAGCGTGCATTCCGGGATGAATTTGGGGCTGCCGTTCTTCGCGCAATGTTCCATCACCACTATGATCTTCTTGACGCCCGCGACGAGATCCATCGCGCCGCGCATGCCCTTGA
>CAYGOH010000128.1:4984-5541 GCA_964351385.1 uncultured Sphingobium sp. | reverse complement strand
CCTTTCCGGGAATCGCATCTGTGCCATAGAGCGCGTCATACAGGCTGCCCCAGCGCGCATTTGCGGCGTTGAGCAGGAAGCGGGCGTTCAGAATAGGCACGACGAGCTGCGGCCCGGCCATGGTGGCCAGTTCCTCGTCGATATTGGCGCTGTCCACCGCGAAGGGCGCGGGTTCGGGCACAAGATAGCCGATCTCGCGCAGGAAGGCCTGATATTCGCCCTGATCCAGAGGTTTTCCGGCGCGTTCGAGGTGCCATGCATCGATCTTCGCCTGCAGATCCTCACGCTTCGCCAGTAGTGCCGCGTTTTTCGGCGCGAAGCGGGCGAGGATATCCGCCATGTCGGTCCAGAACGCGCCGGTCTCGATACCGGTACCCGGCAGCGCGCGGTCCTCAATGAAACGGACCAGGTTGTCCGCCACTTTCAAGCCTGCGCGGTCAATCATCTCGGTCATATCTGTCTCCAGAAAATATTAAGGCAATCCAATGGAGCGCCCAGTAAATTGGAAAATGACCCGCCGCAACCGCTGAGGGCTACGACGCGCGAAGACTTTCCTC
>CAYGOH010000128.1:0-4974 GCA_964351385.1 uncultured Sphingobium sp. | reverse complement strand
TCCCCAGGAAAGCTCGTGTCCGTTAGGCCTGCCTTAGCTCAGGCGGCCCAGACGGTGATACAGGTTGACGAACTTGGAAGAACGCGGGTCGTCCTGAATCTTCTTGATATAGTCCGCAACCGCTTCCTTCATCAGTTCGAAATCCTCCGTCGAAAAAACGGCGCGGGACCGGGCTGGTGTAGGTTGTTCGTCCATGTTCAATACTCCTTTCGTGGGGCGGGGTGTTTTTTGGATTCCCGCCTCACTTACCACCAACTTCCAGCTTGTGCAGCTGCGAAGTGGGTGTCGCCATGACCTTTAGGCCGCGGCGAACTGGTTCCCACCCTGGCCTTTAGGCCGCGGCGAACTGGTTCATGGTATTGTCTTTACCGGCAGCCTTCAGGGCTGCTTCACCGGCAAAATATTCCTTATGGTCGTCGCCGATATCGCTGCCCGACATGTTCTGGTGCTTCACGCAGGCGATACCCTGACGGATTTCTTTGCGCTGCACGCCCAGAACGTAGCCGAGCATACCAGCTTCGCCGAAATATTCCTTGGCAAGGTTGTCGGTCGACAGCGCCGCAGTGTGATAGGTCGGCAGGGTGATCAGGTGGTGGAAGATGCCAGCCTGTGCCGCCGCGTCCCGCGGTAATGTCTGCATGCGCTTGTCTGCTTCAAGCGCCAGTTCGGTGTCGTCATAATCGACGCTCACCAGCTTGGCGCGATTATAGGCCGAAACAGCCTTGCCTTCGTTCGACCACGCATCGAACACCTGCTGGCGGAAGTTCAGCGTCCAGTTGAAGCTCGGCGAGTTGTTGTACACCAGCTTTGCGTTGGGCATCACTTCGCGGATACGGTTCACCATGCCGCCGATCTGGCCGATATGCGGCTTTTCGGTTTCGATCCACAGCAGGTCGGCACCGTTCTGGAGCGACGTGATGCAGTCGAGAACGCAGCGATCTTCGCCCGTTCCTGCGCGGAACTGGAAGAGGTTGCTCGGCAACCGCTTGGGCTTCATCAGCTTGCCGTCGCGGGTGATCAGCACGTCGCCATGACCGATTTCGGAGGCGGAAACCTCATCGCAATCGAGGAAGCTGTTATACTGGTCAGCGATGTCGCCCTGCTCACGCACATAGGCGATCTGCTTGGTGAGGCCAGCGCCCAGCGAGTCGGTGCGCGCAACGATGACGCCGTCTTCGATGCCCAGCTCCATGAAGGCGTAGCGAACCGCGCGGATCTTCGCGAGGAAGTCCTCATGGGGAACGGTGACCTTGCCGTCCTGGTGGCCGCACTGCTTTTCGTCCGAAACCTGATTTTCGATCTGGATGCAGCATGCACCCGCTTCGATGAACTTCTTGGCGAGCAGATAGGTCGCCTCGGCATTGCCGAAACCGGCGTCGATGTCCGCGATGATCGGAACGACGTGCGTTTCGTAATTGTCGATCGCGTGCTCGATCTGCTTTGCCTTGACCTGATCGCCCGCTTCACGCGCCGCGTCGAGATCACGGAACATCATGCCCAGTTCGCGGGCGTCGGCCTGCTTCAGGAACGTGTACAGTTCCTCGATCAGGTCCGCGACCGAGGTCTTCTCGTGCATGGACTGGTCGGGCAGGGGGCCGAATTCGCTGCGCAGGGCGGCGACCATCCAGCCGGACAGGTACAGATACCGGCGCTTCGTCGACCCGAAGTGCTTTTTGATCGAGATCAGTTTCTGCTGCCCGATGAAGCCGTGCCAGCAGCCCAGCGACTGCGTGTAGTTGGCCGGGTCCGCATCATAGGCGGCCATGTCCTCACGCATGATCTTCGCGGTGTAGCGCGCGATGTCGAGGCCGGTCTTGAAGCGATTTTGCAACTGCATACGGGTGACCGACTCCGCGTCGATGCCGTCCCAGCTCGGGCCGTTGCTCTGAATGATGCCGCCAGCCTTGGTAATATCCTCTTGATAGGACATGAGAATCTCCTCAGAAAACAAATGGGAAGGAAACAGGATGTTGTGTGCCTCTCCTTTGACCCAAATGATGCGGTGCAACAGGGATTCGCGCCACAGATTTTGTAAAAATAATTGGCAATATAGTCAGATATCGGCTAGATCAGGTTGTAAATTTGTAAAATAGTTTACAAATGATCGTGGTGGTGACATGGCCGATCAGAAGATATTTGCAGGGCACGCAATCCGGCGGTTGCGGCGTTCCGCCGGGCTGACGCAGGTCGCGGTCGCTGATGCGCTCGGCATTTCGCCCAGCTATCTCAACCTGATCGAGAAAAACCAGCGGCCGCTCTCCGCCGCGATCATGCTGCGCCTTGCCGAACAGTTTGATTTCGACCCGCGCAAGCTGGGCAGCGATGCGCCCGGCGGCGGCGTTGATGGATTGCGGCGCCGATTGAGTAACCCGCTATTTGCGGACCTGACGATCGATCGCGCAGAAATAGAGGAATGGCTGGCCGCCGCTCCTGCGGGCGTCGAGGCCTTTGCGCGCGCCTTCGACCGCATGAGCGATGGGGCGGGCAGCGACGAAGAAACAGCAGAAGCGCTGCCCGTGATGAAGGTTCGCAAGGAGATCGAGCGCTGGCGCAACCATTTTCCCGATCTCGATGCCAGAGCCGAGGCGCTGGCCGACGAGCTGCGGCTGGGCAGCGGCGACCTTTATGGTGCGCTCAGCGAACGGCTGCGTGAACAGCATCAGCTTACGATCAGGATATTGCCCGGCGATGTAATGCCCGATCATGTGCGCAGGCTGGACCTGCATGCCCGGCAGTTGCAATTGTCGGAGATGCTGGACAATGCCTCGCGAACCTTTCACGCGGCATATCAAATCGCAGATCTTGAAGCGCGCGATGAAATCGACGCGCTGGTCAACGGAGCCGGCTTCGCAGACCGGCATGCCGAGCGGCTGTTCCGGCGTCATGTCACCAGCTATTTCGCGGCGGCTGTCATGATGCCCTATGCACGGTTTTTGCGCGCCTGCGAGGCAAGCGGCTATGATCTGCTTCTGCTGCAGCGCCGCTTTGGCGCAGGGTTCGAGCAGGTTGCGCACCGGCTGACAACGCTGCAACGGGTCGGTGCCAGAGGGTTGCCGTTCTTCATGATCCGCATAGATCGCGCGGGCCAGTCGTCCAAACGCTATGCCGGTGCGTCGGCTGCGCCTATTGTAGAGGCCGGTACGCGGTGTCCGCTCTGGTCCCTCCATGCGGCGTTTGAGCGTTCGGGAGAGATATTACCGCAGCTTGTCGAGCTGGAGGATGGGGAGCGCTGGTTCACGCTCAACCGGACGGTTTCCGGTCACAGTGCAGGCCTGGCGCAGCGTCAGGCCGTGTTCGCGATCGCCTTGGGCATCAAGGCGCAGTTTGCAAAGCCGCTCGTCTATGCGCGGGGCATCGACCTTGATCATGGCGACGCGCAGCCGATCGGGTTGGGTTGCCCATCCTGCACGCGGTCGACCTGCGCACAACGCAGCGCGCCGCCAAGGGGGCGTTCATTGCGGTTCAATGAGCGAGAGCGGGGCTTGTCTCCGTTCGATTTCGCGAAGGATTGAGGCCATAGCCAGCCGTTCGCTTACCGATCAGGCACCGACACCAAGTGTAAAAAATTCCGGCACGTTCAGTAATTGTTCGTGAATCGGGGCCATAAGGCTAGATCTGTCAGAAAATTTTACACCTGCATGAAGGCAGGTCACTGAAATATCTGTTTGGGTAGGCGGAAAGCCATGATTCGGATCTTCAAGCATTATGTGCCCTATGCGGTGCTGATGCTCGGCCTGGTTGACTTGATCGTGCTGATCGGCGCTGCCGAAGCGGCCTGGGTCATTCGCGCGCGCCAGATCGGCATGGAGATCGAGACGGTTACGAGTCGCGCCATGCCGCTCATCAGTTTTGCCGTCGCCATACAGGCGGCGATGGTGGCCGTGGGCGTATACGGCAGTGAGGCGCTGCAATCGCTACGCGATGCAGTGTCGCGGTTGCTGATCGCGATTTCACTGGGGATTATTTTCCAGTCTTTCTTCTATTTCCTGTCGCCTGACTGGACGCTTTGGCGGTCCAATTCGCTCTATGCGATGATCATCTCCACGATTGCGCTGATCCTGATCCGGGTGTTGCTCGGGTCGGCCGTCGGCGGCGAGGTCTTCAAACGGCGGCTGGTTGTTCTGGGCGCGGGCCCGCGCGCTGACCGCATACGCAAGCTTGAAAAGCGACCGGGCGCGAGCTTCATCGTCGTTGGCTATGTCGGGATGCGCGACGGTGAACATGTCGTGGCCGAAGCGATCAATCGCAGCGCAATCGAGAATCTGGCCGATCATGTCGTCAAACTCAACGCAAGCGAAGTGGTGCTGGCGCTGGAAGAGCGCCGCAATGCCATCCCGATGAAGGATTTGCTGCGCATCAAGACGACCGGGGTGCATGTCAACGACCTGTCCACCTTCCTTGAGCGTGAGACGGGGCGCGTGGATCTCGACAGCGTCAATCCGAGCTGGCTCATTTTCTCGGACGGATTTTCGGCGGGGCGGCGCATTTCGAGCATCGCCAAACGGCTGTTCGATGTGACGGTCAGCGCCGTCGTGCTGCTGCTGAGCTGGCCCCTGATTCTGCTCGGCGCGCTGCTGGTCAAAATCGACAGCAAGGGCCCGGCTTTTTATACACAGCAGCGCGTCGGCCTGTATGGGCAGGAATTCTGGATCATAAAATTGCGTACGATGCATGTCGATGCCGAAGATGACGGCATTGCGGTGTGGGCGGAGAAGGACGATCCGCGCATCACGCGACTGGGCTATTGGCTGCGCAAGTTGCGCATCGACGAATTGCCGCAATGCTGGGTTGTGCTGACCGGGGCGATGAGCTTCGTCGGCCCTCGGCCAGAACGTAAACAGTTCGTGCGCGAGCTGGAGAAGGATCTTCGCTATTATGCCGAGCGGCACATGGTGAAACCCGGCATCACCGGCTGGGCACAGATCAACTATCCCTATGGCGCCAATTTGGAAGATGCGCGGCACAAGCTGGAAT
>CAYGOH010000127.1:5104-5544 GCA_964351385.1 uncultured Sphingobium sp. | reverse complement strand
TGTGTGAACGGTGCCGTTTTTGAGGATGAGGTCGAAAGTGCTGGGCATGGTGCTTTGGTCCTTGGCGTGGGCGTGGTCACGTCCTACCTAAAGCGCATGCCTGATGCCACCCAATATGCCACACCCCTGCAAGATCGCGCGATCATCCGTGTATCGGGTGAGGAAGCACGCACTTTCCTGCAAGGACTCATCACACAGGATGTTTTGACGCTGACGCCGGATGCGCCGCGCTGGAGCGGGTTATTGACGCCACAGGGCAAGGCTCTGTTCGACTTCATCCTGTGGGCAGACGGCGATGACATTCTGATCGACTGTGAAGCAGCGCAGGCCGAGTTGCTGGCACGCCGCCTGACCCTGTATCGCCTGCGCCGAAAAGTCACCATCGCGCGCGACGAGGCAATCGCCGTGCATTGGGCGCCTGAAGCAAGTGACAAGCCAGT
>CAYGOH010000127.1:0-5094 GCA_964351385.1 uncultured Sphingobium sp. | reverse complement strand
GCGACTGCCTGAACTCGGTCAACGCTGGATTGCGGCCCCGCGTGACGGCGACGCAAGCTCTGCGTTTCGCGCGCATCGGCTATCGCTAGGCGTGACCGAAGGCGTTCAGGAGATTGGCAGCGACAAGACGCTATGGCTCGAAGCGAATGCGCAGGAGCTGAACGGCGTGGATTTCAAGAAAGGTTGTTATGTCGGGCAGGAGAATACCGCCCGCATGCATTATCGCAACAAGGTGAACCGGCGCCTGGTCGTGGTACCGCTCGACCGGTCCGATCCCGCACGGCAGGTGACGACGATGCCTGATCTGGGCCTCGCGGTCGATCATCGTCGCGTTGAGGATCTGGGCCATATCGATCTGCCTTCCTGGTTGGCACAGGCAATCGGTCAGGAGACGGCGTGAAGCTGTTCGCGCCGTTCGTCGTACTGGAGCTGCTGTTCTCGGCGCCAGCCTGCGCGGACACGCAATGGAAGCTCGTCCACAGCTACCCGCATGATGCCGGGGCGTTCACGCAGGGCCTGCTCTTTCATGATGGCAGCCTGTACGAAAGCACCGGCCAATATGGCGCATCGAGCATAAGGGAAGTCCGGCTGAAGGATGGCAAGGTGTTGCGGGAACATGCCCTGCCCGGCGTGTATTTCGGCGAGGGCATGACCTTGTGGAACGACACGCTGCTGACGCTAACATGGCGCAATGGCCTCGGCTTTTGCTGGAGCCTGAGCGAGTTCAAGCAGAGTTGCAGCTTTTCTTACACTGGTGAGGGATGGGGTCTGACCCATAACGGTACGTCGCTGATCATGAGCGACGGGTCGGCCGACATTCGCTTCCTCGATCCGGCAACCTATGCGGAGCAACGCCGGATTACGGTGACGTGGAATGACCGCCCTGTCCTACGGCTAAACGAACTGGAATATGTGAAGGGTGAAATCCTAGCCAATGTCTGGATGACGGACCGCATTGCCCGGATCAATCCAGAAACCGGAGCCGTTATCGACTGGATCGATCTTTCCGCGTTGACCGCCAAGGCGCAACCGTCAAGCTATGACGCGGTGTTAAACGGCATCGCTTATGACGCCAAGGCCGACCGGCTGTTTGTGACAGGCAAATATTGGCCCAAGCTGTTCGAAATCAGGCTGAAGGCTGGACCCAAGCGGTAGGCATCTGAATCCATTGGCCACCGTTGATGTTCTAAACCCTGAATATTAGGAATGATGTTACCGTGATGCCGTAGCTTCCGCAGCGCCATCACATTCATTGAGGAGTATGCAGTGAAAAAAGCCCTTGTAGCGCTCGCCCTTTTGGCCGGGTTCAGCACATCAGGATGCGTCGCGTTGCTCGCTGGCGCCGCCGGTGCGGGTGCCGTCGCATGCACCGAAAAGGAAATCGACTGCCCGGTCGACTAACGAAATGGGTACCCGGCCTCTGCGCTTATAAGCCCGTTTAGAACCGGGCCTAAACCCGCATCGGCATCAGCACGTAGAGCGCAGGCGATTTGTCGTTTTCGCGGATCAGCGTCGGCGCGGCCTGATCGGCAAGATGCAGCTCCACCAGATCGCCTTCGAGCTGCTGCAGGATATCGAGCAGATAGCGCGCATTGAACCCGATCTCGAACCCTTCCGAGCCGTAATCGCCCGGCACCTCTTCGGCAGCCGTGCCATTTTCCGGGCTGGTGACAGACAGCGTGATCTTGTCCTTGTCGAGCGCCATCTTGACCGCGCGCGTCTTTTCCGTGGCGATCGTGGCGACACGGTCGACGCCGTCCTCAAAGCTGCGCGGATCGATTTTGAGCAGCTTGTCGTTGCCGGTCGGAATGACACGGCTGTAGTCGGGGAAGGTTCCGTCGATCAGTTTGCTCGTCAGAATAGCATTGCCGATGCTGAACCGGATCTTGCTGGCCGAAAGGGCGATATCGACGCTGCCCTCCACCTCATCGAGCAGCTTGCGCAGCTCCGATATGCATTTGCGCGGGACGATGATGTCCGGCATGCCCTCCGCGCCATCGGGCCGCGCGACTGTCACGCGCGCAAGCCTGTGACCGTCGGTCGCAGCGGCCTTCAGCACCGGCTGCGGGTCTTCCGACACATGGAAGAAAATACCGTTCAGATAATAGCGCGTTTCCTCGGTCGAGATGGCAAAGCGCGTCTTGTCGATGATCTGCTTGAGCGTTTCGGCCGGCAGCGAGAAGTTGGTCGGCAGATCGCCCTCAGCAATAATCGGGAAATCATCGCGCGGCAGCGTCGAGAGGTTGAAGCGCGCGCGTCCCGCCTGAATCAGCATCTTGCCGTCGGCCGACTGCATGGACACCTGACTGCCCTCAGGCAGCTTGCGGGCGATGTCGAACAGGGTGTGCGCCGATATCGTCGTCGACCCCGCCGTTTCGACCTGCGCCTGACCCTGCTCCCCCACCTGAAGGTCGCGGTCAGTCGCCATCAGACGGATCGTGCCATCGGCAGCCGCCTCTATCAGCACGTTGGACAAGATAGGAATGGTATTGCGGCGCTCCACCACCGACTGGACGTGGCTCAAGCTCTTGAGCAGCGTTGCGCGTTCGATGGTTGCCTTCATCCCTGTTCCGTTCCCGCTCTAATTTTCATTCGCACTATTGCCCGCCCCACAAGAATCTCAATGGGAAAGGCTGCTATCGGACAATCTTCATTAACGACTATCAACAGCGGAGCAAGCCGAAGCGGTGCCATTATTGCCATATTCGGCTGGATTTTCTCCAACCCCTCACGGCAAGGCGCTTGCAAATGTGCCGATCATGCGCTTTGCCCGCATGAATGAGGTGGATTTGGGCTCTTTCGGTGATCGCGGCAGCGCTCTGCTTACCAGCGCAGGCGCGCGATTCGCTGGGCGTGTTCGATCAATGGGGCGCGTTTCGCGATGCCAAAGGGCCGCGGTGCTATGCCATTGCGGAGCCCGCTAGAACCTCTTCAAGGCGTGGAAATCTGCGCGCTTTCGCCTCTGTCGGCACATGGCCGAAAAATGCTGTGCGCGGTCAAGTGTATTTTCACCTGAGCCGCGAACGCGCGGATGACAGCGCGCTGTGGCTCAGCATTGGGGAGCGCCGTTTCGCGCTCCTCTCCGGCAAGACCGACGCATGGGCGCAGGACAAGCGCATGGACGCCGCCATCGTCGCGGCGATGCGATCCTCGGTCAGGATGAGCGTGGAGGGCAAGGCGAAAAACGGCCGTTCCTTCTATGACATCTATACGCTCAAGGGCGCTGCGACAGCGATGGACGCCGCCGCGCTGGGCTGCGCCAAGTGACCCAGCGAACCTAGAAACGCTTTATCAGCCGCCTGACGCTGCTCGGACCGGAACCGGGTTCCCGCGTGCGTTCCGCCCCGACCTCTTTTTCCAGGGCGGCGCGAATCGCCTCAAGCTCATGCTCGGTCATATGCTCAATACCGATGAACTGGTTACGCGCTTTGTCCACCGCACGAATGAGCTCGTCCAGCTTGGCCTGCATGGCAGCGGCGTCGCGGTTCTGGCTGTTCTGGATGACGAACACCATCAGGAAGGTGACGATGGTCGTCGAGGTATTCACGATCAGCTGCCACGTGTCGGAATAGTGGAATATTGGACCGGTCAGCGCCCAGACGACAATTGCGAGAATGGCGACGATGAATGCCCAGGGCTGCCCTACGGCAGCGGATACGGCGGTGGAAATGCGGGTGAAGAAACGGTCCATCTTTCGGGTCTCCGGCGGTGCGAACCAAACCGGCGAAAGGGCTGGCGGTTCCGCTGCTGTCATACTATATGCCGCGCCCATGCAAATCCCCGGACATATCGACCCCGTGCCCGTTCCGCGCGCCATCACGCCGCGCGAGGATGGCCGTGTCGACCTGATGGGCCTTTCGCGCGCGCAGATCCGCGCGGAGCTGGAGGCGGCTGGCCTCGATGTCAAACAGGCGAAGCTGCGGTCGAAGCAGATTTTCCACTGGCTCTACCATCGCGGCGTCACCGAATTCGATGCCATGACCGATATCGCGAAGGCGCAGCGCCCGTTTCTGGCAGAACGCTTCGTCATCGGCCGCCCGCAGGTAGTCGAGGCGCAGGTCAGCACGGACGGCACGCGCAAATGGCTGCTGCGGTCCGATGACGGGCAGGATTATGAGATGGTCTTCATCCCCGATGCGGACCGGGGGACATTGTGCGTTTCCAGCCAGGTGGGCTGCACGCTCAACTGCCGTTTCTGCCACACCGGCACCATGCGCCTTGTCCGGAACCTGACGCCGGGCGAAATCGTCGGCCAGGTCATGCTGGCGCGCGATGCGCTGGGCGAATGGCCCAAGGGCAATATGGCGGGATTCGGCGAGGAAGAAGAAAGCGACGACACGCCGCATTATTCGACTGATGGCCGCATGCTGACCAATATCGTGATGATGGGCATGGGCGAGCCGCTCTATAATTTCGACAATGTGCGCGATGCATTGAAGGTCGTGATGGACGGCGACGGGCTGTCGCTGTCGAAGCGCCGCATCACCCTGTCCACCAGCGGCGTGGTGCCGATGATGGCCCGCGCTGGCGAAGAGATCGGCGTCAACCTCGCCGTGTCGCTGCATGCGGTGACAAAGGAAATCCGCGACGAGATCGTCCCGCTCAACCGCAAATATGGTATCGAGGAATTGCTGGCCGCCTGCGCCGCCTATCCCGGTGCGAACAATGCACGGCGCATTACATTCGAATATGTGATGCTGAAGGACAAGAATGACAGCGACGAGGACGCGCGCGAGCTTGTCCGCCTGATCCGCAAATACAAGCTGCCCGCCAAGGTCAATTTGATCCCGTTTAACCCATGGCCGGGTGCGATCTACGACACATCCACACCAGAGCGCGTGAAGCGTTTTTCGGACATCGTTTTCGAGGCAGGCATTTCAGCGCCCGTGCGTACGCCGCGCGGTCGCGACATCGCGGCAGCATGCGGCCAGCTCAAGACACAGGCGCAGAAAATGAGCCGGGCGGAACTGGACCGGCTGGCCGAAGAGAAACAGGCCGCTCTTGGCTGACTTGCTGGTTGACGGCCTCATCGCTTTGCTGGCCGGCACGGTGGGCGGCGCGATGAATGCGCTTGCGGGGGGCGGAACATTCGCC
>CAYGOH010000126.1:0-5568 GCA_964351385.1 uncultured Sphingobium sp. | reverse complement strand
AAACAATTCTTCATATCGGCTTCCCTTAAAATATGACCCTTTGTCCGCATTATAGGCGAGAAAGTTGAGTGAATCGTAAATTCGGCGTTCAGGCGGCCTGTGCGTAGAGGCAGCTCTCCAGAAAATCTGTCATCGACAAAATGAAATGCGGGCTTCCGTCATGTTCGATGACGGTCTTTGCATAGGGTTGCCAGGCATCGCTGACGCGCCCGCAAATCGGCAGCGGCGCGGTGTCGATCGTCTGAATGTCATCGACGCCGTCGACCATGATCCCATAGCTGTGACCGCTGATTTCGCAGACTATGGCAAAGTGCCCCTCTTCGCAGCCCAGCCTGCAGTCATTGTCGGAACCGGCGACCAGGGCTGCTGCATTGATAATCGTCAGCACACGACTGCGAACGGCAAAAAGCCCGGCGACATATGGAGGCGCGCCCGGCGCAGGCGAAAGCTCTTTCAGGCGGACGACGGCTTCGACCTCGTCGGTGCAGATCGCAACCGGCGTACCGGCGATTCGCGCGAATAAATAAAGGCCGCTCATGCCGCCCCCCTTCGTTCATGGGCGGACGATATGGCCGAAAGAAGCGCATCGCGATCATATCGATAGACGCTCTGGTCATTGGGTCCGCCGGGCTGACTTTTGCTGCGCAGACGAACGACAGCGTCCGGTTGCACCTCCAGAGGCGAGGCCACCGCCGAAGTCAGCACAAGCACGTCATCGGGACGGCTTGCTCCGCTCTGATGGCCCCATACAACCTCATATCCCGCCTGCACCAGCAATGGTGCCAATATCTCGCGATTCCAGCTATCTGCCTGATCGGCAATGACGCAGCGTACCGATGCGCCCTCGCGTTGATCGGAGAGTTCGTGAACACCCGCGAGCAGCGCCAGGCTGTCGATCGCTTCGACCTGATGGCCCTCGATCAGAACGACGCCGGCAACCACCCCATAGCGTGCCGACATATCGAGCGTCGCGGGTATCTCATGAATATCGACGATGCTGGCAATCGGGTAGCATAGTTCCCGCGCGCCATCCCGAATGCGCAGGCAGGTCACCTCCTTGCTGTCACTGGGAATATTCGCCGCCTCGAAATGCGCGGCGCAGGCGACAAGTCTATCGGCTACGGAAACATGGGAGACTCCTCCGACCGAACTGAAGCAGTGTGCCGGGATATCCTCAACCCTGTCCACCAGCGCCAGCCGAATCACCCGCTCCTCTCCGGTCAGCTCGATGAATCGCAGCGCGGCAAATGTCTCCGTCGCTTCGCCAACCGCAGCAACGCCGCGATCTTCGCGTTCAACATGCTCTGCAATCAACGGCAGTTCGGCGGCCTGGGCAATGCCTCCGGCATCTAGCAACAACATCGGCTGGCCATTGTCCGGCAGGGTCATGCCCGCATAGATACCCGCGGCCATCACAACCGGCGCGGCAGGCCGTATGACCAGTTCCTCATGATTCTCGACCGTGCCGACTCCCAGAATGAACGGCTTGCCGGTCGCGGAGCGGACGATCATCAGCGATCGTGGTCCGATCTGATCGACTTTGGGAATATTGATGACATCTTCCAGATCGACCATCGAATAGCGCATGTCGCGGATCGTGGCGGTCAACCCGCCGCCCAGTTCAGCCACCGTCACCGTAGGGTTGTTGTTGTGCAGGATTTCGACGACCGCCGTGCGCGGGATCGCGAAATTGAGACCCCCGGCGTTCAGGATCAGGCCCGGGATGATGGTCAGCGTCAACGGCACGCGCATCGTAATCGTGAGGCCCCGGCCAGGGTCATTGGCAAGCGAAATAACGCCGCCGATCCGCTCTACATTTGCGCGAACGCTGTCCATGCCGACGCCGCGGCCCGATATCGATGTAATGGCCTGCGCGGTCGAGAGGCCCGGCGTAAAGATGAGGTCCAGTTTGGCTTGCTCATTGAGCTGCGCAACGTCCTGCGCCGTCATAAGCCCGGCCGATATGACCTTGTTCGTCACCGCGTCCACATTGATGCCGCGACCGTCATCGGCCACTTCGATCACGATCTGGCTGCCCGATTGCCGCGCCGAAATGACCAGTGATCCGATCTCCGGCTTGCCTGCCTCGCGCCGCTGAGCTGGCGCTTCGATACCGTGATCGATCGCATTGCGAACGATATGGGTCAGCGGATCGACCACCATCTCGACCATTTCGCGGTCCATCTCGACCTCGCCGCCTTCCAGCACGAGATCGATCGACTTGCCCAGTTCTCGGCCGAGATCGCGAACCATGCGCGGGATAGCCATGAACAGCCGCTCAACCCGCTGCATCCGTGTCTTCGAAATACTGTCGCGCATGTCCGCGATACACCCCGAAAGCCGCTCAAACGCCGTTTCCAGTTCCGGGTCGGCATCGCTGATGCGCAACTTGCGCGCGACCTCGTTGCGCGCGAGCACCATGTCGGACACGCCGTTCATCAACTGATCGATCAGAGTCAGCGGTAGGCGAATGGTGCGGGATGTAGCGGCGCCCCTGATCGCCCCTCCATTCTGCGGAATGGGCACTTCATCCGCCGCAACGGCAAGCCCCTCGGGCGCGGAAATCGCAACGCCCGCCATCCGATGGCAATGGCGCAGCATTTCGATCAGTTCATCGTCATTGGTGTCGGGCAGGGAGGACCCCGAGTCGACCGCCATGCACAGCTCGGCGATCCGGTCCATGACGGCGAGAACTGCGGTGATGGTCGCGGCGTCCGGCGCGCCTTCGCCCGCACGAATGTCGGACAACACATCCTCAGCGGCGTGGCTCAGCCGTTCGAAGCGCGGCAGGTTGAGAAAGCCGCAGCTACCCTTGACCGTATGAAAAAAGCGGAACAGCTCATCAAGCAGCTTGCGGTCGGACGGATCCGCCTCCAGCGCCACAGCCACATTGGCCAGCGCCTCAAGCGACTCCTGCGTCTCTGCTACAAATTCCGATAATAGCTCGTCCATCGATCCGCCTGCGATATCGTCTCGCAGTCGATCATTGGACGGGCATGGTTAATTCGGGGTTAAAAAGCAGTCGCTTCCGGCACTTAAGCGGGTAGAGCGGCGCCAAAGACGAGCGCGGGTTCGCCTGGCGGTGACAGCATCATCTCGCCGCCCGCCTTTTCGACGAGCTGCCGCGTCATCCACGCCGCCGCAGAGCGGGACGACAGCGCCTCATCGCGCAGGGTGCCCGAAAGAGCCGCGCGCAACTCCTCATCGAGAACGATTTTTTGTCCCTGGGCACGCACCGCCAGTTCCACTGTCGAGCCCTGGGTTTCAATCCCGACATCAAGCTGCCCGCCACGCACCAGCGCATCGCCCGCAATCAAGGCGAGATTGAGCAAGACCTTCGCCGCACGCTTGTCCAGCATGTCGCCGGATACCAGCCAGCCGACCTTCACACGCCCCGAGGATGCAAACATGCCTTCTATTGCCTGGCGCGCCTCATCGGCGGGAATGCTGTCGCCATATCCACCCGCCGAACCGAAGGCGAGTCGGAAGAATTTCAGCTTGTTGGCGGACGTCCTGGCGCTTTCCGCCAGCAGGTCGAGGCACCGCTCCCGCATTTCCGGGTCGGTTTCCTCGGCCATCAGTTCCAGCCCGTTGTTGAACGCGCCGACCGGGCTCAGCAGGTCATGGCACAAGCGCGAACACAGGAGCGCCGCAAAATCGAGCGCCGCCTCGTCATTATTGTCTGAATGTGCGCTCATGCTGCTGTCCCTGCTGCGTGGCGATACCATGCACCGCCTCTGTCGCCGACCTGTTAGCCGTCATGACGTCGTCGATGCAAGTGGCATGGAAGGATCGTCGATATCAAGCCGCTGCGGCTGAAAGCGGCCATGTAGACCGCCATCTCCCGTTTTCCAGAGCGCATGAGCACCACCGGGAGAACAGATCAGCCAGAATTTACCGTCTTCGAAAGCCATATCCGCATCGCAAGCTGAAGGGCGCGTGTCGCCGCCGGGATGGGAATGATAATGCCCGATGACTGCAGGCTCCCCCTGACGGCTGGCGCGATGGGCGGCGATCAGCGCAGCCGGGTCGATCTCAAACCGGCGCGCCGGGTCATCGGCCACATTGGCCGCCGGGCGAACCGCGCCGATCCCGCCCTGCCCGTCATCGAGCAACAACCCGCAAATCTCGCGATCCGGATCAGCCGCCGCCAGGCTCAAAATGCGGTCGAGTGCAGCTCTTGATATGCGTGGGTGCATCCCCACATCTGTAGCGCATGGGGGATCAGGGTTCCATAGTGACGGCGGCAATCGAAAATGGCTGCTCCGGTTTCAGACTGGACAAGGCGCTGGCGGCCTGTTTGCCATCGCTTTCCCGTGAACGTGTGAAGGCGCTCATTCTCGAAGGACATGTGGCGGAGATGCACGGCGAAGCGGTCCGCGATCCGGCGCGCAAGGTGCAGCCCGGCCAGCAATATGCCGTCCGCATCCCAGAACCGATTGCGGCAGAGGCACAGCCGCAGGACATCCCGCTCGATATCGTCTATGAAGACACCGATCTGGTGGTGGTCGACAAGCCCGCCGGGCTGGTGGTTCATCCGGCCGCAGGCAATCCGGACGGAACGCTGGTAAACGCGCTGCTGCACCATTGCAGCAGAGACGGAAAAGGTCAGCTTTCGGGCATCGGCGGAGTCGCCCGCCCGGGCATCGTCCACCGAATCGACAAGGATACGTCCGGGCTTCTGGTCATTGCCAAGAACGACGCCGCGCATGAGGGGTTGGCGCGGCAATTCAAGGATCACAGCATCGCCCGACGCTATCTTGCTATTGTTTCCGGGCACCCCGCCCCTCCGGGAGGGACGGTCGACACATGGATCGGCCGGTCGGAGCGGGACCGCAAGAAAATGGCCGTTCAGCACGAAGGGCGGGGGAAACACGCCGTAACCCATTATTCTACAAAGGAATTATTGGCCCATTCTGCGCTCGTCGAATGCAGGCTGGAAACCGGGCGCACGCATCAGGTGCGCGTTCACATGAGCCACATCGGTCATCCGTTGCTTGGCGACCCCGTTTATGGCCGTGCAAAGGGCAAGTTCAGCGATGTGCTGGCCAAGCTTTCCTTTCGCCGTCAGGCGTTGCATGCGGCCTCATTGGGCTTTATTCATCCTATAAAGGGTGAAAAGCTCCATTTTGAAAGCCCATTACCTGCCGATATGCAGGAACTGTTAAGCCAGCTTCGCGTATAGATGCTGGTGGTGTTGAATGCCGTCGCCCAGCAGGGGACGGAAAGAAAGGACCAGGGTAAGCTACATGGCCAATGGCAACACATCACGGGCGGTCGTCCCCGCGCTGGCAAGCGATGCGGGGCTGAACCGCTATCTCGCGGAAATCCGGAAATTCCCGATTCTGACGCCAGAGCAGGAATATATGCTCGCCAAACGGTATCAGGAGCATGAGGACCCGGAAGCCGCAGCGCAGCTCGTCACATCGCACCTGCGTCTCGTCGCGAAAATCGCGATGGGCTATCGCGGTTACGGGCTGCCGGTCAGCGAACTGATTTCCGAAGGCAATATCGGCCTGATGCAGGGCGTGAAGAAGTTCGAGCCCGATCGCGGTTTCCGCCTCGCCA
>CAYGOH010000125.1:0-5693 GCA_964351385.1 uncultured Sphingobium sp. | reverse complement strand
ATATGTGGCAAACCGACTGGCCGGTGGTCTTCCGGACTCTCCCTTGCTTAATGCAAACCAGGCGTCAGTGCCCTCAAGAACTTCCTGGTGTGTCCCACGATCTGATGTATCGCCAAGATTTATCCACTTCCCGTCTGGCCTGGTGGCGTGAGCCAGAAATGTCGTCATATTTTCCACCCGTTCAAAAAGTTCCGATGGTAATGGACAACCGGCCTCCTCGAACATTTCTTCGGCGTCATGAAACCTCAGATAATTATAGAAATGATATCCCACGGCCTGCTCGGAAGAGACGCCCTGCCAGTCCACCATTTTCGAAATCGCATTGATTGACCGCTCCCTGGCGACCTCGATCCAGGACGGGTTCTCAAATGCATATCCGAGTGACAACAAACCAATATTCTGGTCCAGTCCATGATTCCAGTCGCCCTCATAATGTATGGGATCGACCAGAAATTCCCCATGGTCCTTGCCAGCATGATCCAGCCATTCCTCGTCGACAAGCATTTTCAGGCCAGCCAAGTGCTCCGACCTTATGGCTGTGGCATGGCCATTCCATGCAAATTCTGAAGCAGGTGCCTGGCGACCGTTTTCTATACACCAGCTTTTGAACAAGGATTTGACAATATCTATATCTTCACCGGATCCCGATGCGAATAAGGGTCGTGTATACTGAAAATTGTTTATCCACCATTGGACCGTGGGCTTATGCTTGTTAAAGCTGCCCCAATCCATGCCATCGGAAAAATCGATTTCCGAAATACCATAAGCTGGCGGGACCGGAATTTTTCCCGACCGAAGCATATCGAGGTCGACACCCTCATCACTGATTTTCCAATTGAACATTATTTTCGATTAGCCTCAACCCGGTGCAACTGCAAAGTTCCCTTTGCTTCCAAAACCTGACACCCCTGCCACAATAATATTGTTAATCTCAGGGCCGAAGCGTTCAACAGATTTCTCTCGTTGGAGAAGCAAATAAGCGACATCATATAAGAGAACCGTAGGTGCTCCCATTTAAAAGTTTCAATATCGCACGTGAAATCTGGCACAGTCATATGATCCAATCGATAATGCATCGCATGCCGACGGGGCAGCAATGATACGCTTTCTTGTGATGCGCGCATCGATATCGATTGAGAACGCCGCGCCCATGGCGGGTGGAGTTACTGATCGCATTCTGAACTGCTGGAAATCGTAGAAACGATGGCTCGTCAGACCGAAACGGCGACAAAGTTCATGACCGCAACGGTGACTTTGCCGGATACCTGTGCAGCACCCAAACACTGACAAACTAGCGTGAACCACCACCCGGCGCATTGATCCCATTTTCCCCGAACGCCCTCAATACGCGCAGATTAACGTCCGTTTCGAACGCTTTTTCGTGCCGTGTGTCGAGCACATAGGCCTTGAGCCGTAGACGGACGCCTACGAGATAATCAGACACCCACTGGTTCACGAGCACGACCACCGGCTTGGCGAGGAAGATATAGCGGCTGGACAAGGCCGCCTCATTCACGATGGTGCGCGCCCTGTCGGCGCGATGTAGAAATCCATCACCACCTGCATGTCGAGCGCGCCGTAATTGCCCGATGACGTGACCTCGCTCAGAAATTTGCTGTTCGGGATCGTCACGATATTGTCGTCGAGCGTCTGCATGCGCACCGACCGCAACCCGATGGCAATGATATCCCCATATTCACCGCCGAATGTCACCCGGTCACCAACCTGAAACGGCCGATCGATCATCACAATCATGCCCGCGATGAACGATGCGACAAGATCCTTCATCGCAAAGCCGATAGCAACCGCCGCAGTACCGCCGATCAGCGCCAACGCGGTTTCGTCGAAATGAAACGACAGCAGCAGAACGATGACTGTCGTCACAACATAGACAAGGAATTGCAGCACGGTGCTGAGCTTTTGCAGCGTCAGGCGGCGCGATGAAAACTCACTGCCAAATGCGGTGACAAAGCGCGCCAGCAGCCGCAACAAAGCCCATGCGCCCGCAATCACGAACAACGATGTCAGCACCCCGCTCCACCGGATGATCTCGCCCAGCTTGTCGATCGTGTTGGCATCAAGCTCGGACTGGGCATGCGCGGGACTAGCGGCCCACAGGCATCCGACCATCAGCAGCGTCAGCAGGCGGATCATCGTCATCGTGCGCCCCTTATGATGAGATTGCGCCGTTCGAGCAGGCGCACCGCCTCGGACCACCAGAACAGCGTCACGCGAAAAGCGCCGTTGGTCCGCGTGATTGTGCCGAGCCTTTCAAGCGCGCGCAAAGCATCCGCGACAACATCGGCGGGAAGGTCCGTACTACGCAGAATTGCGTCTTCGGTCCCAAGGTCCATTTGCAGGATCGCGCGTAGCACGAACATGGCGGGCAAGGGCATCTCCGACAGCCGTGCGACGTCAGGCGTCGCAAAAGTCCGCACCATTACGCGCCCACTCAACCCATCGACAAACAGCGACCGCCGCCAATATTCAATGGCGATGGCCGGGTTCCCCTGCGCATATTCCGCAAGCCGGTCGAAATAGCTGCGCTTGCGGCGATCCTCCGGTGAAAGGTCGCCGTCAAACCGAAAGGTGCCCTCGTCGATCAGCCCCGAGAAATCTGGCGTCAAGCCCGCCTGCCCAGTGCGGCGCTCGATCATTGCACGGAGCGCCTCGACCGGCCAGCGCGGCAAACGCACGACCTGATCGAACAAGGCCCGGTCGGCGCGCGCCCGCGATATGTAGCCCCATGCCGGACCTCCGACGCCGATCAACCACGCGCAATGGCCACCACAATTGCGGCCCAGCTCAACGAGGGCGTCGAGGTCGGCCAGCCCGCCGATCGCCGGTACGGCCATGCGCTGCAGGTCATCGACGACAATCAGCTTCACGCTCTCATCGTTCGCCAGCGCCCGCGCGACGGTATCGAGGGAGCGCCCGCGCGTCTTCGCGCCCAGCTCCGCTGAAAGGTCTTCAACAACACCGCCCAGACCGCGCTGGTCCACCGACAGGTTGATAGAGCGTCCTTCCCCAACCGTCTGTTCGGCAAGGTCGCGCAACGCCGCCGTCTTGCCAAGGCCACGCTCCCCGACAATCGCGGTGATGGTCTGCGGCGCAAGCACAGGCAATGTCAGGCCACCGGGCCGCGCGTCGCCTGCACGCGATTGCGCCGGCAAGCGGTGTGGCGCCAACACCTCCAGCGTTTCGGGCGGCAGATGATGGAATCGCCCGCTTGCCTTGTCTTCTGCAACCTGACGCGCTGCTTCGGCCCGGCTGCGCTGCTCAAATATCTCTCGTACCAGCGCGAGGTCACCCATGCGCCGCGCAATGATCGTCTTCGCACCCGCCAGCAGCAGTGCGGTTCCTGCCAGCACCCGCCCGATGAGGCCCGTGATGCCACCCGGATCACGTGACACCCACGACAACAGGACGCTGTTGCCCGCCGTAGCCCCCGATAGCGCGACAATCCGCTCCCGCCACCAATGCGCGAGCAGCAGGACGATGGCCGGAACGATCAGCCAGCAAAGACCCAGCACCCAGTTATAGATCGCTCCCTCACCCACACTCGCGCTGGTCAGCGTCAGGATGAGGCCAATCCCCAGCAAGCTACCCGCAATGATGCGCAGCGACTTCCAGCGCAGCTCGGCGCGCGGATCCTCACGCCTGCCGCTGCGCGCCAGCTCGTTGGCGAGCCGCACCAGCAGCACCGTGGCAAGCGACCAGATGAGGACGATCCACGCGAGGTCCAGTCCTGCAAAATCCAGCTCCTCAGGCATCAGCCAACGCATCACCAACACGAACACGAGCCAATCGAGCGGACGGCGCACATTGCGGGCATGCCCGATCATATTGGCTTGCAGCGACGAGGCGAGCGTACGCGGACGCCGCGAATCCAGCTCAGTCTGCGTCCGCTGCAATATGCCGCCGCCCGAATGCCGCCACCAACGGAACAGCACGACAACAACCAGCAACCGCAGGACGCCGAGCACCAGAGCAGGGGTTGGCCGCAAAATCAGGTCGGACGCGCTCGCAAGGAAATTACGCCACCCCTGCAGATGATAGCGCAGGTCAAGAATGATCTGCGACGTTTCGCGTTGCGCCTGCGCAATCCCCTCGCGTCCGAAACCCAATATGCTGGCCCGCTTGGTCGCGCTGAGATGGGGAATAAGCGCCAGTCGCGCGCCGTTCATCGCGACCATTGCCTCACGCAGGCTGCTCCGCTCGTTCCACAATTCAACGCTATAGTCGGATTGCAGCTTTTGCGCCGATACAAGCAAGGCGCGCTGCCGATCCTGCAATGCCTTGGTTGCCTTGGTTCCACCGGGCAGAGCGCGATCGAGCGCAGGCGGCGCAATGCCGCGACTGCTCAATGCTTCACTGCGGCCGAGCGAGGTTTGCAGGCGCGTTCGGATGTTCCTGAGATCGCCGACAAGCTGATCATAGAGCAGGTCGGCCTCCGCCCCCTGCTGGCCCTTGCCCTCAACATTCTGAACCTTCTGCCGCCAGCCCAGCGCGAGATCGGATATCGCCAGTGGTTCCGATTTCATCTGCGCGAGCTGCGCGCGCAGGCGCGTCTGCGCCGCGGCCACCGATACGAGCTTAGCCTGCTCACTTGCGATGAGCCGCAGCTGTTCGGCCGAAGCGTCGGCGCTGCTTCTGACCGCGTCGCTCAGCTGCTGATTAGCGGAATCGAGTTCTGCTTCCGCCCGGTTGAGGGACTGCCCATTGGCCGCCGCGACCGAGGCGATATCCTGATACCGTTTCAGCTCATCGGGCGGCAGGGCAAGAATACGCGATATAGTCCGGTCGATTTCACTGCGCGTCCATGCGATTTTTTCGGACATAGAGCTGTCGGCGGCAGGTGGCGGTACCGGCTTTTCATCGCTCCTATTGCGAGCAGGCAATTCCAGCAGATCAAGACGCGGCGGACCTGCAACAGAAGGTTCTCCGGCAAGAAAGCTGTTCAGAATGCCGAGCTTTGCCTCAAGGTCATCAAGCGTCTTGCGTTGCGCGGCATTCTCCTCCGCGTCCTTCTGCGCCTTAACATGGCGGTCCCTCTGAATGTTCAGAAGCCGCGACCTCTCCTTTTCCGGCAACCGCAGAAAACCGGACTGCGCAATAGCGAAGGCAGCCTCTGCCTCCGGCAATGGAAGGAGCGAAGGATCGGCTCTGACGCGCGAATAATATGCGGAATCCGCAACCATATTTGCGACAAACTGTGCACGAAGCGCATCAGACGAGGCCAACGATATCTTGAAGAGCGAATCCGGGTCCACCGACGGATCAAGCGATCCCGCCCGCAAATCGGCGACCTGCTTCGCTAGTGCTGCCCAGTCCGGCGTGGATGGTTGCGAAGGCTGAACCAGCTTCGATTGAGCTGACAAGGGCTGCGTCTGACCGCCGGCTACGCCACCAAGTACCGCCGACGCGACCAAGATGGATAATATAATCCGCCCAAAGTGCATGTATCGCCCCATCAGCACAGCATTTGGCAGATGAAACAGGTAAAGAGCAAGCGCGTGTTCATATGTGTTCGATTTCCCAATCGGGATTCCACATTTTCTCTTGAACCTTACGTGCCCGCGAGCAATGGTCCGCCTGCCTTCGGGAGACCGGAAGCGGGGCATGGAAACCTCATACTGCTAGAACTCGGTCGAGATCATCGGCCGGGTGGCATGCGCGTATGTCCAGCCGGC
>CAYGOH010000124.1:0-5695 GCA_964351385.1 uncultured Sphingobium sp. | reverse complement strand
CTTCTGCATCTGGCGCAACACGAAGAAAGCAACCGCTAGGATGAGCAGGAAAGGCAAGGACTGATACAGCAGGATCATCCAGAAACTCGGCTGATCCTCCGTCTTGCCGCTATATTTGACGCTATAGTCGTCCAGCAGCTTCGTGAGGCCCGGATCGTTGACCGGGACAGTCGAGAATTTCTGATCGTTGTTGAGCGTACCGATAATGCGGTCAGGCCCGACGGAAACCTCCTTGACCTGCCCTTCCTGAACCTTTGCACGGAAATCGGAATAGGCGATACCGGTGCCAGCGATTTCGCCGTTGCGGCCTTCCACCATCGAAACCACGAGCAGCAGGGCGAACACAACCCCTGCCCAAATCATAGCACTCTTGATCCAGGGGTTGCCCTGCGGTTCTTTGTCGTCGTTCATCTCAGCCTCTTCATCTCCCCCCAAAATAGGGGCGACGCCGTAAATAACAATGGCTCATGACTGCTTTCGCGGCGGCGCTGGCGATAAAGTCCAGATGTCGCCGCCCGCCAGCAACCAGTTGCCGATACTGACCTGTTTACCACATAATAGCTGAACAACTGCTTGATCGATCGTATCCCCGCGCGGCGCGGGCATTGCGGGGTCAGCAAGCGTCAGCATCCGCCCGATCAGGCGACGGATGATTTCCTTGGGAAATTCATGCTGTTCCAGCACGATCTTTCCATCCGATGTGCGATGGATATGGCGTTCGGCAAGCGTTGTCACCGTCCATTGCAGCGCCTCTTCCGCGTCAGCACACGCCGCCGCACTGCGCGATGCCGCGAGCGGATCGAGCCAATCCACACCGGCCAGGTTGTTGCGCATCGCAACCCTGTCGAATCTGACATCCTCGTTGCTGGGGTCGAGAATATGGGGAATGGAGTGCCGCGCGACGATGTCCGCAAGCTCCGACCGCCTCCAACCGAGCAACGGCCGCACAATAGGGCCGTTGCGCGCCCTGATCGCCGCAAGGCCGCCAACACCCGAGGAGCGGTTGAGGCGCATCAGCATGGTTTCAAGCTGATCGTCGGCATGATGGGCCGTCATCAACCAGTCGATGTTGGCGCTTTCCCGCCATTGCTCCAGCAGGGCATAGCGCGCCTGCCGCGCCGACGACTGAATATTGCCTGCGATCTTTTCAGGCGGTGTCAGCGTTATGTGCGGGATGCCGCTGCCCGCGCACCAGTCCGACACCATCTCCGCCTCGGCACGCGCTTCGGCGCGCAACCCATGATCGACGGTCGCGGCAAAGGCGCGCCCGGGGAAAGCCCGCGCGGTCAGCCAGAGCAAAGCCATGCTGTCCGGTCCGCCGGAAACCGCCACGCCAAAACGCGCCGAGGTCAGCGTGTCCGCGCCGATCAGTGTTTCGAGATCGTTCGAGAAACGGGTTGTGAGCGGCTCAGCGGCCGCATTTGGCACGGGTGCGCCCCTTGTCCGCCATGGCCCGAAGGTCGGTCGTCAGCGTCGGACCATAGCGCTGATCCAGCTCACTATAGACCTTGCAAGCGTCGGCGGGCTTGTTCAATTGAATCAAAGCCTCACCCAGATAGGTCAGGCTCTGCGCAGCCCGGTCTCCCTCGGGGCGCTTCTGGTAATTTTCATAGAATGCGACAGATGCCAGCGCGGGCTTTCCATCGTCCAGATAGGCGCGGCCGAGCAGGTTTTGCGCGCGGCTGCCGAATGAGCTGTTGCCATATTTTTCTACGGCGGTTTTCAACTGAACCTGCGCTTCGGGATAGAATTTCGCGTCCCACAGGCGGAAGCCATAGGTGTAGGAATCCTGAGCGGAGTCACCGGTATTCGGGCGTTCGATCGCCGCGACAGCCGCCTTGCGGGCTTCGCTGGCGGCAGCGGGCGCCGCGGATGCGGGTTGCTGCGGCGCGGCAGCCGCCGAAGAGGATGACGCCGTTGCGGTCGATCCCGAAGGCCCGTTTGAGATCTGTGGCGGTGCCGGCATCAGTTCCGCCTTCATCTTGTCGAGGCGGTCCTCCATCTGTCGCAGCTTGTAACTGTTCTGCTCAACCTGACCGGTCAGCGTCGCCAATTGCGATTCCAGTGAGGTGACCCGTGCGATGAGATCGGTAACGGGTGTGGACGACGGCGGCAGGCTCGCGCCGGGAGCAGCCGTGATTTCGGGCTCGACCGGAGCGCCGCCGGGGAACACCTTGCGTTGAACGGCGCGTAGTTCTTTCTCGATCCGATCAACGCGCTTTTCGACGGGCACGTCGTCTGCCGCATGCACCGCAATCGGCAGTGTCTGGGTCAACGCGGCCAGTCCAACGGCGGCAAATAATTTTAGTGGCTGACGCATGATAATCCTCGGCCCTGTCTCGGTGGACAACGACAATAGTTGGAGAAACGCAAAAAGAAAGGGATCGCTGACAGACCGACCTGATTATTCGTCTGACGCAACGACACTCGTGGGGGTTGGCGTTCCATCCGCGGCGCTGCCGGTGGTGGACCTGCCGGTGGCAGGCCTGCTGGTCGTAGGCGCAACAGCCGCGACAGCTGCCTCCGCCTCCTGCACCAAACGCTGCGCGGCGCTGGTCGCAGCCGCGGCGTTTCTGGAAGTCGGCGCGGCCTGCCTATTGGCGAGCTTGGGTGGGCTGCCTGAAATGCTCGGACTGGAAGCCGCCGTTGCCGAAGCAGATGCGCCCGCCACAGCCGGATCGGTGCGCGATTGGTTCTGCGGGGCCGGTTCAGCCGGCGCAGCTGCCTGCCGGTCGGCAAGCGCATCGACTGCCGTACCCGTGGCAGTCGATTGTTCCCCCGCGGTCGCGCGCGCCAGCAAGGCTTCCGCACTTATCGGCACATCGGCGATCGTGCGTTCTGGCGGGCCAAGCGGCGCAACCGGCTTGCCGCCAACAGTGACCGTCAGCGCGTCGGGCCGCCCCGTCAGGATCATCGGGTTATTGGCCTGAGGCGGCACGGTATAGCTATCGCCCTTCAGCATCTGCTTTTCAAACAGGCGTTCGCCCGCCGCATCGTAAATGCGCAGCCAGACATCATTCACGGCGGTCAGGACGACCGGACCCGTGGCACCCTCTGCCGACGCCTTCGCGGCATCGCGTGCTGCGGCAGCCTGCGCTTGCGCCTGTGCGCCAGCGCGGTTGGAAAGGTCCGATATTTCCTGATCGGTGGATGCTGCAAAAAACTGCGTGCGCCACACCGCATATCCCACAGCGAGAACGACTGCGATCACCGCCGTGGTCCAGGCGAGCCCGCGCGAAGGAATACGCGCAGGATCAGCCGGTTCGAACATTTCGTAGCGGTCGGCGGCGTCGAGCGCGCCGAGTTCCTCCCGCACTCCGCGCGCGACCGCCACTTCGTCGGCTCCAACGGCGCGCGCATAGGCGCGGGCGAACCCAACGGCATAGGGCGTTCCCGGCAATGCGGCGAAATCACTGCGCTCAATGGCTTCAAGCTGACGCTGCGCTACACGCGTCGCTTCGGCGACTTCGCTGAGCGACATGCCGCGCTCCTCTCGCGCAGCACGCAGGAGCGCGCCCGGACGGTCGGGCCGGTCTTCGACCAGGCTGTCAGCCTCTGGAATGACTTCGTCCATATCCTCGTTCCCGATCCAGAGCCCCGTCGCCGGTCTGAATTATTACAGCTGAATTAAGTTCGCGCGCTTCACCCGATCACGCGCCGCTTTGTGCATGGCTTGAATATCGCCCTGTTTTCCATGCACTTACCTGGGTGTCAACGACACCTCGTCTACAGCACGCGTCGATTTACCTATTTACCATATAAAATTGACAGGATTCGCCTGTCAAACATGGTAACCTTTTAGTTCAGGTCGATTTTCTGGGCCTCTGCATAGGCCTGCAAAACGTCGCGCGGGCGCTTGCTCGGATCGCGAAGAAGGTCGTCGATCAACGCGCGCAGGGGCTCCAGTTCGAGGGAGCGGATCATCGCCTTGACCGGTCCGACCGACGCAGGCGTGATCGACAATCGACGGACGCCAAGACCGATGAGGGCCATCGCTTCGAGTGTCCTCCCACCCATCTCTCCACACACCCCGACCGGCACAGACGCCGCTTCGCATTCGCGAATGATCCGGTTGAGGAACCGCAGGATCGCGACGCTCAGCCAATCATAGCGTTCGGCAAGCTTGGGGTGCGCCCGGTCCGCCGCAAAGAGGAACTGGGTCAGGTCATTGGTGCCGATTGACAGGAAGTCGAGTTTAGGCAGCATGACGTCGAGCACTTCGGCCAGTGACGGCACCTCCAGCATCGCGCCGTAGCGGATCGTGCTGGGCAGCTTCTTGTTCCGCTCGGCGAGCCATTGCCGCTGGTTCTCAAACAGCGCATGCGCAGCGTCGAATTCCCACGGCTCGGATATCATCGGGAACATGACATGAAGCGTCCGGCCCGCCGCCGCCTCCAGCAACGCGCGCGCCTGCGCCTTCATCAGGCCGTCGCGCTCCAGCGATAGGCGCATCGCCCGCCAGCCCATCGCCGGGTTTTCCTCAACCATGTCGCTGTCATCGCGCAGATAGGGCAACGCCTTGTCGCCGCCGATATCGACCGTGCGGAAAATAACCGGGCGATCTCCCGCCGCGTCCATCACGTCGCGATAGAGCCGCTGCTGCTTCTCCCGCTGCGGCATCGTGGCCGATACGAGAAACTGAAACTCTGTGCGGAACAGGCCAATCCCGTCAGCGCCAGTTACATCGAGTGCGGCGACGTCATCACGCAGGCCCGCATTACACATCAACTCAATGCGCACGCCGTCCCTGGTTTCGGCAGGCTGATCGCGCATCGCGGCAAAACTGGCGCGCTTTTTCTGCGTCAGTTCCAGCTTGCTGTCGAACGCCTCTTCCATGTCCGGCGACGGCCGCACGAACAGGCGGTTCTCATTCACGTCCATCAATATGAGGTCGCCCTCATTGATGAGCTGACGAACATCCTTCACGCGGCCGAACACCGGGACGCCCATGGCCCGCGCGACGATAGTGACATGCGCCGTGAGCGACCCTTCCTCAAGGATGACACCCTTCAGGCGCCGCCGGTCATATTCCAGCAGCTCTGCAGGCCCCAGATTGCGCGCAATCAATATCGTGTCCTGGCGCAGGCCAAGCTGCGCGGCCGTGCCGAGCTGGCCTGACACGATACGCAACAGCCGGTTCGCGAGGTCTTCCAGATCGTGCATCCGATCCTGCAACAGCGGATCGTCAATCTGGCGCATGCGCATGCGGGTGCGCTGCTGCACGCGCTCAATTGCGGCTTCGGCGGTCAGGCCGCTGTCGATCGCCTCGTTGATGCGCCGCGACCAGCCCTCGTCATAGGCGAACATCTTGTAGGTCTGGATGACCTCCTGATGCTCGCCATCGACGCCGAACTCCGATGTCCCGGCGAGCCCCTCGATCTGCTCGCGCATCTTGGCGAACGCGGAATAGACGCGCGCGCGCTCTGCCTCGACATCGTCGGCGACGGTGTGATCAATGGTGATGCGCGGCTGGTGATAAACGGCATGCCCCCGCGCCATACCCATAACGAGCTGCAACCCGGTGACGATCTGCGTGCCGGTTCCACCCACGCGCACATCGACCGGGCTTTGATCCACCAGGCCAGCATTGGCGATAAGTTCTGAGAGAACCATCGCCACCGTCTGCAACGCCTCGATCTCCACCTCTTCATAGCGGCGCGGATCGACATGCTGGACGCACAATACGCCGACAGAG
>CAYGOH010000123.1:0-5706 GCA_964351385.1 uncultured Sphingobium sp. | reverse complement strand
AATTCATGATGGGGCAGGTGCGCGAGGACGATCTGCAACTCTTCGTCGATCTTTCCGCCAAGCCGCCGCCCGAGCGCGCGGAAATGCCGATGAGTATCCTGATCCCCGCCTTCATGATTTCCGAACTACGGCGCGCGTTCGAAATCGGCTTTCTACTGCTTCTCCCGTTTCTGGTGATCGATCTGGCGGTGTCCGCCGTGCTGATGGCGATGGGCATGATGATGCTGCCGCCCACGGCCATCGCACTGCCGATGAAGATCATCTTCTTCGTGCTGGTCGACGGCTGGTCGCTGGTGGCCGGATCGCTGGTGCGGAGCTTTGGCAGCGGATAATTGTCACACCGGGCGCGCCGACAGAATAACGATCTTGGTGACGGCATCCTTCCCCAAGGACTCCGTAGCGGCGTCCTCAACCATTTTCGAAAACACCTTGAGATCGGGCAACATATATTGCGGCCCCGACGCCATCGGCGTTTTCCACGCGCGCAGGTTGATGGCATGGAGTAATAAGGGCAGTTTCGCTGTCACCTCCTCGACCTTGTCGACCGGAACCTGAAGCTGAACATCGAAATTCGCATAGCCTGACAGGTTGCCGTCCACGGCGACGATAGGCGCCAATATAGTGCCGGCAGGCACATATTCTGTTTCCACCGGCTCGGGATGCGCGTCCTCCTCCGGTGCGGGTGGCGGACCCATGACCTGGCTGACACCGAAGGCCGCGCCGCCGCCAATGCCGAGGCCTGCCAGCAACAGGCCGATCATGAGGATTATCTTCTTCACGCCCCTGCCCTCGTCTCAAAAAGCGAAGCTGCTGTCGGACGGCAACGCCGCCCTGTCGGCCAACAGGACGATGGTGATGCGGCGATTTTCGGCACGCTCGGGCTGGTCGGGATAGACAGGCCGGGTGCCCGCCATCGCCACCACCTGCGTAAAGCGGTCTGCGGGCACGCCCGCCGCGATCAGCGCGTTGCGCGCGGCCAGGGCGCGGTCTCCCGACAAGCGCCAGTTGGCATCGCTGTCGCCGCCGCGCGCATCGGTATGCCCTTCTATCGCGATGTTGATACTGGTTTCCCGCAGCGTCTTGGCGAGGCGCCCGAGAAGATTGGTTCCATAGGCATTCAGGCTGGCCGACGAACCCTGAAACATTGATTGCCGGTCGGTATCGGTCAGGCTGACGCGCAGTTCATCGCCGCCCAGCTCCGTCATGACGCCGCTTTCATCGGACATGTCCTGCGGAACGGCGTCGAGCGCGACTTTCAGTTCCTGCGCCAGCACGCGCAGGGCGGCGCTCGGCAAATCCGCCGATCCGCCGCGTGCAACGCCGGGCGACGTCGCGGTCATCGCGGGAACGCCTTGCGATGACCGGCTGTCGGACCGGCTGCGCTGCGTGTGTCCGCCCGTGCCGGGCATGTCGCTGGGGCCGGATGTCGACCCGGTCGCCATCGGTGCGCTGGGAGGACCGGGCGTGAAATATTCGGCGAGGCCGCGCAGCTTTTCCTTGTCGGGGTTGGAGATGAGCCACAGCAGCATGAAGAATGCCATCATCGCCGTCACGAAATCGGCATAGGCGACCTTCCATGCGCCGCCATGATGCCCCCCACCCACCACCTTCTTGACGCGGCGGATGACGATGGGCGGCAGATCCTCCTCATTCTTGGCCGCCACCTGTTAGGGCTCGCCGCTCATGTCGACATCCTCTTCCTCGTCGAGATGATTTTTGAGCCGCTGCTGCATGATATCGAGGCGCACCAGCGAAAGCGCCTGATTGCTGCGCATACCGTCAGAAAGCCGGTCGAGAAGCATCGCGCTTTCGTCCGCCTGCTGCGCGAGCGCATCGAAAAGCTGCAGGCTCTCGACATGGCGGCAGGCGAAGTCCGCATCGACGCACAGGCTGGCGGCGAGATTTTCCAGATGATGACGCATCTCGCGCCATTCGGCGGCCATTGCGTGACAGAGCGGATAGACGGAGGGGTGGAACGACATCATTCACCTTGCTTGGGTTCGGATCAGACAAACAATTCGACATCGTCGGAGGCAGCGGCGGGCCGCGCCGGGATGACCGGGCGTTCTTTCGGAGCCTGAGAGACTGCGGTGCAGTTGGCTGTTCCCTCCCACGCGGCGAACTCGACCCGGCGCGCGTGCGCGCGGCCCACATCGCTCTTCGTAACGGGAATACCCTCGGTCTTGAGGAACCGCATGGCGAATTCGGCATTGCTGGTACCGATCTTGCCAAAGGCCGCCTGAATATTGCCGCCGCCAAATACCTGCGCGGTCAGCCGGCTGCGTACTGCGCCTTTCTTCATCATCGCATTGATCAGCAGCTCCATCGCATGCAGGCCATAGCGGTTCATGTCGGCAGCAGCGACGCTCTGCCCCGGATTGGGCTCGCCCAGCAGAAAATGGTTCATGCCGCCGATGTGCGCCTGCGGGTCGTGCAGGCACACGGCGATGCACGAGCCCAGCAAGGTCGTGATCACCGTATCGGGCTCCGTCACGACGGCATTCTCGCCCTGGATGATCGGTATCCGGCGCTGGGTGTGCATCGTCCTCATTCAGCTCAGCGCCCCGAAAACGCGTTCGATCTTTTCCTTGAGCGCGGCAGGCGCGAATGGCTTCACGACATAGTTGTTGACGCCCAGCTCCGCGGCCTTCTGAACCACCGATTTTTCCGAGCTGCCGGTCAGCATGATGAACACGGTCTTGCCGATCACCGGGTCCGACCGCACGGCCTTCAGGAATTCGAGGCCATCCATGTCCGGCATGTTGTAGTCGGAAATGATCAGGTGAACGCGGTCGTTCTGGACAGCGGGCAGCGCTTCGAGCGCGCTCCCCTTGTCGCGGACATCGCGAAAGCCGAGATCCTGCAGCGTGCGGCGGATCATCGCGCGCATGCTGGTCTGGTCATCGACCACCATTACCTTGATTGCAGATGCAGCAGGCATTTCAACATATCCCCATTGGTTCTCGGCAGGCGCGCAAGATCGCCTGGGGCAAGCTGTCGAGGCTTACCTCCCGGCTGACCGCACCGATTTCACGGGCGGCACGCGGCATGCCATAGATGACGCAACTTTCTTCATTCTGGCCGAGCGTCAGCGCCCCGGCCTTGCGCATGCTGGCGAGCCCCACCGCGCCATCCTTTCCCATGCCGGTCATGATGATACCGACCGCTTTGTCGCGCAGTTCGGCGCAGCTTGCGAACAGGACGTCCGCCGACGGGCGGTGCCCGGACACCAGAGCAGAGCGCTTGAGCCGGATATAGCCATTGCGCCCGCCACGCAGTTCCATATGCGTTTCTCCGCCCGGCGCGATATAGACGGTTCCAGCCTCGATCCTCTCGCCGTCGCGCGCCTCGACCACGCGCATCGGGCAGCTGCGATTGAGCCGCGCGGCAAAGCCGCTGGTGAACATTCCCGGCATATGCTGCACAACCAAGGTAGGCGGTATGTCGGGCGGCAATGCGCACAGCAGCGCGAACAAGGCCTCCACCCCGCCGGTCGAAGCGCCGATGGCGATGACCATGTCCTGATTGCAGCCGCCCGGCGTCGAAGGCCGCGCGTTGCGCGCAATATGATCAATCGACCGCATCGATGCCCTGGCCGCGCCCTTCACCGTCTGGCGCAGGCTGCGCGCCTGCCGCATCAACCCGTCGGTCTTGCCGGAGGGCTTGCCGATGCAATCGACCGCGCCCAGGCGCATCGCCTCAATAGTCGTTTCCGTGCCCTTGGCTGTCAGCGAGGAGCACATCACCACCGGCATCGGACGCAACCGCATGATGCGTTCGAGAAACTCCAGGCCGTTAGTGCCGGGCATCTCGACATCGAGTACCATGACGTCCGGAGACAGTTCCTTGATCATTTTTCGGGCAACCTCGGCATCCGCCGCCGCCCCGACCACATCGATGCGCGGATCGGCCTGCAATATCTTCTTGAGCATCGCACGCATCGCGCCGCTGTCATCGACGATGAGGACGCGTATCTGCTTGGCCGAGAGCGCCATGGATTTCATTTCGCGGTCTCCGGCTTGCGGTACATGGTGTGGCCGCACGGAACCATTATGTCGCGGCCCTTGCCCATCAGCCGTTCGCTGTGGCCGATATAAAGCGCGCCGCCGGGCACGAGCTGATCGATCAAACGGTTTTCCAGCTCGATCTTGGTTTCCTCGTTGAAATAGATCATGACATTGCGACAGAAGATCGCATCGAACTGGTGCCGCATCGGCCAGCGATCGAACAGGTTGAGCTGTGTGGGCTGCACCAGATTGCGCGCGTCGTCGGCGATCTGGAATCCGTCCGGGTGTGGCTTCGTCCACAACCGCCGATAGGGCGCGGGAATATGGTCGAGGCTCGACTTGGGATAAACGGCCGCACGGACCGCCGCGACCATGTTGGTGGAAATATCGGTGGCCAGCAACTGAACCTGCGCCTGCCGTGCCCACTGCCCCTCTCGCGCATCACGGCCCAGCATCGACATCGCGATGGAATACACCTCCTCGCCCGACGAACTGGCCGACGACCAGATACGAACGGGTTCGCGCGCGGGGCGGGCGCGCCATTCCGGCATCATCTCATTCACCAGATGGTCGAAATGATGTTTTTCGCGGAAAAAATTTGTGTGGTTGGTGGTGAGCGAGTCAATCATTATCCGGCGTTCGTTCACATCGCGCCGGATGAACGCGATATATTCGCCGAACGTTTTGAGCCCCCGTTCGCGCAGGCGGCGCGACAGGCGCGAGCGCACAAGCGTGATCTTGTGCGGCGCCAGCGTGATGCGCGCTTCCTTGTACAGGATATCCGCGATCGCCTGAAAATCAGCCTTGCTCAACGCAGCGCCAGCCGAAAACGCGCCTGATTCGATGAGGGTAAGCTGGTTCACGCAACGCCCTCCAGATCGCGCACGAGGCTGAGCGCGGCTATGTCGATCAGCAGCACCATCTGGCTCTTGTCCGTTTTTTCCTTATCGTCTTCGCTGACACGGTCGGACACGCGGACGAGGCCGGCGATCATCGATGTATCGGCGCCGTCCAGTTCTGGCGGCGGCTGGATCTTGTCGGTGGTGATGGTGACGATGTCGTTCATTTCATCGACCAGAAGCCCCGCCTGCCTGCCTTCAAGATTGACGACAAGAATGCAGGACCGCGGGTGCGTTTCGCTCGCCGCCCAGCCGAGCCGTTCGGCCAGGCCCACGACCGGCACGACATTGCCGCGCAGGTTGGTGACGCCGCGCACATAATGCGGCACGCCGGGTAACGGCGTGGGTTCTGCCCACTGGCGTATTTCCAGTAGTGACGTCATCGCGATACCGAACATGTGGCCGCCCAGCGTGAACGTGACGATCTTCATATCCTGGGCTGCGGAAGTCTCTTCGCTCATGCTGCCATTCCTTTCAGGGTAAAGCGGGTGCCCGAGGCGTTGGCCGTCGAGACGAGGGCATCGATGTCGAGGATGAGGGCGATCGAGCCGTCGCCCAATATCGTTGCGCCCGACAGGCCGTTGATCGGGTAGAGATTCTGGTCGAGGCTTTTCACGACCAGTTCGCGCCGGTCGTCGATGGTATCGACCATCAGGCCGATACAGCCTGCAACGTCGCTTTCCGCGATGATGACAAGGCTTTCTTCGGGTTTGCGGCGCTGCCCCATGCTCAAGCCGAACAGATCGCTAGGGTCAGGACTCATTGATCAGAGCCAGAAGATGACGGTAGCGGCGAGAACG
>CAYGOH010000122.1:0-5832 GCA_964351385.1 uncultured Sphingobium sp. | reverse complement strand
ATCGCGCTGATCTGGGCGGACGCGCAATCGCTGTTTCAGGGTATATTGGAGCTGCAGGCGGTTGCCCACCCGACGGGGATGCGCGAGCTCGGTATATTGCTGGGCCTTGTCATCATGGTGCAGGGCTTCGAAACGTCGCGTTACCTTGGCCATACCTACAGCGCGGAGACGCGCGTCAAAACGATGCGCCGCGCACAGATGATCGCCACACTTGTCTATGTGCCGTTCATCGCATTGATGACGCCTTATTTCGCCAGCGGCCTGCCACAGGGCAAGCTCGATGAGACGGCGATCATCGATATTCTGCAGCCGCTCGGCTGGGCGGTCGGGCCGCTGGTCATCATGACGGCTCTGGCCTCGCAGCTCTCGGCAGCAGTCGCGGATATGAACGGCGCGGGCGGGCTCGTGCGCTCTGCGAGCAGCAACAGGGTCAACGTGAAATGGGGTTATGCCGGAACTGCGGCGGTGGCGATCCTGATCACGATGACCGCGAATATCTTTGAGATCATCGTCTACGCGTCAAAGGCGTTCGTACTCTATTACGGCCTGCAAAGCGGCACGGCGGCGATCCTCAGCCTGTACCGGGGCAGACGCGATGTTATGCGGACGGCCTTTTACATCGCCGCCGTGATCATCGCGATAATGGTGTTGTGGCTGGGTATACCGGCTGAAGCGTGAATATGTTTCGACCGAGTCTAACCAGCCCCGTTCGTGTCGAGCGAAGTCGAGACACGGGTGTAGCAGCGGTTCTCGACTACGCTCGAACCGAACGGATCACCATCAGATTTGTGAGCAATCAGCGCGCCGCGTCATGATAGGCAGCGACAGCGCGCGATACGCCCTGCATCAGTTCCCAGCGCTGCGGAATTCCCACCGTGGTGCTGGCGATCATCACCGCAACGGCATAGCTCGTACCATCGGGAGCCGTCATGATACCGACATCGTTATAGCCGGTCGAGCGCGGATAAAGCACCTGTCCGGTGCCGGTCTTGTGGCCATAGACCCAGCCTGCCGGAACGCCGCCCTTAACCCGCTGCGGCCCGGTCTTCGCGCCCTGCATCGTGTCGAGCAGGTAGGCGGTCGATGCCGGAGACAGCATCTCGCCGCGCTTCAACTTGGCCAGCGCCATCGTGATCGAGCTGGGCGCGGCACCATCCATCGGATCGGCAAGATAATCATTCAGCGCCTTTTCGCGCACCGATTTCGGCAGGTTGGACCGTGCCGCATAAAAATTGCGACCGACCGACATTTTCTGATCCCACACGAGACCCGCCGTCGCGCTCTGCAACAGGCGTTCACCAGGGCCAAAGCGAATGTCGCGAATATAGTTGCGCGCCAGGAATCCGCGCACTGCCTGCGGCCCGCCAACCTTGCGAAGCACGGTATCGTTCGCGGTGTTGTCGCTTTGTTGCATGGCACGGGTGAACAGATCATCGAGCTGCGTCGAATAGCTGCCATTTTGCATCAAGGACGCGAGCGGCTGATGGAATAATGTCAGATCGTGCCGGCCGATCGTCACCGGATCCTTGAGCGTCAGCTTGCCGCGATCCACGGCATCCAGCATCGTCATCGCAACCCAGAGCTTCGACACGCTTTGCTGCGGCATCAGACGCGCGCCGTTATAGGATGCTTCCCAATCCGAATCGACGCGCCGCACCGAAATTCCGGCAATGCCGTTGAAATTGCGGCCAAGGGTGGTGATGGCGGTCTGTAATGCAGCAGGCGCCGGCTTGGCCGGTTCCTCGACCCTTGTGATCGCCGATGTGAAGGGTGTCGAGGGTTCGGACCGTCCCATGGAAATGGAAGCGTCGGCAACGCATCCGGTCATCAATATGGCAGCGGCAATGCCCTTGACCCACGCATGGCCGGATCGGTTCGCGCCGAACCTGAAATCTGCCTTCTTGCCTCGCTTGATATTGATCTTATCCAAATGCGCCACCATAGATTTCACGACCCTGGTTCACCGCCCGCTCATAGTGCGCGCGCCATGTTATGCCCCTCACCATATGTGGCGACTTTTCGCGCCAGAAAAAGAGAATATGCGACGAACGATTCAAATATTCGGTTAATTTGCGGAACTTGACGCCCAAAATGAGACGAATTGAGGCAAACGAGCATTTAATGGCTGATTCAACGGATATTTTCCCCGATCCTTTTGCGATGAACCGACGCGCATTGCTCGGTTGGGGCGCGGTATTGTTAATCTTTGGCCCCACGACAGTCGCCGACGCGCTGGCAGCGACCGACTCCGCCGCTGTATTCTCTTCCTCGCGGCTCAGCGTGACCACCAGCGGGTCGCGCGCGGCCAGCGGACATGACGTGCTGCTGATCCCCGGATTGGCGAGCGGCCCCGCCATCTGGTCTGGCCTGCAAGCGCGATTGAGTGGTCATCGCCTGCATCTGGTGCATATTGCGGGCTTTGCCGGAAAGCCTGCGGGTTTGAACCGGTCGGGCGCCCTGCTCGGCCCGCTGACGCAGGAGCTTGTCCGCTATGTGAGTGAGCGCAAATTGCAGAAGCCGGCGATCATCGGGCATAGCATGGGCGGCACGCTCGCGATGATGACGGGGTTGCAGGCGAAAGGCCGCATAGACCGGGTCATGGTCGTCGACATGCTGCCAGCGGGCGCGGGTATGCTCGGCGGCACAAGTCAGGGCCTGGGCTATATCGCCGAGCAGCTGAACGGATATTTCACCGGAACCAAGGCCGGGCGGCAGTTGCTGGCCAATATGATCTCCCAGACACCGGGCGCACGCGACAGCGACCCCAATGTGATCGCGCAAGCGCTGACCGAACTGGCGCGCACGGATTTGACCGCGCAGCTTTCCTCGCTCGGCTGCCCGTTGACGGTGGTGCACGCGCTATCGGCGGACCGGGACGTGGCAGTGGCTCAAAAACAACGGTTCCGCGCCGCCTATTCAAATGCAACCCGGCTGAACATAGAGGGCATCGGACCAAGCGGTCACATGGTGATGATCGATCAGGCTGAGAAATTCGCGTCCGCAGTCCGCGGCTTCCTTGCATGAAAATGACGGACCTTGACCTGAATCAAGGAAGCATGGGCGGCTTTCCCCCATTGAGGGTGGCGACTGGCAGAGAAATCTGATTTCAAAGCTTGTCAGAGGCGTCTTCCCGCGCCTCCTCCTCGGCACTTCTAAGGGCGTGATCCTTCGGGATCGCGCCCCTTTTTTTCGGGCGCGCGCCAAAGCCCGCTATTTCACGGCGTCTGGCTGACGATCAGGATGGGCCGCCGCGATTTCCGCATTGGCCCTCGCATTGTCGACCGCGCGCATTAACGCAGGATAGGCATCAAGCGGGACGTTGAACCGCTCGGCAGAATAGACCTGCGGAACGATGTGACAATCGGCAAGCGTCAGCGCATCACCAAAGGCATAGGTGCCGCCGTGGCGCGATCATCACTTCCAGCGCGGCGAAACCATCGCCGATCCATCGCGCCGTCCATGCACCGCGTTGCGCATCGTCGGTGCCGAGGTCCGCTTTAAGCGCTTTCAGGACGCGCAGGTTGTTGAGGGGGTGGATGTCGCACGCAACGGTCATCGCCATGGCCCGCACGATAGCGCGCGCGTCGGCATCGCGCGGCAATAATGGCGGATCGGGATAACGCCCCTCCAGCCATTCGATGATCGCGCTGCTTTGCGAGAGGACCTGTCCGTTCACCTCCAGCGCAGGCACCAGCCCTTGCGGATTGAGCACGCGATAAGCCTCGCCCTTTTGCACACCCGCAAGCAGGTTGACCGGCTCCTGCCGATACGCCAGCCTCTTCAGGTTGAGGGCAATACGCGTGCGGTAGCTGGTGCCGGAGCGCCAATAGCCGTGCAAAACGATGCCGGTCACGGCGCGGGCAATATCGTGGCGCGGCACTCGCCAAACCCGATCCGGGCAAAGCCGTCCCTTTCGGCGAAGGCCGTGATGATGATTTCATCGCCATCTTCCAGAAAGGTCCGGCTTTCGCCGTTCGGCAATACAATCGGCTGCTTGCCGCCACCGCTGAGCTCCAGCAAGCTGCCCCTGCTGCTTTCATCCGCGCCGGAGAGCGTTCCGGTGCCCAGCAGGTCCCCCGGCGACAGGTTGCAGCCGTTCGAGCTGTGATGCGCGACAAGCTGTGCAATGGTCCAATACATCGCCGTCATCGACCCATGGCTCAAGCGATAGGGCGTGTCGCCCGCTGCGTGCATCTTTGCCGTGCGGAGGTGCACCTCCATCGTGATGTCGAGCCCGCCCGCCTTTTGATCCTTCTCGTTCATAAGATAGGGCAACGGCGCAGGGTCGCCTTCCGGTCGCGGCGGCTGCGCCACGCGATAGGGCGCGAGCGCATCCATCGTCACGATCCAGGGCGAGACGCTGCTGTGAAAATTCTTGGCGAGAAACGGGCCGCGCGGCTGATATTCCCAGGCGTGCACATCGCGCGCCGACCAGTCGTTCAGCATCGAGATACCCGCGACATGCTCTGCCGCTTCACCAATTGGGACAGGCTTGCCAAGCGTATTGCACTTCCCCACCCAGATCGCCATTTCCAGCTCATAATCGAGCCGTTTGCACGGGCCAAAGGTCGGCGTATCGGAGTCGGGCGCTTTGGTCTGGCCATTGGGCCGCACCACATCGACGCCGGACAGGCGGATCGATGAACTGCGCCCATGATAGCCGATCGGTACATATTTATAGTTCGGCAGCAACGGATTGTCGGGCCGGAACAGCTTGCCTACGTTCACCGCGTGATGAATGCCGGTGTAAAAATCGGTATAGTCATTGACCTTCACCGGCAGATGCATCGTGCAATCGGCGGCATCGTATAGCGCAGGCCGCACGGCGGCCTCCGTTTTCGTGTCGGTCAACAGGCTGAAGAGACCATGCCGCAAGGCCTGCAGGAGGGTGTTGCCCGCGTCCAGCAGATCATTCAGCGTGGCCTGTCCGGCCAGCCTCGCCGCCAATCGGGCGTCGCCTTCCAGCAACCCGGCGACTGCCTCTATGTCGAGTATTTCGTTCCCGATCGCCACCCCGCCCCGGCGCATCTCCCCGCGCGGCGCGAAGATGCCGAGCGGAAGGTTCTGGATGGGAAAATCGGGATGACCGTCGGCACTCTCGACCCAGCTTCTGGCGGCCGGGTCGTGGGTAAAATCAATAGCGGTTATCAAGCATCCGGTTCCTTGTGCAGCCAGTCCGCGTGACGCGGTGCTTTTTTTGTTTTGCTCCATTCATCAAGCATAAGAGGTGCCACGCGCGCAAGCTCCTGATATTGGTCCGGCGTCCCGATGTTGCACGCCAGCTCAATACGATGGCCGTTGGGATCGAAGAAATAGATCGAGCGGAATATACCATGATAGGTAGGTCCCAGAACATCGACCCCCTCCCCCTCTATATGCGCCTTGGCGGCTATCAGCGCCTCGTAATCGGGAACTTCGAAAGCGAGATGCTGCACCCATTCGGGCGTTTGTTCGTCTCGGCCCATCTCCGGCTGGTTGGGCAGTTCGAAAAAGGCCAGCACATTGCCGCCGCCGCAATCGAGAAACACATGCATATAGGGATCATAGTCACCCGTCGACGGCACATGATCCTCGGCAAAGGCAGTCGTGAAACGCATGCCAAGCAAGCGCTCATACCACTCGACCGTCCCCTTGGCGTCCTTGCAGCGATAGGCGACATGATGGATACGACTAAGCGAAAAGGGAACGCTCACGCCGCCTGACCTTCCTTTTGCGCAAGGACGCCGCGGTTGAGCTGATCGCGTTCTATCGATTCGAACAGTGCGGTGAAATTGCCCTCACCAAAGCCCTCGTCTTTCTTGCGCTGGATGAATTCGAAAAAGACCGGCCCCA
>CAYGOH010000121.1:0-5909 GCA_964351385.1 uncultured Sphingobium sp. | reverse complement strand
CATCATGCGCGAAGGAACGGACGTTACGCTGGTCAGCTATTCCATCGGCGTGGGCGTCGCTCTGGAGGCTGCCGAGGCTCTGGCGGGTGAGGGTATCAACGCGGAGGTCATCGACCTGCGGACGTTGCGCCCGCTCGACACGCAAACCGTGCTGGCCAGCGTCAAGAAGACCAACCGTCTCGTGGTGGTCGAGGAAGGATGGCCGACCTGCTCGATTGCGAGCGAGGTGTCCGCCGTCGTCATGGAGCAGGGCTTCGACGATCTCGACGCGCCGGTGCTGCGCGTCACGAATATCGACGTGCCGCTGCCCTATGCGGCGAACCTGGAAAAGGCCGCGCTGGTCAATGCGCCGCGCGTCATCGAGGCGGCGAAGAAGGTTTGCTATAGCTGAGAAGTGTTGGAGGGGAGGGCTTGAGGCTCTCCCCCATTATTGCGCGTCAGGCGCAGGTCGAAACCGTAACGGCCTCTGAATTGTAGATTTGGCTCAGGTCGCGCGTGTCGCGAACGGTCATTGCGGCGATTTCCACAATTTGCGTATTCGGGACAACGTGGCTCCAGAAGAGCGGCTGATAGTCATAGGCGACTTCGACGAAGATGACCGCGCCATTTTCCGGCGCTGTCACTTGGCGTCCGGCTGGTCCGACACCCGTCAGATCCTCGTCGCCAGCATCGCCATAGGTTGACCCATGCACCTTCGTCCCGCGGCAGCGTTGCCAGCGGATGCGATATTCGCCGCTAGGATTGGTGGGATAGGTTTCGCCTTCGACGCTGGACACGATCACGCGCCCGTGCGTGTACAGATCAAGGTCGCCCGCCTGAAGCCCGGCACCCGTCAAGGCGTCGTTGATATCCATTTCACGCACGGTTTTCGCCGTCAGCAACGATCCATTGCCGATTCGCGAGACATGGTCGGCCAGGTGAAGCGCCACCTGACTGACGCGCATCTTGGTCGTGGCGAAATTGGTCAGTTCGATGCCCGTGAGCGAGAGTCCAAGAATGAACGGCAGAGATGCCGCGAATTCCACCAGAGCCAGTCCGCTCGTGTCGCGACCAAGCGCCTGCAATTTCCGGAATGCGCGTCGGAAGGGCAATCTCAGCTGTGTCACGGGCAATTCCTTACCGTTGGCGGAGCATATTGGTTCTGGTCGCCATAGGGCTGGTTGGTGAGCACGGTCGTCGCCGCAACCTCAACTGTGTCCGAGAAGGCCGGGATGAAGTTGTGAAGAGGGATGATCCGCGGGTAGGTGACGTCGGCGGTATAGACGACGGAATCTTTCGCTCCGCCCTGACCGGCATCGCCGCCATCGGCATCCCAAGTATTGTTGTTGTTCGCATCTTCATAGGGTTCACCGGCATCGCACGTGCCGTTGACGTTGGTATCCGTGAAGGTTTCCGCCTGTGCAGCTGCAGCCTTTTCAAAGGTGCGATAAAACCGCCGGGAAATCGCCACATTCGCATTCTTGTGCAGGTCGAGCACGGATGCCCGAATCTTGTCATCGATGCTGGTTTGCGTTGCAATGGCAGAGCCATCTTCCAGACCGGAATCGCGCGCCGCCTTTTGCACTACGCCTTGAAGTACAGCGCGCATGTACAGGGTATGACCGACATCGATTGCGCCGACCAGCAGCAGGCAGAATACGGGGGCCACGAACGCAAACTCGATCAGAGTTGCGCCGCGCTCGTCGCGCCTCAGCATCCCGATGGGTTTGCGCCGGACGGGCATCAGTTCGTCAATCTCAACTGCGAGATCTGCGCCGCGATGGACTGGAAGGTCGTCAACAGGTCTGTCGTGCTGGTTGCCGCGTAATAGCGACCCGGCGATGCGCATGCCTGCAGGCGAGCGCCGGTCGACGTGCTGACGCCGCCGCCATAGTTGATGACCCACAGTGTGATATTCTTGTTCTTGATGGCCGTGCACAGCGCTTCGGTGCGCAGGTTGACCTGCTCCGTGATCGTGCCCGTGCTGGTGCAACCGCCGCTGGGGGCCGACGACGTACTCGTTCTGCGCCTGTCCCACCAAGGAATGCCATAAGCGGTGTAGTTTTCGTTGCCCGTACAGGCGTCACCATCCGTCATGAAAATCAAGTGCCGCTGGATTTCGCCGCCCAAAGGGGTGAATGCGTTTTCGGATCCGAAAATGCCTGTCGGCGACATCAGCCGGGCACCCCAAAGAAGGCCGATATCGTGATACGTGTTGCCGTTGTCGGTGAGGCTGTTCACATAGGTTACGAAATCATTTTTCTTGGTGGTCGTTTCATATTTGGCCAGCTTGCGTGCGGCGGTGGGGCAATAATAGCTGTTGTTCCGGCTGAGGTTGCTGGAGGTGGTGACCGTCGAAAGTGTATTGCCGGAGGAATAGCGACCCCACACGGCTTCTTCCAGCAGCGGGCCCCATTTGGTCGCCGTGTCGCTGGTCGGGACCATGTCTATGTCAAGGTCATAAGCGGCGCTGGGGATAGGGTTGAAATTCGTCGTGCGAACGGTTTGCCGCTCTTCGACGCAGCCGTCCCAACCGACAGTCTCATAATCGCCCTCGTCATCGATCGGCAAGGTGATGGAATTGTTCCAGCTGCTTCCGCCAGCCTTCAGGCCGCTAACATCCCATGACGACTGGAGATACCGCCATGTATGGAAATAGGAGCCGTTGGCGTCGTCCCTAGTATACGTCAATGTCTCTTGATCGACACGCCGGGTGCAGATGTCACTGCGCCTATCATATCCTTCCTGCGTGTAGGTCGTGGTGGATACGGTAAAGCTGTTCGGGGTCGATGAACTGGAAGGGAAGCCGGTCGCATCGCTGCCGGTTGCCCAATTCCTGCAATCGCTACTCCTGCTGAAATATCGGTTTTCGCTGTACGACCCGGTGGTGGGAGGACCCGGCCTGTACATCACCGCCAGGCGCGTCTGATATGCCCAGCTATCCGCCAGATAGTCATTCGGCAGCAACTTGCCGACGTTCACGTTGACGTTGTAGGGAACGAAGCCAAAGCGGACCTGAATTTCGTTGCTGATGCCGCCGCTGGGCGTAGAGCCGCAATTGGCAGGCGTGTCGATCTTCATCACGACTTCATAAAAGCACTGCACTGCGGTCTTCAGGCCGGACAGCTTCGACGTGTAGCCGCCCGAAGATGGCGGGTCGCCCATGGACCCGGTCACGTCCAATACGAACATGACATCGGTGTTGGGCAGGCGCATTTCGGCGTCGCAGGTGATAGAAACGACCCGCTGCCTGCTGCCGAATATTTTCATGATCATCATCGGCACAGTGACGGATGCCGTGCCGGTTACGGTGCCTGTATTTTCAACGAAATTTCGGGTCAGGCCGGATGTGCCATAGGCGTCGGTGCCGAAATTGGCCGAGAACACCTGATTGGCGGTGTTCTGGGTTGCGGTCGACCACAGGCCGCCGCCCTGCGCTTTTCTGCCCGCGAGCGCGCCTGCGTCGCATGCCTGTTGCATGCGGGTCTTCACCAGATACAGGCGACTCATATCGACGCCACCCCCGATCAAGCCCAGCAGCGGCAGCGTCGCCGCTGCCGTCAGCGCGAGCGTGTTGCCGGCCTCGTTCTTGCTGAGCCGCGCTAAAAATCCCTTTTTCGCATTGTTTTTCCGTGCCATGCGATAACCCACCCACTGTTTTGACCTTGGCGGGGACGGCATGCGCAGCGGGTCAGCGCGCGCATACATCTCCGCCGACTGTTCACAATTACGTCTGTCGCATTAACAATTCGTTGTGCGGCATCCTTAGCGAGAGGTTACCCTGTGTCCGAAAAGCCGCAGATATCGGCGCTTCAGAGAGTTCTCGTCGCGGCGGCGGGTAGCGCGCGGGATAGGGCGGAGCGCCTGTTCGCGCTCGATAATGAGTGCGCCCACATCGCCCGCGTCGCTACCGAGCCCATGATGGCGCAGATCCGGCTGGCCTGGTGGCGCGACGGGATATTGGCCGAAACGCTGCCCGCCGAGCATCGCTCTCAGGATATGGAGGCGCTGCGCGCGCTGGACGGGTTCGGCGATATGCGTGCGCATCTCGTAGCGATGATCGACGGGTGGGAGGAGCTGATCCTGTTCGACGGGGCCGATGCCGACGCTATGCTGGAAACCTATGCGAAGGGGCGGGGCGAGGGGCTGTTCGCGGCTTTTATGCAAGCAGGGGATGACGACCGGGCTGCTGCGGGCAGGCTGTGGGCGCTGTGGGATCTGGCGGGGCATTTGAGCGATGAGCGTTTGGCGGCGCAGGCTTTGGCACAGGCAGCAAATCTGGCCGGTGCCATCACGGATAGTCGAGCATACCCGCGCATGGTGGCGATGATGGCCTCTGCCGCGCGGCGCGACATCTTGCGCGGGCACGGCGCGCCTGCCGACCTGACGCCGGGCCTCTATTTACATCTGTTACGGATGCAGTTTTTCGGCCGCTGAGGCTGACCTTTCCAGCCCCCTGAGATATGCATCGCCTGATGCAGGGAGATGGCGTGATGGGACGTTTCGTTGCGGGTGCGGTTGCCTGTCTGCTGCTGATGACGGGCGGTCTGTTCTGGTGGCAGAGTGAGGCGAGCAATCAGCGGCTTGAAAAGCCCGAACGACAGCCGAAGGCAGCGCCGCCACCTCTGCCAGTTGGTGACGAAAGCGCGGTGGGCACGGCTCCGCCGATGCCGCCCGAAGCGCCGGAGGAGGATCGCGAGGCGCGGCGCTTCAATCGCTATGACAGCAACCGCGACGATATCATTACGCGCATCGAGCTGATGTCGAGCAGGACGAACGCTTTCAAGAAGCTCGATACCGACGGCAACAACCTGCTGTCGTTCGAGGAATGGGCGGTCGCGACGTCGGATCGCTTCGCGCGAGCGGATGCCAATGAAGATGGAAGGCTGACACGCGCCGAGTTCGCGACCACTGCGCCGAAACGGTCGCCAAAGCCCAAATGCAAATGCTGACCTGTTATGCGGGTTCCAGCAGGCCTTGGGTGCGCGTCCAATCGGCGAAGTCGGTGCGCGCGCGCGCCGTGTAGGCGAGCTTGCGATCCTTCTTTTTGACGCGCTCATCGGGCGGCGGGAAGAGCCCGAAATTGACGTTCATCGGCTGAAAACTGCCGGTGTCGCCACCCGTCACATGGGACAATAGCGCGCCGAGCGCAGTGGTGATGGGCGGCGAGGCGAGGGTGTCGCCTGCCAATTCGGCGATGGCGAAGCGCGCTGCCATCAGGCCGATCGCGGCGCTTTCGACATAGCCCTCACACCCGGTCATTTGCCCTGCAAAGCGGATATGCGGCGCGCTTTTGAGACGCAACGTCGGGTCGAGCAGCTTCGGGCTCTGGATGAAGGTGTTGCGATGGAGGCCGCCCAGCCGAGCGAACTCCGCCTTCTCCAACCCCGGAATGGTGCGGAACAGGTCGACCTGCGCGCCATGTTTCAGCTTGGTCTGAAAGCCGACCATGTTGAACAGCGTGCCGAGCGCATTGTCCTGCCGGAGCTGCACGACCGCATAGGGCCAGCGCCCGGTGCGTGGATTGTCGAGGCCCATCGGTTTCATCGGCCCGTGGCGCAGCGTTTGGGGGCCGCGCGACGCCATCACCTCAATGGGCATGCAGCCTTCGAAATAGGGCGTGTTGGTTTCCCATTCCTTGAACTCGGTCTTGGGGCCATCGAGCAATCCCTGCACGAACGCCTCATATTGCGGCTTGTCCATCGGGCAGTTGATATAGTCCTTGCCCTCGCCGCCGCCCGGGCCGATCTTGTCCCAGCGGTTGGCCATCCAGCAAATGTCCATATCGATGCTGTCGCGATAGACGATGGGCGCGATCGCGTCGAAAAAGGCGAGGCTGTCCTCACCCGTCGCCGCGCCAATATTGGTCGCCAATGGTCCGGCGGTCAGGGGGCCGGGTTCGATCCGCACGATGCTGAGCGCGCCGATGG
>CAYGOH010000120.1:0-5911 GCA_964351385.1 uncultured Sphingobium sp. | reverse complement strand
CGGATCGGGAAGACGGAACGCAGCGTCTTTTCAAGGCCGGAGACATAGCCGATCGACGGGTCGGAGCGCAGGAACTGTTCGTAGCTTTCGCGCTGAACCTCGATCAGGTTCGGCATCTGCACCACTTCGTGGATGTTGCCGAAAATTTTGCGGATGCGCTTTTTCGCAGTCGGGGTGGGTACCGCCTTGGTCGCCATAATTTCTGTGCCTTCCGGGCTTGTCAGTCCAAAATATTTTCGCATCGCAGCGAAATACAGCCGATTCTTGCGCGTTTCAGCCACGCAAAAAAGTGCGGGCCGGGGCTGTCCGATCCGCACTGCTAGCGTATGAATTCCCCGAATTCCGCCCCATTCGTCGCGATTTGACCGCCAATCAAATCGTGGCCCGGACTGGACGGGAAATATCTCCGATTGGAATTAAACCGATCAAGAGATGAAACAAGTGATGTTTCATATAGGAGCGCTGTTGGATTTTGCAAAGCGCTAAATATGGGAAAATCGGATCGGCCGCGGCGTCAGGCCGCGCTTTTTCCTCGCGGATCGTCCTTGCGCAGCGTCTCCAGGAAGTCGTTACTGGTGCCCCGCAGCGCCTCGGACTTGGCCTGGAGCGATTCCATGATCCCCCGGATTTCCTCCGCCAGCGCATCGGCTTGCTTGGCGCTTTTCGCAACATCGTCTGCGGTCATGCGAACCTGCTGGGACGCGCTCGCCGTGCGCGCCGCCGCTTCACTGATATCCCATGTGGTCTGACGCTGGCCGGTGACCGCATCGGCGATATGCCCTGCGCGCGCCGACACCTTGCCGATCGTTTCCGCGACCGAGCGCATCGCGCTGTCGGCTTCGCCCATGCGTTCGCGCGTGCCGCCGATGATCTCGTCGATGCGCGCCACTGCGTTATGGGTCTGCGCCGCGAGCTGTTTCACCTCATTGGCAACGACCACGAAGCCGCGTCCCGCCTCCCCGGCCCGCGCCGCCTCGATCGTCGCATTGAGCGACAAGAGGCCGGTCTGGCCCGCCAGGTCCTGGATCATGCGGATGATTTCACCGATGCTGTCGGTCTGGTCGGCAAGCGCCCCCAGACTGCGCAAACCGTTCTCCCCCGCCTCGCGCGCGACATTGCCGATGGCCACTTGCTCTTCCGCCTCGGAAGCGATGTTGGCAGCGGCATCGTTCAGCAGGCCGGTGGCGTGCGCGACCGATTCGACGGCGTCCGTCGTGCTGATCGCGAGATCGAGCACGCGCTGCGCCTTGTCACGCGCCTGCGCGTTGATGCCGCTGATATTCTCTGTAGCAAAGCCCAGCGCATTGATCGCTTCGTCGAGATGCTCTGCAAGGGCGGCAACCGACTCTTCATAGCGCGTCGCCAAAGCGACCATCGCCGCCTGACGCTCTGCCATCGCGCGTTCACGGTCCCGCTCGCGCTGCATGCGCGCCGCCAGTTCCGCCGCCGACGCCCGCTCAATCTCCTGCCGTTCCGCTTCGGCGATACGGCGCTCGGCATCGCGCCGCTCCATATCGGATTTCATCCGCTCGACGAACTGCTTGGCCATCTGCATATACGCCTGCGCCAGCATGAACGAGAACAGCAGCACCAGCGCGTTAAGGAGCCACAGGTCGGCACCGGAAATGCTGAGAATATGAATCTGCGCCAGCAGGCCGATATTGAAGATGTAAACCAACGACGCCCGCGGTATCATCGCAAACGTCAGTCCACCTACGCAAATGACACCCACATGGGTTGCCAGCAAGATCATCTGTTCGCCGTTGGTGGACCCTTGGCTGGCCATCGTGAACAGCAATCCCCAGCCCAGCGATATGCAGAATGTGTAGACGGTAAAGGCCTGAAAGCAGCCAGCCACCGTATGATACTGAATGCGGGAATGGCGGCCGAACGGAATCAGGAACTGCGCGGCGATCGCCGTTACGACCTGCATCACGGTGAGAAGCGACAGGATCAGGCGGTTTTCGTCATTGGCGAAAAAGGTGCCGATCGTCAGTGCGAGAACGATGACAGGCAACGACGTCCGGGCGACACCCCGGCTCGCTTCGCGGGCCTGCTCCATACCGATATGCCGCAACATCGGCGTCGAATCGACGTCCTTCGACGCGACCAGACGCAGCATCCAATTGCCGTGCAATATCGCCGTTTCTTCTTTTCCGGCCACCAAGGCTCCCGTCCCAAGCTTTCCGCGCACAAAGTGATTGGTTGAAATTATAGGTAAAAAATGGTTTCCAAATGTTTACCTGTCGCTGGGCCGCCGCGAAGCGGCCTGCCCGCCATGCAGCCGACGCGGCCTCCGCCGCGAAAAATTACGCAATGCGACCCAAAAATGAGCGATTATCGCTTTTTTACAAAGACCTATCGACTCGGGTCGATCAGATATTTCTGGCCGGTTGCCTTGCGCTCATAAGCGCTCGCAATCTCCGGGTTCAATGCATCGGCAAGACTGATGGTGGCGGTATAGTGGCTGGCAAATGTCGTGTTCCGCTCCTCCACCACGCGGCGGCGCATGCGAGCCAGAACCTCAGGCCCCGCTTTCTTCATGAACGGGAACAGCAGCCAGCCACCGACATTCCATGTGAAGCCGAAGCGGCGCACCAGCGTGATCGGCGCCGGATCGAGCATGCCATAGACATACACCTGCTTCATGACTTCAGAGCCATAACGGCTATATTCGGCAAGATCCTTCTGCGCGACCGCTTCCATCGCATTCAATATCTCGCCCGCCATTTCGCCGCCGCCAATGGCGTCGAACCCGATGGTCGCGCCCGTCGCGGCGATGGCGTCCACCAACCTGTCGCGGAAATCGGGCGCGCTGCTGTCGACGATATGATCGGCGCCTATTGAGCGCAGCAACGCCGCCTGCGCCTCACTGCGCACGATGTTGACCAGCGGAACAGCGTCATCACGGCATATCCGCACCAGCATCTGTCCGAGATTGGAGGCCGCCGCCGTATGCACGATGGCGCTGTGCCCTTCGGCCCGCATCGTTTCCACAAACCCCAACGCGGTCAACGGGTTGACGAACAGCGCCGCGCCCTCGGCAGCGGTCGCGCCTTCGGGCAGCGCCATGACATCCTTGGCCGCGATCTTCCGATAGGTCGCATACATTCCGCCGCCGACCATCGCGACCTTTCGGCCCATCAACTGTTCGGCGCCGGCCCCCGCCTGCACGACCGTACCCGCGCCCTCATTGCCGACCGGTAGCGCCTGCCCGATACGCGCCTTGACCAGGGGAAGGCGGCTGGCGGCCAGATCCGCTTCCAATCGGGGGCGGTCCGGCGTCCCACCCGCCTTTAGCGACATGACATCAGCCGGGCCAAACATCAGGCCCAGGTCGGACGGATTGATCGGCGCCGCTTCGACCCGGACGACAATTTCGCCGGGCCCCGGTTTTCCGAGGGTCACAGGGTCCAGACTGATGATCAGCTTACCCTCGGCCGTGATCAGCGACCGGAGCTCAACCCCGTTCAGTTCAGCGTCCATGTCATCGTCTTCCTCTCTGGCCAGCGCGCATAGTGCGCAGGATGCTGTATCCGGGTCAATCGCTCTTGCTCCGGTTTGGACGCAACTGTTACAAGGCGCGCCATGCTCATGCGTCTGGCCATATTCGCGTTGATCGCCTCGGGGGTCGCCAATGTCGGGTTCGCCCTGGCCGATCCCAGCTGGTGGATGATCCCCGGCCTGTTCGCGGGGTGGTATGTCGCCGACATGATGTCGGGCATCGTGCACATGGTGATGGATTATCACCCCGCACGGCTCGGCGTCGGCCTCGACCGGATATATTTTTACGAAGGATCGCGCGCGTCCGAAGAATATCAGGGTCTGTTTCGCGCCTCGATGAAACGGCTCAACCCGTTCGAGCGGCTGGTCTATGATTTCAAGAACCACCACCCCCGACCGCATGCACTGGGCCGCCGCACGATGCTGCGCCAGATCGGATCGACGATCGTCGCAGGTTCACTGCCCTTTTCGCTGATCTTCAACATCGCCTGCCTGCTCTGGCCGGTGCCCGGCTGGGCGGTCGCCGGCGTGCTCAGCATGCTGGTGGGCGGCACCTTCGCGCAATATTTCCATGGCACGCTCCACCGCGACGATAACCCTTGGATCGTCCGCGCGATGCGTCGCGCGGGGCTGCTGATGACGCCCGCCGCACACCAGTTGCATCACGACACGCTGCGCCGCGACTTCGCGACCAATTGCGGGTGGAGCAACAGGCTGCTCAACCCCGTTTTCGCGCTGGCCCACCGCAAGGGCTGGCTGACCGACGCGGGGCTGGAACCGCAGGGCTAGCGCCGTTCCCCGTCAGTTGCGGCAATCCGCGCTTACCAGAACCCCATGCCGTAAAAGGCATTGATGTTGCGGTAATAATCCGCGCTGAATTCCGGTTTGTCATCCGGCGGATAGCTCGGAGCATCGAGCAGCTGCTCGCGGGTCATGTCCACGACATAGCCATGTTTATCGCCATCATAGTCCAGTTTCGCCCATGGCAGCGGATAATGCTCGCTGCCGATACCGAACAGCCCACCGAACGACAGGATCGCATATTCGACCTGCCCGGACGCTTTCTCGATCATCAACGTGTCGATCGTGCCCAGCCGCTCGCCTTCGCGATTATAAACCGCCGTACCCTCAACCCGGTCCGAAGAGATGAGCATGTGCGCATCGACAGGTTTGTTTTCCGCTTCCGTCATAATTGCCTCCTTGTATCAACAAGGCCTGCGTACAGACCAACGAAGCCCCGAGTCGCAATGTCCCACAAGCGGCCCATGATGTCATTGATTTCGGACAAAACTCCGTCCTGCTGACGCAGCGGATCAGCCGCCTTTCAGCAGGCGGATAAGGCCCCTTTCCTCCCGCGTCAGCCATCGTGTCCGGCGTGGCAGCTTCAGCCTGCGTTTCAGCTCCGCAGGCTCCGTCCCGCACAGGTCGATCAGCATCGGGTGAATATAGCTTTGCCGCGCTATGGTCGGCGTGTTGCCCAGTGTTTCCGCAACCGGCTCCGTCATCTGCCTGATCGTGAGCGGCGCATCGGCGGCGGCGAGTTCGGAGAACGCGATCACAGACGCGCCGAAGGTGCGGAAATGCTTGGCGCTGAACCCCTCGCCCATGGCGGCGCGAATATAGTCGTTGACGTCCTGCGAGCCGACCGGGTGCACTTCTCCATCCTCGCCGACATATTGGAACAGATGTTGACCGGGCAGGTCCGACACGTCGCGCACGAAGCGATAGAGGCCGCTGTCATCGACGCGCAAATCGCGCTCCTTGCCGGACTTGGCGCGGAACCGCAGGTGCAGCGCCTTCCCCCGGCGCTCCGCATGACGGCGCAGCAGGGTGGACGCGCCATAGCTGCCATTGGTGCGCGCATAGCTGCTGTTGCCGATGCGCAGCTTGCGCTCATCCAGCAAACGGACAACGGCGGCAATCGCCCGTTCGGGGCTGAGGTGGCGACGGCGCAGATCGGCGGAGACCCGCTTGCGCAGCGAGGGCAGTGCCTCCCCGAACGCAGCGCAACGGGCAAACTTTTCCTCATCCTGCCCCGCACGATAATCGGGGTGATAGCGATATTGCTTGCGACCGCGATCATCATAGCCGGTCGCGAGAATGTGGCCGTCCGGCTTCATGCAATACCAGCAGTCCCGGTAGGCGGGCGGCAGGCCGACCGCCATCAGGCGCGTGACCAGTTCCGCATCATCGACAAGGTTGCCGTCCGGATAGTGAAAGGAGAAGCCCTTGCCGCGCCGCACCCGCGTGAAGCCCGGCTCGCAATCCGACACGAACCGCAGCGTGCCAGATGCTTTTTCGTTGGCGGGCGCAGTAGCCACATTCGCTCCACGGGATGAGGGGTGTCGGGTCGCTTTTCACCCCCCCCCCCCCCCCCCCCCCCCCCCCCCCCCCCCCCCCCCCCCCC
>CAYGOH010000119.1:0-5912 GCA_964351385.1 uncultured Sphingobium sp. | reverse complement strand
GAAGGTTGGACAGATTGTTGCCAGGAAAAAGAATAGCGGGATCGTTGAAGTCGATGTTTCCCGCGAACGGCGCGTAATTGCGGCCACCGCTCCTGACGTGGTTGAAACGCAGCGTGGCCTCAAAGTTGTCCGCAGGCTCGAACTGCAGCGCGCCGCGGAAGGAAAAGACGTCGGTCTGGTCGAGGTCGCCAAGGCCGGGCGTGACATTCTTGAGAACCCCGGTGTCATGCACATAGAGCGCTGCAACGCGCACCGCCAGCACATCGTCGATCAATGGGACCTGCAAGGCACCCTGCAGCCGAACGCGATTAAAGTTGCCGTAGCTGCCAGTCACATACCCCTCGGTCGAAAAACCGGGCTTTTTCGTGACGATATTCACGGCGCCGCCGGTCGCGTTCTTGCCGTAGAGTGTACCCTGCGGGCCGCGCAAGACCTCGACGCGTTCCACGTCATAGAGAGGCATCGTTTCGAACGTCGACAGACCGCGGATGCCTTCGTCGATGTAGATCGCGATCGGCTTGCTCTGATTCGCGGAATAATCGGTCGAGGAAATACCGCGAATAACAAAGTTGGGCGGACCGCCTTCACCGAAGGGATAGTTCACCTGCGAGTTCGGCGAGAGTGCGATCAAATCGGAAATCTGCACCGCCTGGCGCTTCTCGATCGACTCGCCGCCAAAGGCTGAAATGGAAACCGGGACGTCCTGGATGCCCTGCTCACGCCGCATTGCAGTGACAACGATCTCGCCGACGCCGCCTGCAGCCGTTGCGCCCTCCTGGGCATACGCCATCGAAGGAACTGCCAGCGGCAGCGTAGCGAGCGAAATCGCCAGCGCGGAACGGGCCGAACCGCGAGTTAATCGAGCAATCATTGTACTTCTCCCTTTCAACGTACTTCTCCCTGCCAATCGAGATAACAACCCGCCAATCGGAAAGTCGCTCCCCGTTCGCGCCGGCCAAGGCGCCATCTCAAGCGCCTGAGACCCGCCACCTCCACTCGCCTTGCGGCAAGCAAGAAGCTGCCGCCCAGAGGAGTCGGTCGAATAAAAATGCAGTAAATTACTTTGCCGCATAATTATGGCCATTGTCAACGCTTCTGCGAGACAGCTGGAACAAACCCATTGCGGTAAATTTTCCGGCAACTGCGTCCTTCGGTTTAAGCGCTTTATTTCAGTGACTTGATACTAGAAAAGGACCACCGTGACCGTAGCAGATGCACCGGTTTTTCGTCACTTATAAAAATCAGCAATCGCATAAATTAGTTGCGAATGGTGACAAAATTGCTACGAATGCGAGGCGTGCGTGTCTGATTCGATATTCACAAAGAGTTGATGCCACAACTGATCCCCGTGCACGACCTGAGGAGCGCCAATGTACGCCACGACCGATCCCACAGGCGGCCTGACGAGTGGCAGCCCGCCGCCTCATGCGGGCAAGTCCCGTCGGTTCCACTATGGCGATGACGGTGCCTGCGACATCCGCTGCGGGCGGGTCATGCCCTCCCAGAATGATCGCGCGATCGAATCCGGCATGTCGACGGCCGCTGAAGCCAACGCCGTCTTACGGACTCAGGCGTGAACGAAATGGGGGCAAGGCGAACACGAAATGACTTGGCGATAGTCCGCGGCGAACGCTCGAGATCGCAGGCCTTCTATCAAGGCCGCAATGGTCCATCGGCCGCTGGCGTGCGGGGTATCGAGACCAAAGCCGCCCTCGTTGTAACCAGCGTCTGACGCAACCAAATCCCGTTCCTGGAGATTCGCATGACACAAACTAATGTCGCCTCTGCATCGGTGCTGGTTCCGCCTCCCGTCGAAGGCGAATCCGTTGCGCTGCCGCGTTCGCTAAACACCTTCAAGCTGGCGATCTTCGTCATGGCGGCCGTCGCGCCGCTGGCTGTCGTCCTCGGGGTGCTCCCGGTAGCATTGGTGTTCGGCAGTGGAACCGCCCTGCCGCTTGCCTTCGTCGTTTCAACGGTGGTTACGGCTTTGTTCGCGGTCGGCTATTCCGCGTTCAGTCGGGAGGTTCTGACTGGCGGCGCCTTTTATACCTACATTGCGCGCGGCCTAGGAACAATTGTCGGTATGGGAGCGGCTGGCGTCGCCGTGGTTTCATACACCATGTTCGTACCTGGCGGCTTCAGCTATCTCGGCTATATGATGCAAACTACGATCAATGACTTGCTCGGATTTGATCTTCATTGGGTAGCCTATTCGCTCGCGGCATGGGTCGTGATTGGATTCTTCGGCCTTCGCCAGATCGATTTCAGCGCCCGTGTCGTGCTGATCGTGGTCGTTTTCGAATTTCTGCTGCTGCTGTTTTTCGATGCGTTCGTTGTGGGACAGCTGGGCAGCGCGGCGTTCCCATCTCAGTCGATGGATCTCAGCGGTCTGACGCTAGGCGCCCCGGGCGTCGCGATCCTGCTCGCATTCACCTGCTATTTCGGCATCGAGTCCGCCGCGCTGTTTTCCGAGGAAGCAAAATCGCCCCAGAAATCGGTAGCCCGGGCCACTTACATCGCGATCTTCACTATCGGCATCTTCTACTTCATCACGTCATGGATCACGGTAGGCGCCATAGGCCCCGATAACATCAAAGGCATACACGAAGCAGACGTCGGACTCATCTATTTCAAGCTCAGCAACCAGTACATTAGCGGCACATTCACGACCATCATCCAGGTGGCGCTCGTCACCAGCATGTTTGCTACCGTCCTTTCGATGCAGAATGTCGCCGCCCGCTATATATTCGTGCTCGGTCGTCAGGGCTGCTTGCCCCGTTTTCTCGGCCGTGCGCATCCCGTCCACGGGTCACCCTCTGCGGCCAGCGCCACGGTTTCGACCGTCGCGCTCATCGTCTTCACGAGCGCTGCATATCTGGGGCTGCACCCGATGCTCGGACTTGGGCTGATCGTTCTGGGTTTTGCGGCGGTTGGTGTCATGTTCATGCAGGCGCTCACCAGCCTGGCGGTCGTGTCCTATTTCCGCAAACATCCCGAGCGCCATCTCTGGCAGCACGTTATCGCGCCGATCCTGGCGTTTCTCGGGTTGTTGGTGGCGCTGTACTTCGCGGTCACAAACTTCGAATATCTCAGCGGCAGCCAGAATCCCGTGGTCAATCTGTTTCCGGTTGGCATCCCTCTCGCAATGGCCGCTGGCATAGCGTTCGCACTGTGGCTCCGCCGTTATCGACCGGCCCGGTTCGCCGCGATCCAGCTGGACGAGTCCTGATCTGCGATATCGGATGAGTGTAGCAGCGATCGTATCTGGTTCGGGCGGACGTGAAGTATCCCTGCAGCAAGCGGTGCTTCACCCACAGCCCAGACCTACCGGGCTCTGACTGTCATCAGCGAGGCACGCCTTGCATGGTCGCAGTCGATGCATTTTTCTGTTTTTGATCGGATTTTAAATGCAACAATTTTCCTGGGCCGACCCCTTTTACCTTGAAGACCAACTGAGTGACGAAGAACGCATGATCCGCGATGCCGCGCGGGCCTACGCTCAGAACGAGTTGCAGCCCCGTGTGACCGAGGCTTTTGCTCAGGAACACACCGATACCGCGATTTTTTCGGAAATGGGGCGTCAAGGGTTGCTCGGCATCACCATTCCCGAGGCATTCGGGGGCACGGGTGCAAGTTATGTGAGCTATGGCCTCGTCGCCCGGGAGGTTGAGCGTGTCGACTCCGGCTATCGTTCGATGATGTCGGTGCAATCCTCATTGGTCATGTACCCGATCCATGCGTTCGGCTCGGAAGAGCAGAAGGCGAAGTATCTGCCCGGCCTGACAAGCGGCGAACTGATCGGTTGCTTTGGCCTCACCGAACCGGATGCAGGATCCGATCCGGCTGGAATGAAAACCCGAGCGCGCAAGGTCGATGGAGGATACGTGCTGACGGGAGCCAAGACCTGGATCTCGAACGCTCCGATCGCCGACGTCTTCATTGTCTGGGCGACTTCGGAAGTTCATGGCGGGAAGATCCGCGGGTTCATCCTTGAAAAGGGAATCAAGGGTCTCGACGCCCCCAAGATATCTGGAAAATTGTCACTTCGCGCCTCGATCACGGGCATGATCATGATGGACGAGGTCTTCGTACCGGAAGATGCCCTGCTGCCAGGCGTCGAGGGGATGCGCGGGCCATTCAGTTGCCTCAACCGCGCCCGCTACGGCATCAGCTGGGGTGCGCTTGGAGCGGCCGAGTTTTGCTATGCCGCTGCCCGCCAATATGGGCTGGACCGAAAACAGTTTGGACGACCGCTGGCGGCAACCCAGCTCTATCAGAAGAAGTTGGCGGATATGGCAACTGACATCGCCTTGGGTCTGCAGGCGAGTCTGCGGGTGGGCCGCCTGATGGACGACGATCGCTTCGCACCCGAGATGATCTCGATGGTCAAGCGCAACAATGTCGGCAGGGCGCTGGACATTGCGCGCGCCGCTCGCGACATGCATGGTGGAAATGGTATTTCAGAAGAATATCAGGTCATCCGCCATATGGTCAACCTCGAGACGGTCAACACCTACGAGGGTACCCATGATGTCCACGCCCTGATTATCGGCAGGGCCATCACGGGGATCGCGGCTTTCTGATGCAGCAAGAAACCGCGAGCGTAAACCAGCCGCTCAAGGGCCTAAGGGTCCTTGAACTGGCCCGAATTCTGGCCGGCCCGTGGGCCGGACAGATCCTCGGGGATCTTGGCGCGGACGTATTGAAGGTAGAAAGTCCGGACGGCGACGACACGCGCCGATGGGGGCCGCCATTTATCGACAATGGCAACGGGACACATGACGCAGCCTATTTCCACGCCTGCAATCGCGGGAAGCGTTCGATTACCGCCGACTTCGGCAGTGCCCGAGATCTCGAGGAGGTGCGCCGCCTGGCGATCGAAGCCGATGTCGTTATCGAAAATTTCAAGGTGGGCGGTCTGGCCAAGTTCGGGCTGGACTATGCAAGCCTCTCGGCCCTGAACCCGCGCCTCGTATATTGCTCCATCAGTGGCTTTGGTCAGGACGGTCCTTATGCCGCTCGTGCCGGCTATGATTTCATCGTGCAGGGTCTGAGCGGGATCATGGACCTGACAGGCGAACCCGCCGGCGCACCGCAGAAAATCGGCGTGGCTTTGGCTGACATCGTGACCGGCCTATATGCCGTCATCGGCATCCAGGCCGCCCTCACGCGCCGCGAACGGACCGGCCGGGGTGACCATGTGGATGTTGCCCTGCTTGACTGCATGACCGGTGTTCTTGCCAATCAAGCGATGAATTACCTGGCGACGCGGGAAAATCCGGTCCGACTGGGCAACGCACATCCGAATATCGCACCCTATGCAGTGTTCCCGGCCAAGGATGGCTGGCTAATACTTGCGGTGGGCAACGATGGTCAGTTTGACCGCTTTTGCAAGGTCGTCGGGCTCGACGAACTGCCGGCGTCATCTTCATTCGCGACCAATTCTTCGCGGGTAGCCAACCGGGACGAATTGACCACCATCATCAGCGCAATCACGCAAAATTGGTTGCGGGACGACTTGCTGGGCGCGCTGGAGGCCGCGACAGTGCCAGCCGGCCCAATCAACACGGTCGCCCAGGCGTTGGCCGATCCCCAGATCGCGGCGCGCGGACTGGTGAGACAATTTGACCGGACCGGCGCATCCCCGGTCGACGGAGTACGCACTCCACTGATGTTTGAACATGCCGGGCTGTCCCTCGATTGGGGGTCGCCCTTGCTGGGACGAGATCGGCCCTGCTGGCTTTGACGGTTCGTTAGCCACATACCGCGCGCGCTGCAGCGCGGTTGAACAATTCGCACACCCTCCGCAAATCTATGCGACGGACGCTTCGGATCCCGCTTCTTTGGCAAGCGGTGAAAGAGGGCGCGCGGCTGATTGACTGAAGCGGAGAGAGACCCGCCCCAAGCGAGGC
>CAYGOH010000118.1:0-6072 GCA_964351385.1 uncultured Sphingobium sp. | reverse complement strand
CAGTCGAAGGCAGATTGAACGGGACTGAACTGAACAAATAGTTCGGAAAATGGGGCTGGCATTCGGATGAATGCCGGCCCCTTTTGCGTCGAAACGCTCGTTACGCGCCGCGGCTCGATTCGAACAGGAACCAGGCACGCTGCTCGGCCTGATCGGTCCAGTCGTCGACGGCCCCTTCGGTGCCATTGTCGCCCGCGTCCGCAGCCGCCCGTTTTACCGCGCGAAATGACTGCACCAGCGCAAGATTGTCCGCACGCAGTTCGTTCAGCATGTCCTTGGCGCTGACAAACTCCGCATCATTGTCCTTGATCGTCTGGTGCCGGGAGATGTCGCCGATCGACCGCAACGTAACATTGCCGGTCTTGCGAACCCGCTCGGCAATGAGGTCGGTCATCGCCAGAATTTCGGCTGCCTGCTCATCGAATAGCAGATGATAATCACGGAAATGCGGGCCGGACACATGCCAGTGGAAATTCTTGGTCTTCAAATACAGCGCATAGCTATCGGCCAGGACTCTATTCAACGCCTCCGCAACCGTCATTGCGGCGTTGCTCTTGAGGTCGGTCGGTGTCTTGAGCTTCTCCGGCGTCGATTTCTCTTTCTTGGGTGCCATTAAATCCTCCTGATTGGTGTCATCGGTTCAACGCTTTTATCGCATAGCCGGCCCTTGACTGCCCGTGATTAATTACGGTCTGAGTGATCGACTGGATCGATCATAAAAGGCGCAATGAGGCCATTGCGATAGAAAAAGCCGTCACCCCATAGAGCGCTGCCGTCACCCGGCGCGACAAGGGGCCTCGTATCTGCGATACGGACGTTTCCGGCAGCACAGGCATAAGGGCGCAGGCCGCCATGGTGCCCAGCGCCCCGCCAACCGCCGCCATCCAGGGGTCGGCAAATGCAACCGCTATGCCGATGATCAGGAAGGTCCAGCTCTCTCCAAAGCCCAGAATGAAAAGACCGAGGCAGGCTGTGGCAAAGGGCCCGAGCGACCAGCCCTCCAGAAGGTCCGGTTTGCGCAATCGCCACCATATGATCACCGCCGCAAAGAGCAGCGCCAGCGCCAGAAGAAGCCGCCGCGGCTCCGGCGTAAGCGCAGGAGCCAAGAGGCCAGCCACCCAGGCCGCGATAGCTGCATTCGCGCCAATAGCCGCCATAAGGCCCAATCTTGTCTGCCAGGCGCCCGCGAATCTGCTTTGAAGGGCGCCAAACAATAGCGGCTGCTTGCCGAAAATTTCGGTCCATGCGCACAGGAGAAATGAGAGCAGCAATGCATCCATGGCCGAAACTATGCGCCGGAACTATCAGAAAGTCACAGGGGCGGCATCAAGCCATACTCAATTTGGCGGTCTGTCACGCGCTGGACGCGCTTAGTGTCCCATGCGAATGGACAGGGCCGCCAGATAGGCGGTGCTTGCGTCGGGCGTGCAGTCCTCACACTCGCAGGCGTCGCGCATCAGATCGAGATAAGAGAGCACCACGGGACCAAGCCCATGCTGGGCCAGCGTCGATTCCAGCATGGAGGCAAGCCGGGCGACAGGTTCGAGTCCATGCGCGTGCGCATCATGTCGGATCATGTCGATTTGTTCGCAAATGCGCGGCAGGGTGATGGTCCCTCGCTGAGCCGCTATCGCATCGATTCGTTCTTTCAGAACTGACCGGACCTGACTCGTCGCTTGCAGATGCATATCAATGCCTCCCTACCCCGGTTAACGATGATGCGCGCAATTCGTTAACAGCCCGTAAAGCCAGATTAATATCGCGCCCGGTCGCACCAATTTTTCGGGAAAACACGCCAATCGCAGCACTGCCATGTTGACACCGCACCGATTCTGTCCCATGAGCGCGCGCTGAAACCGGGCGGCGGCAGCGCCGCCTTATTTATTCAACGCCGGTTCCAGGAGACCAGAGATGGCCAAGGGCGCAACAATCAAGATCAAGCTGGTGAGCACTGCCGACACCGGCTATTTCTATGTCACCAAGAAGAATTCGCGCACGATGACCGACAAGATGCTGGTCAAGAAATATGACCCCGTCGCGCGCAAGCACGTCGAGTTCAAGGAAGCGAAGATCAAGTAAGATCGCTTTCGACCCCGTGCATCGTCACGGTTGATTTTCGGAGAGCCCGGGCATGGTCCGGGCTTTTTCTTTGGTATCAACGCTTTCCCGCCGGGGCCCTTCAGATCAGGCCTTTGACGGTATCCACGAATTTCATGACGGATATCGGCTTGGAAACATAGGCCTGCGCGCCAGCCGCCATGATCCGTTCTTCATCGCCCTTGCCGGCATAGGCCGTGACCGCCATGATCGGCGCATGGGCGAAATCTGCATCCGCCTTCAATGCAATGATAAGGTCAAGCCCGCTGACATGCGGCAAATGGATATCCATGATGAACAGGTCGGGCTGAAAAGCGCGCGCTTCCCGCACGACCTCGCGCCCGTCGGAAACAGGGCGCGCCTCATAGCCATGCGCCTTTAACAGGTCACAAAAAAGCTTGAGGTTAAGCTCATTGTCCTCGACAACCAATATGCGCTTTGTCACCAGTCACCCAGAATAAGTGGACAAGATAGCCGACATTTCCATCAAGATCGGAAGGATGACCATGCCTATAGCTGACAGAATTGGCAATGGCGACGACGCGCATATTGTTGCGCTGCGGGTTCTGGGCTGGATACTGACCGACGACCGGCGCGCGCACCGCTTTCTGGCGCTGACCGGACTGGATGCGGAAAGGTTGCGCGCCAGCGCGAACGACCCCGCCGTGCTTTCCGCATCGATCGATTTTCTGAAGACCCATGAGCCCGATCTGCTCGCCTGTTCGGACGCTCTGGGAATTTCCCCCGAGACGCTTGCGGGTATAGACCGCATGTTGACGACATGAAGCGCCCGCTGATTGTCACGGATTGCGACGAGGTGCTGCTGCACATGGTCGTCCCATTCCGGCAATGGCTGGACGAGGTGCATGACGTGCATTTCGATTTCGAAAATGCCAGTTTCGTCAATGCGTTGCGCCGAAAGGCCTGTGGCACTGTGTTGGAGCAGGGCGCGGTGTGGGACCTGCTGCGCGCCTTTTTCGCAACAGAGATGCACCGGCAAACGCCAATAGAAGGCGCGTTCGAGACTTTGCGCGAACTGGAAGAGATCGCCGATATCGTCGTGCTGACCAATATCGGTGAGGAGGATCACGACAACCGTATCCAGCAACTCCGCAAGCTGGGCCTGACCTACCCGGTCCATTGGAATCAGGGCGGCAAAGGCGCACCGGTCGCCCGGCTGATTGAAGAATATCAGCCGGGCGCTGTCCTGTTCGTCGACGATCTGGCGCAGCATCATGCGTCGGTTGCCAGACATGCTCCGGCTGTCTGGCGATTGCATATGGTCGGGGAGCGAGAATTGTCGCCGTGGATCGCGCCCGCGCCGATGGCGCACCGGCGAATCGACATGTGGCGCGACGCGGCACCCTGGATTCGCTCGATTCTGACCGAGGGAATGGCGGTCCCGTTGGTGGAGACAAGCGAATGAGCGGTTCGTTTTCTGCGGCACCCGCGCCCCGAACCGAATTTCTCTCCTCAGTATCCTACGCTCATCGCGGCCTGCACGGCCAAGGGCTCATCGAAAACAGCCTGCCCGCCTTTACCGCCGCACTGGCCGCCGGATACGGCATAGAGTGCGACGTCCGTCTGTCCGCCGATGGAACGGTGTTCGTTTTTCATGACGCAGAGCTGGATCGCCTGACGAACGAAACGGGCCGGTTCGCCGACTGGCCGGACGATGCGCTGAAGGCTATCGACCTTGCTGGCGGTGGGCCGATTCCGAGCCTTGCAACCCTGCTCAGCGAAATAGATGGCCGAACCCCGCTGCTGATCGAGCTGAAAGTTGATCAAGGGACCCGGCCGGCGCCGCTTTGCGCCGCCGTTGCCCGCTGCCTGAGAGGATATTCCGGGCCGGTGGCCGTCATGTCCTTCCATCCCGGCGTGTCACGCTGGTTCAACCGGAATGCGCCCAGCATGGCGCGCGGACTTGTCATAACCGAGGAGGACCAAAAAACGGTTTGGGGTAAATTGAAGCGCTATCTTGCACTTTATGCCGCGCAACCCGACTTTCTGGCTTATGATATTCGCGATCTGCCCAGCCCCTTTGCTACGAACGCCCGCGCACGGGGCATGCCCGTGCTAAGCTGGACCGTTCAAAGCGACGCGCAATGGCAAACGGTGCGTAGATGGGCGGATGCAGCGATATTCGAAGGAGAGCCAGAAACGAACTATGGCTGACAGGGAACCTCTCGAAACCCTGACCGCGCGCATGACATCGGGCGTTGGAACGATCGACGCCGTACAGTGGGATAGCTGCGCTGGAACGGGCGACCCTTTTGTCAGTCACGCCTTCCTGTCCGCGCTGGAGGAATCCGGCAGCGTGGGCGAAGGCACCGGCTGGCAATCCGCGCCGATCCTGATCGAATCAGGTGATCAGCGCCTGCTTGCCTGCGCGCCGGCCTATTTCAAGGGGCACAGCCAGGGCGAATATGTGTTCGATCATGGCTGGGCCGATGCATGGCACCGGGCGGGCGGGCGCTATTATCCAAAGCTTCAGATCGCCGTGCCATTCTCACCGGTGCCGGGGCGACGGCTGCTGATAGCCGAGGATGCTCCGGCTGAAATCGCTCCCCATCTGGCCAGCGCCCTGATCAGCGCCGCGCAGCAGATCGTCGATCAGAATGAACTGAGCTCCGCCCATGCGACCTTCGTTGCGCCCGAACAGATCGGGTTGTTCGAGGATGCGGGCTGGCTGATTCGCGAGGACAGCCAGTTCCATTGGGAAAATGACGGTTATCGCAGCTTCGACGATTTTCTGGCCGCGCTTTCCAGCGCGAAACGAAAGACGCTGCGGAAGGAACGGCAGAAGGCGCAACAGGGCCTCGATATCGTCCACCTGACCGGCGACGCGATCCAGCCCGAACATTGGGACGCGTTCTGGACTTTCTATCAGGATACCGGCGCGCGGAAATGGGGGCACCCCTATCTGACCCGCGCTTTTTTCGACCTGATCGGCGCGCGGCTGGCCGAACATATCGTGCTGATCCTCGCGCTGCGCGAAGGAGCGCCGATCGCGGGCGCGCTTAATTTCATAGGTCGCGATACATTATATGGACGGTACTGGGGATGCAGGGAGGACATACCCTTCCTCCATTTCGAGCTGTGCTATTATCAGGCGATCGATATCGCCATTGCTCACGGGTTAAAGCGCGTGGAAGCAGGGGCTCAGGGCGGACACAAGCTGGCGCGGGGGTATAAGCCTGTCGCCACATGGTCGGCGCATTATATCCCGGACCCGAATTTCCGGGCGGCGGTCAAACGCTTCCTGGATCAGGAAAGGCGCGCGGTCGGCGCGGACCGAAACTGGCTCAGCGAGCGCACACCGTTCAGAAAAGCAGAATAGGAGCGGTCAGGCCGCGCTGCGGTGCGCAGTAGCGGCAAGCCATGCACGCGCCTGACGCTGCGCTTCGGCAACTTCACGGGCTGTCATTTCCTCGGCTATCTCGGCACGAAGCGCCTGCCCCTCCTCGCTGCCGCCAAGGGCTGCGAGATTGAACCATTTATGCGCCTCTATCAGATCGATATCGACGCCGCCCGTGCCGCAACTATAGGCGATACCCAAATCATAACAGGCCTGCGAATTGCCACGGGCCGCATCGGCCAGCCTGCTTTCAACAAGAAACTGTGCGGATTTTATGCTGTTAGCCACGATCAACCCCTCACTTGTTCGAAGGGGACATTTGCGAATCATGGCTAAGATTTGGTTAACGACCCGATGGGTTGAATGCAGGCTTGCGGGCAGAAATTCTAAGATATTGATCTTACAGAATAATTATCGATCAATCTTGTTTTGCCCAAACGCGCTGCAACAAGCAAGCGCGCCGGTCGTGCAAGGTGCCGGATAGGCTTCAGGCTCTCTGCATCGCATAATTCGACATAATCCACGGGTCCGAACCCGGCATTTTCCAGCGCGCTATATATATGTGCAATGACGGCATCGGGATCACGCCCCGCCTCCAGCGCCAACACACCTTCGCT
>CAYGOH010000117.1:1901-6109 GCA_964351385.1 uncultured Sphingobium sp. | reverse complement strand
CGATGGAACGCCTGTCTTCGGGCAAGCGCATCAACAGCGCGAAGGACGACGCCGCCGGCCTCGCCATCGCCACCAAAATGACCGCTCAGATCAGGGGACTTGGCGCAGCTGCACGCAATGCCAATGACGGCATCTCGCTCGCCCAGACCGCCGAAGGCGCACTCGGCCAGATCAGCAACATCGTTCAGCGCATTCGCGAGCTGGCGGTTCAGTCCGCCAACGGCACCGTCACCAACGCCGACCGTCTGGGGCTCGACAATGAATCGCGCGCCCTGATCGACCAGATCGACACGATCGCGACGACCAGCGACTTCAACGGTGTCAAACTGCTCGACGGTTCGGCCGCCACCGTGAACATCCAGACCGGCATCAATGCGACAGACGTCGTTGCGGTAACGCTCGCCGACTCCCGCTCGGTCACGATGAACATCAAGAAAGCGGCTGCACAAGGTACGGCAGCAGCGACCGAAATCGACCTTGCCACCGCTGCGAATGCTTCGGCTGCTCTTGCGACGCTCGACACGGCGCTCAACTCGATTGCCGCAGCGCGCGCTTCGCTGGGTGCGAGCCAGAACCGCCTGCAGGTTACCGTCGATAACATCACATCGACCGTCACCAACCTGACGGAAGCACGCTCGCGCATCGAAGACGTCGATTTCTCGGCGGAAACAACTGCTCTCGCAAAGGCCCAGATCCTGAGCCAGGCGTCGACCGCGATGATCGCCCAAGCCAATCAGGCACAGCAGGGCGTCCTCTCGCTGATCAAGTAAGCGGAGCGGGTAACAAGTTTGACCGGCTGGGGTATTGGTCCACCTGGCAGCCGATCATAGACCCCCGGCACATCTCCAGTCCCCATCGTGCCGGGGGTCCATTCGATCAAAACGGCCACAAAAACATAATACGCACAAAAACAAAAACACGCACAATCCAAGCCCCTGCTCTACCCCCTCTTGAGCAGGGGCTTTTGTTATGCATCAAACAGCTCTGGCGGGCTGCGGGCTGCGGGCTGCGGGCTGCTAGTTCAGGTCCATCATCTTGCCATCGGTGACGATGACGATATCGCCCAGCTTCGCGACGCCGAACAGCTTCTTCGCGAACGCTGTCGGAACGCCCAGGCATCCATGCGTCGCGCCGCCCCATTCCACCTCGCTGCCATGAATAAACACGCCATCCTGCGTCAGGCGCAGGGCATAGGGCATGGGTGCATTATCGTAGAGGTTGGAATAATGATCCGCGTCCTTTTGCAGGATCGGGAAGCGCCCGGTGGGGCTCGGTTTGTCGGTCGCGCCGAAGAGAATGGCGGCGACGCCGATCTCGTAGCCGCCGCGAAATACGGACAATGTCTCGGCCTTCAGATCGGCGGTAATGACGATAGGTCCGGGGGGCACGCCCTCATCATCCCAGACATAGTCGCCATGCTTCAGCGGCCCGTCGATCTGCAACACGCGCTTCACGCCAATCGCAGGCACGGACTGCATCGCCGGTTTTTCCGGCGCTTTTATCGGCGCAGCGGGCTGAGCGCTTGGCTTGGAAACCCGATCGGCTTCAAGGGGGGTGTCAGGGGCAGGCAGAGGCTTTGTCGACACCCCTTCTGCTGGCAAGTCATCGCCCATGAACAAGCCGCCGACGGCAATCGCCACCGTCAGTGCAACCGTTCCGGCCACCGCGCCGACAAAGATTTTCTGAGGTTTTCCCTTGGGCATAGGGATCTTCAGCACTGGTCGGTCGCTCCCGGTTCGGAGCCCCCTGTGACGACCCCGGCTTAGTTGATCCAGCCCTTCAACAGGCCGCGCAGCTTGTCGAGCGCAGCCTTTTTAATCTGGCATACGCGCGCCGCGCCAATATCGAGCGTCGCGCCGATTTCATCAAGGTTCATTTCCTCAACGAAATAAAGCTGAAGAACCATGGCCTCACGCTCCGGCAACTGGCCGATACACGACGCAAGCGCTTCCTTGAGCGATTCCCGTTCCAGAATATCGTCAGCGCGATCTTCGATGTCGGCGAACCACATCGACTGATCGGAATAGACCTCATCGATGCTCTGTTCGTGCACCATCTCGGCGGCGTCGGCCATCTCGCGATAGTCGGAGGGCGACAAGCCCATCTCTTCGGACATTTCCGCCTCGCCCGGCATGCGGCCGAGCGTCTGCTCCAGCTTGGCGCGAACGCCAGCCAGCTCCCGGCGCTTCGCCATGCCTGAGCGGCAAAGCGTTGCATGGCGGCGCAGATGATCGATCATCGCGCCACGTACGCGCATCTGCGCATAGGTCGCAAAACCGAAGCCGCGATCCTCATAGCCATTGGCGGCTTCGACGAGAGCGACCATGCCAATTTGCAACAAATCTTCAATATCTATCGCTGTGTAGACGCGGCCATGCACATGCCATGCGATCTTGCGCACCAGCGGCATATATTGACGTGCGAGCTGCTCGGGACTCTGCGCACCGCCTTTGCGGCCGTAGGTCAGCGCCCCTTCATTCACAGCTGTCCTGCTTGCATACATGAGCAGTTAGATCCCCCACGGAGTAACGAAAGTCGTTTTAGCCACAAATAGTTAGGCAATTCTTTCGCGTGACGAATTTGATGAATCGGGGATCGGATCGTGGCGCGGCTTCACGGCGTCTCCGCCGCCTACGACCGCGACCACTTCCACCGGTTTTCCGTCGGGAATCTCAAGGAAAGAGAGCACCGGCGTTTCGGGCAGATGCGGCTTGAACAGGCGTGCGAGAGCCGCGCGAGCAAGCGGCGAGGTGACGATGGCGAAGTTGCGCGCCTCGGCCAGGATCGGGCGCGCAGCCTGAATAACCGCTTCGGTAATCTTGCCCGCAAGCGCCGGTTCGATGGGATGTTTGGCGTCTCCCGCGACTCTCATCGCTTGCGCCAGCAAACCTTCGAGATCGCCGTCGAGCGTGATGACCGGCAGCGGCATCTTCACCGGCACCAGCGTCTGAATGATCAGCGAGCCGATACGCTGGCGCACCGCCTCGACGAGCTGTTCGGGCGTCATGTCGGGCCGCGCCGCATCGACCATCGCCTCGCAAATGCGGCGGAAGTCCTTGAGCGGGATGCCCTCGCCCAGCAACGCACGGCACAACGCCGTGATCTGCGCAAGATTAAGCGTGGCGGGCGTCAACCCTTCAACGAGCTGCGGCGACACTTCCTTCAACGCATCGAGCAGCTTGCGTGCCTCATCCATGCCGAACATTTCGGCGGCATTCATCGCGATAAGCTGATTGAGGTGGGTAGCGACGACCGTCGGCGGATCGACTACGGTGTAGCCTGCCACTACTGCCTGACTGCGAAGCTCCGGCTTGATCCAGACGGCGTCGAGCCCGAAGGTTGGGTCCTGGGCGGCGAGGCCGTCGACGGTGCCTTCCAGCGCGCCACTGTCGAGCGCGAGAAGATCTTCGGGCCAGATTTCATCCTCGCCGACGATCACGCCGCCGATGGTGATGCGATAGCTGTTGGGTTCGAGCGCGAGGTTGTCCTTCACCCGAACGAGCGGCACGACAAAGCCCAGTTCACGCGACAGCTGTTTGCGTATGCCCGTGATGCGCGCCATGAGCGGCGCGCCCTTACGATCATCGACAAGACCGATGAGACCATAGCCGATTTCGAGGCCCAGCACCGCGCCGTCAGACACATCGTCCCATTCGATGTTCGCCGGATTTTCAGGTTCCGGTTCTGGCGCAGGCGCCGCTGCCTCCTGAGCGGCAGAGCGCTTCAGACGGAATGCGATGAAGCCCGCCATCGCTGCGGCAGGCAGGATGATCATGTGCGGCATACCCGGCAGCACGCCGAGGATCGTCAGGATCGCGGCCACCGGCGTCCAGGCTTTGCCGCTGCCGAACTGGCTGGCGATCTGGCCGGAAAGGTCATGTTCGCTGTTGACGCGGGTGACGATGCTGGCCGCCGCAATGGAGAGCAGCAGCGCGGGCACCTGCGCGACAAGCGCGTCGCCGATGGCGAGGATGACATAGGTCTGCGCGGCGTCGCCCAGCGACAGGCCGTGGCTGACCGTGCCCAATATGATGCCGCCGATGATGTTGATCAGCAGGATGAGAACGCCGGCAATGGCATCGCCCTTCACGAATTTCGACGCACCGTCCATCGAGCCGTAGAAATCCGCCTCGGTGGCGACTTCGGCGCGACGTGCCTTGGCCTCTTCTGGTGAGAGCAACCCGGCGTTCAAATCCGCGTCGATCGCC